>JALXCV010000020.1 GCA_026990765.1 Hyphomicrobiales bacterium | reverse complement strand
GTAAATGCACCACCACCAGCTTCCGCCAGAACCTTGGTAATTGCTGCTGTCAGTGTCGTCTTGCCGTGATCAACATGGCCAACTGTACCAATGTTGCAATGTGGCTTGGATCGATCAAATTTTTCCTTGGCCATACTTATTCTCCGTTAGTGTCTTTTCTGGCTCGTTAAAACAGTTAGTTACTTCAAAATCTAAGAAGCAAATTTCTCCATGACCTCATCTGCTACAGCGCGAGGCACTTTTGCATAGTGGTCAAAAATCATTGTGTAGGCTGCCCTGCCCTGACTTGATGAACGCAGATTGTCCACATAGCCAAACATATTGGCAAGTGGCACCATCGCATTGATCACCTGGGCATTGCCTCTGGCTTCAGTACCGGAAATCTGGCCCCGACGTGAATTCAGGTCACCAATAATGGAACCAAGATATTCATCAGGTGTCACAACTTCCACTTTCATGATTGGTTCGAGCAATACTGCGCCTGCCTGACGCAGAGCATCGCGCATACCGGCCCGTCCTGCTATCTCAAATGCAACCGCAGATGAGTCAACCTCATGATAGGCACCGTCATTAAGTGTAGCTTTCACATCAAGCACAGGGAACCCGGCCAGAACACCGGCACCAAGCACCGACTGGAAACCCTTTTCAACTGCCGGGATAAATTCCTTTGGAACATTACCGCCAGTAACCTTGCTTTCAAAGACAAAGCCTGAATTAGGTTCACCTGGTTCAATTTCAAATTTGATGCGGGCAAACTGGCCTGAACCACCAGACTGCTTCTTGTGAGTATAATCAACAGCAGCAGTTTTGGTAATGGTTTCACGATACGCAACCTGCGGTGCACCGACATTAACGCCAATCTTGTGCTCGCGCTTGAGGATATCGATCTTGATATCAAGATGCAGCTCACCCATGCCTTTGACGATAGTCTGACCGCTTTCTTCATCAGATGAGACATAAAAGGAAGGATCTTCCTTGGCCAGCTTGGCTAGTGCCATACCCATTTTTTCCTGATCAGCCTTGGTCAGCGGTTCAATAGCCTTTTCAATAACCGGATCAGGGAATTCCATCTTTTCAAGAATAACCGGTTTGCCAATATCGCACAGAGTATCGCCAGTATTGGTTTCTTTCAGACCAACAAGTGCCAGAATATCACCAGCATAGGCTTCAGATATTTCCTGTCTTGAATTGGAGTGCATTTCCACCATACGGCCAATCCTGTCAGTCTTGCCGCGAATGGGGTTCAGGACAGTGGAACCTTTAGTCAACTTGCCTGAGTAAATGCGGACAAATGTCAGAACCCCGTAAGGATCATCCATGATCTTGAAAGCCAGCATGGCAAGCGGTTCACTGTCCGATGCCTTGCGCTCAACCTCTTCATCCGTCCTGGTGTCGATACCCTTAATGGCAGGAACATCAAGCGGTGATGGCAGATAGGCTGTGACAGCATCCAGAAGTGTCTGAATACCCTTGTTCTTGAATGCAGAACCACAAAGCATGGGGAAGAAAGCAACCTCAATCACGCCTTTGCGCAGTAGCTGCTTGATTTTCTCATTCGAGATTTCTTCACCTTCAAGATAGGCTTCCATGGCTTCTTCATCAAGCTCGACACATGCCTCAATCATTGCATTGCGAGCTTCTTCAGCCTTTTCCTTCAAATCATCAGGAATTTCTTCTTCATGAAACTCAGCGCCCAGATGTTCATCTTCCCAGATGATGGCTTTCATCTTGATCAGATCGACAACACCCTTGAAGGTATCTTCAGCACCAATTGGCAACTGAATGGGAACCGGGGTTGCACCAAGGCGTTCGGTCATGTCCGATACGCATTTGTCAAAATCAGCACCGATCTTGTCCATTTTGTTGGCAAGCACGATACGAGGCACATTATATTTATCACCCTGACGCCAGACTGTTTCAGTCTGCGGCTCCACACCAGCATTTGCATCAAGCACACATACAGCGCCATCAAGCACACGCAAGGAGCGTTCAACTTCAATGGTGAAGTCAACGTGACCTGGAGTGTCAATAATATTCAAACGGCAACCATCCCAGCGGGTGGTCGTAGCAGCAGAAGTAATGGTAATACCGCGTTCCTGCTCCTGTTCCATCCAGTCCATGGTGGCAGCGCCATCATGCACTTCGCCAATTTTGTGACTCTTGCCTGTATAATACAGAATTCGTTCTGTAACCGTGGTTTTACCGGCATCAATATGGGCCATAATGCCAAAATTGCGGTAATTTTCTAGTTTATCTGTACGGGCCATCTGACCAGTTCTCCAAATATGAGTCCGCTACCAGCGATAATGTGAAAAGGCGCGGTTTGCTTCGGCCATACGGTGTGTATCTTCCCGCTTTTTAACAGCGGAACCACGATTTGACGCAGCATCCAGCAATTCACCAGAAAGGCGGGCAACCATGGTTGTTTCATTGCGACCACGCGCAGCTGCGATCAGCCAGCGAATAGCCAGAGCCTGCTTGCGGGTTGCGCGTACCTCCACCGGAATCTGGTAGGTTGCACCACCAACACGGCGTGAGCGAACCTCAACGGCTGGCGAAACATTTTCAAGAGCTTCGTGGAAGACTGCTATTGGATCCTGTTTGGTCTTGGATTCGATTTGATCGAATGCACCATAGACAATCTTTTCAGCAGTGGATTTTTTACCATCGATCATGAGATTGTTCATGAACTTGGACACAACCAGATCACCAAACTTGGGATCCGGGTTGATAACACGTTTTTCTGCGCGATGACGACGAGACATTATTAAATGCTACCTTTATCTACTTGGGACGCTTGGCGCCGTATTTCGAACGACGCTGACGACGGGTTGAAACCCCTTGCGTATCCAGAACACCACGAATTGTGTGGTAGCGAACACCGGGAAGGTCTTTCACACGACCGCCACGAATAAGAACAACCGAGTGTTCCTGCAGATTGTGGCCTTCACCTGGAATATAGCTGGTTACTTCATAACCATTGGTAAGACGTACACGGGCAACCTTGCGAAGCGCCGAGTTGGGCTTCTTGGGTGTGGTTGTATAAACCCTGGTGCAAACGCCACGCTTTTGCGGGCACGCTTCCATGGCTGGAACCTTGTTTGTCTTCACCTGCGGCTTGCGCGGCTTGCGTATGAGCTGGTTAATTGTCGGCATGTTCGCCCACATCCTCATTTAAATTCGTTCAACACAACATGCACAAGACTAATGCCCTGCACATGAGCAAAAAGCACTGCCAGCTTCAATCCTTTTGTAAGGAGCGATGCCCAGTGCCAAAACCAGAGGATCACCTTGACGGCGATCATGAACTGATCATTTTATACTTTTGCTTTTCCGACAACGTTTAGGCCATGCCTACTGCCTGTCAGCGAAAGACCAGCGAGGTATACTGTGTGATTCCACAAAGGTCAAGCACCTATTGGCGAAAATGTTGCAGCGCAAACCGATTATTTTCACCTAAGATACCTTCATTAAACAAAAGCCAGCCAAATCCCTATCTCTTGCCAGCCACAATACCATTTGCCTTGAAAGTACCACTGGCATTCTGCAAACCGAATTGACCTATGGCGCCCTGCGCTATCCCGGCTGGGCCATTGACAAACGAACCCTTGAGGTCACCTGACACACCTGCCCCATTCATGACACCGGAAAAATGATTGTTGCCTCCAGGAGTTTCACCGACCAGTCCCCCATTAACACTGACACCATCAAAATTGGAAATGCTTGCAGAACCTGTTCTGCTTGCAAAGTTCCAGTTCATGTTGAATCTGCCGGTCGCTATATACTGGTTGGTTACACCACCACTGGTGCGCACAACATTGCCAACCGCGTGACCATTATAAGTGGCACTTCCACTTGTGGGCAGATCAACCTCACGGGTTATGTCGCCGGCAACCCATGTTCCCATGTGGAAGCTCACGGAATTGTGCGGACTTGAAGGACCCTGATTATCATTCTTGTCAAATCTGGCGCCCCAATATCCCCATTCAAGGAATTCACAATTGCATTTGGTTCCTGGTGCAAATATCCCGTCCTGACGGGCCAGATCACTGCTGACCAGATAAAAATCACTATCATTAACATTAACAACAGGACTTCCGGTAATTGGTCTTGTAGTAGTGGTAACAGTGCTATCTGCCTCACTTTGGGCCACCGCATACCGGTCATCGTCAACAAAGGTGCCAAATGATGGTGACCCCCCCGGCACAGGAGGAGCTGAACTGCCAAATCTTATATTATATTCAGGCTTTGGTTGATCTTCATAACGCACCCATGGCAGCGCTATTTCACCGCCCATCTGGCTGGTAGCCGCATTAAAATCAAGATGAGTTACCAGGCCAAAATATGGTACGGTCCCGTTATTCTCAGATGTATTGCGTATGCCCGTGGCATACCCGTTGATTGTTCTGGTTGTTCTTGTCAGACCGGCAAGTGGAGTTTCTCCAGTCAACTCACCCACATGAATTGTTGAAAATGGTGTTACTCCGGTAACCAGATGACCAGTGGCATCTACACCATCACCAACAGTGGATTCAACATCAATAAAAGGTCTGTCAATCTCCAATGCTACACCGGCACTTGAAAGAACTACCACTTCAGCATTGTCACCATAAACCCCGTTACCATCAGGGCCATTGACATTTCCGATGAAGCCCCAGAAATTGGTTGATGGTCCTTTTGTCTTGGTGCGAACACTTCCAGAGCGGGCAACTCCAATAACAGCCTTGTCATTATTATCGACAAAAACCATGCCACTTCCAACCGAAACAAAAGAATACTGGTTGGTTCCGGTACCTGAAATAAGCATGGATGCCTGCAGGACGTTAGATCCGCCCGTACCTGTAATATTGGTGATATCGCCAATATAAGTACCATGCGGCTCTGTCACCATAACATCGGTCACGGCAACCCCGGAACTGTTCCAGTCCGGATGCAGACCTGCACGGGTGAATGGTACTATAATATCCTGGCGTGGATCGCGTCTGAGGCTGTAGGTGCGCAAATCACCATTTCCCATAATCGCGGCAGAAGGACCGGTACCATGAAACAGGTATACCGGCCTGTTGATATCAGGATTTGAACCATTGAGTGGAAACAGCGAGTAAAAGGTAAAATCTGCAAGAGGCGATTTATAGGCTGTCCCGCTCAGATTGCCCCATGGCGATGATACACCGGCAATACTTGTTGTTCCTGTTGTTGTTGCCGGATGCAAAACCATGCTGCCTTGCGCCAGTGGAACAGACAGGGTTGGCAAACTGTTGTCTGAAGGTACCGAGTGAGTGGCAATTACAGTTTGATCATTGGTGGGTGTCGTTGTTGCTGCTGTATTACCTACAATACCATTCTGGCCAGGGTTATCTATAATGACATCTGGGTCCGGAGCCGGATTATAAGGCGTGTTGGACTGATTGGAAGGACCTGTCAGACTATAAGGGTCTGACTGATATGCAGGACCTGGCGGCTGATTAGAAGGACCTGACTGTCCGTGATCAGGATATACCAGTGAATTCGCCGCACTAAGCACCCTGACTGGCTGGTTGGTAGTCGTATATGTCACCACTGACGGGTTAGTCCCGCCTGCACCAACAGAATTTCCAGACACAGTTTCAAGTGGTGCCAGCGCAACTTCATTATCAACCACTTCCTGCACAACTTCAGGAGCCTCAGAAGCTTTAACAGCCTGCGGTGGCGGGGCTGGTTTGTTGCGTGGCAAAGGTACTCTTGAATTGTGCTGCGGCAGACCACTTGCTGCTACATGCTGCTCGGTAGGTACATGGCTGGCACCGCCTTTCAACCCGCGAACGCCTGCCAGACGCTTGTGGAAGAACTGCGTATCACCTGACCTTGTGCGCCTGATACCCAGCTTGGCATAGCTGGCACCCTGTTTTTTTCTGATAACCAGAGAATATCCGGCCCGGTAGATGCGTTTTTTCTGACCACCTACCCCGGTAAACCGCAACTCCTTGCCAAACAGCAGTGAGAACACGCCCTTATTGCCATAAACTGCGATATTGGCCATGCCGCCACGAATTCCGGCGGTTCCAACTCTGGTAGAAATCTTGACCCTGCCACGTTTCTTGGACAGTTTGCCACCGATAAACCGCATTACCCCCTTGCCGAAGCTGACAGCAAGCTTGCCGGCATCACGGTCAGGATCATATACATATTCGTCAATTACCAGTGATGCGTTGGGGCCAACAGTAATCGTGCTGCCATCGGTAAACAGCACCTGCACCAGACCGGTTCCGGCCGTGTTGATTTTTTGCTTGAAAATTACCTGATCACCCAGCACCAGGGTGCGGATTTTTCCTGCTGGCAACTGGCTGAAAGCATCCTGATTGACCGCAGCAGTAACCCCGATTGCCGCTGATGCAGGTTCAGATGCGATCAACATTGCGCTTGCACTGACAGCGGCCAATACTCCGAAAAGATTCTTCAAATTACTTTTTACCATTGAATTACCAGACATAGTGAACTCCAAAGGTAGCAGTGAAAGCTTTATATTTTCTGATCTTGTAGTTGGAATCGACTTTGCGATACTCAACCCGGGGCAATAATGACAGTTTTTCTGTCAGCGGAACCTTGAGTGATCCGCCCAGCCAGTATTCATCATCACGCTGGGCTTTCGCGCTCAATGTAGTATCGGCATGATCATAATTGCGATGCAGATAGCCTGAATTGATTCCAACTGCCCATGGCATGTCGGCAACGGCAATAGGAGAAGCAAACAGCAGACTGAGATTTGCCTGCGCACCATATTCCCATTTATCCAGATAGTCAGCCTTTACATCATCGCGTGAAATCTGCCCCGTCAGGTCACCTCTAAGATTTACATTAAACAGATGCGCCACTGTAACGCTGCCACGATATTCATCCCCATTTCGGCTTTTAGCCAGTGGGCGTTTGCGGTTTTTGTCAAACCAGCGATGCCGGTATTCAGCTTTCAGGGTAAATTCAGTATCAGGATTGGGCCGTGAAACCAGACGCGATCCAACCCCCAGCGTTCCAAAATACAGTTTACGCGACAATAGCGAGCCATTGGTTATTGCATAGATACTGGCATAGGCATCATCAAAATCAAACCGGTCAAGATTGAATGACGGGCCAATGGTGAATTCAGCAACCATGCTTTCCATTTCATCACGTTTGAAGTAATAGGTAGAAAAATCCACATAATCAGCTTCAATCCGGTCACCCTGCATTTCAAGGTCATATTCAAAATGCGCATTATCTGCCATGAACAGGCTGAAATCGCTTTTTTTGGTGGAATTTGAATCCAGCAGAAAACCATTGCCAATATCTCTTGAAGAAGGTGCAGCATTGGCATTGTCCTGCCAGCGAATACCGGCATAGGTGGTTGATGACCAGCGAAACGGTTTCAGTTTCTGGTCAATGGCTTTCAAATATTCGTCAACCTTGGATTTGACTTCATCAGGAACATTCGGACCGGAAATTGCCGACTGGAAATAATCTTTGGCAATCTGGTTATTACCAAGCCTGAAATACAAAACCCCAAGCTCAAGCTGCACCCGTGGCAGACCGGGAGCAAAAATCAGCATTCTTTCAAGGGTGGAAACCGCCGCTTCCAGATCACCAACCTGTGATGACAGTGAAGCGTAGGTAAAGGCAACTTCCAGATTATCCGGTTGCGCCATCATCATTGCAAACAGCTGTTTGCGTTTCTGTTCAATTTCTACTTTGGATATTGTGGCACTATTGGCCGCTGCAACCGTAATAATTGCAGCCATAAACGACAAAATACTTAACCTGAAAAGTCTCCCAAACCCCAGCATTTTCAAATCCGAAATCATTCTTGTTCATAATTTACCTAAGAGATAATATGATTTTTTGCTTTTGCCAAGTTTTTTTCGGTTTAATTGTTCACATATTATTACCGTGATTATGCCGGGGCACCTATCCGGCCAGAATTACCAGATTTTTCACTAGTTGCAGGGAACCCTCCAGCCGTAATTCCGCGCTGTCCCATGAACGCCTGACAACTATCTTCATATCCGGGCGCAATTTGGCAAAACTGCCCTGTTTGGTAATCCAGTCAACCAGCCTGTCAGGTCGGGCAAATTTGCCATCACGCAACCCGATAACCGCCCCCTTTGGCCCGGCATCAATTGTTGCCACATTTGCCTTGCGGCACTGGTCCTTGATGGCCATGATTTTGAGCAGGTGCTCAACCTCTTTTGGCAAGGGGCCAAACCGGTCCTGCATTTCTGCTGCCAGACTGTCTATTCCGGCCTGATCATTGAGGTCAGCCAGACGTCGGTATAACCCAAGTCTAACCTGCAAATCATCGACATATGATTCCGGTATCAGCACCGATGTGCCAATATTTATCTGTGGGGACCAGGCGTCTGCCTCACTGCCAGCCTCACCACCAGTTCGCAACTCGGCAACCGCATCTTCCAGCATCGACTGATAAAGCTCGAACCCGACTTCCTTGATATGGCCGGATTGTTCCTCACCCACCAGATTACCGGCGCCGCGAATATCCAGATCATGGCTGGCAAGAGAAAACCCTGCCCCCAGACTGTCCAGTGATTGCAGCACTTTAAGGCGTTTTTCTGCAGTAGCAGTCAAAGTTCGCCGTACCGGAGTGGTAAACAGCGCATAGGCGCGTACCTTGGAGCGCCCTACCCGCCCGCGCAGCTGATATAATTGCGCCAGCCCGAACATGTCCGAGCGATGTACAATCAGCGTATTGGCGGTTGGAATATCAAGACCGGATTCAATGATGGTGGTTGCCAGCAACACATCAAATTTGCGGTCATAAAATCCGTTCATAACATCTTCCAGCTCGCCAGGCGGCATTTGCCCATGGGCAACAACCACTTTCACTTCCGGCACCTGAACCCGCAAAAACTCTGATATTTCCCCAAGATCAGCAATTCTCGGCACAACATAAAAGCTTTGCCCGCCCCGGTATAACTCCCTGAGCAGGGTTTCACGGATGGTTACCGGATCAAATGGCGATACAAAGGTACGCACCGCCAACCGGTCAACCGGCGGGGTGGTAATCAACGATAATTCCCTCACCCCGGTCATGGCAAGTTGCAAGGTTCTGGGAATGGGAGTAGCTGTCAGTGTAAGCACATGCACATCGCTGCGAAACTCTTTCAGCCGCTCCTTGTGCCTGACCCCGAAATGCTGTTCTTCATCAATGATGAGCAGGCCAAGATCACGAAACCCGATATCTTTGGACAATAGCGCATGGGTTCCAATCACTATGTCAACCTCACCGCTGATAAGTCCCGATTTGGTCTTTTCAATCTGTTTGCGCCCGACCAGTCTTGATGTCTGGGCAATATTGACCGGATAGCCCTTGAAGCGTTCAATGAATGAGGAATAATGCTGGCGACACAAAAGCGTCGTTGGCACCACAACTGCCACCTGCTTGCCAGCCATCACCGCCAGAAATGCCGAGCGTAATGCCACTTCGGTCTTGCCAAACCCTACATCACCGCATATCAGCCGGTCCATGGGCCGCCCGGTCTGCAAATCTTCTTCCACGGCCTCGATTGCAGCCAGTTGATCTTCGGTTTCAGTAAAGGCAAAGCGTGCGGCAAATTCATCAGTCAGGCCTTCGGGCGGTGAGATTATCTCAGCCTTGCGCAATTGTCTTGCTGCGGCTGTTTCAATCAGCTTGCCGGCAATTTCCAGAACCTTCTTCTTCAGCCGTGATTTTCTTGCCTGCCATGCCGTGCCGCCCAGCTTGTCAAGATTGACTCCGGCTTCCTGGGTGCCATATCGCGATAACAGCTCGATATTTTCAACCGGCAGGAACAACCGGTCCCCGCCTGCATATTCCAGATAAAGACAATCATGCGGCTCACCCTGCACCTCGATCGACTTCAGTCCGGTAAATTTGCCGATACCATGATCGACATGCACCACCAGATCACCAACTTCCAGTGATGAAAGCTCGGCAATAAAGTCTGAAGCACGCCGTGATCTGCCAGTTCGGCGAATCAGCCTGTCGCCAAGAATATCCTGTTCGCAGATAAAGGCATAATCATCCGTCTCAAAGCCGTGCTCCAGCCCCAGCACTACTGGTGACACAATATCCTTTTTGCGTGTCGATGCCCTTTCCCAGCCATCAGCCACGGCAACAGGATGCACATCATGATCTTTCAATATGCCTTCCAGACGATCACGCGAGCCTTGCGACCACGCGGCAATGATCACCCGTTTGCCAGCTTTTCGCAAATCATCAATATGACTGGCTACCACCTCATAGATGTTCACACCCGGCTTTGCCCTGTCAGCAGCAAAACTGCGCCCCTGCTTGCCCTTGTTGCGGATAATTGCAGTGCCGGTTGTATCGGGAATGTCAAACGGTGTCAGCTCACAATGACCGCTAGCAATCATCTGCTCATCCCAGAACTGGCGGGACAGATATAATTCTCCCGGCTCCAGCGCATTATAGGGTGCCGAACCAAAGGTCTTTCCCTCATCAACGCTGGCACGGGCATCATAATAATCATCTATCTGCTCAAGCCGGGCATCCACTGCTTCACTCACCAGATGGTCAGTGATGAACACCGATCCGGCAAGATAATCAAAAATGGTTTCCAGCTTTTCATAAAATAGTGGCAGCCAGTGCTCTACCCCCTGATATCGTCTTGCTTCTGACACAGCTTCATAGAGCGGGTCAGATGTTACCCCGCCGCCAAAACGGGCTGTATAGCCAGTGCGAAACCGGCCAATTGTCTGTTTGTTGAGAAAAACCTCATTGGCCGGGTCAATTGTCAATTCCCGCAATTGTCTGGTTGTACGCTGGGTCTGGGGATCAAAACTGCGAATGGACTCCAGCGTATCACCAAAAAAATCCAGCCTGACAGGTGCATCATTGCCCGACGGGAATATATCGATAATACCGCCCCGTACCGCAAAATCTCCCTTGTCGACTACGGTTCCGGTGCGCGAAAATCCACTGTCACTCAATAAAGCCTGCAATTCCTCCATATTGACAACCTGACCGGGTCTGGCACTGAAAGAGGCATTCTTCATCAGATAGCGCGGCGGGCAGCGTTGCAGGGCCGCATTGACCGTTGTCAGGATTATGCAGGGTTTTTCCCGGTTTTGTGCCAGCCATGAAAAGGTCGCAACCCGTTCCGCCAATATTGCCGGTGCCGGTGATACCCTGTCATATGGCAGGCAGTCCCAGGCCGGCAGCATTTTGATTTCAGCATCAGGTGCAAAGAACCTCAACGCATCACGCATCGAGGCCATACGCTGGTCATCGCGGGCAATATGCACTATGCGCAGATTACCGGCCTGTTTCACAAGATCAGCAATAATCAGCGCATCCAGACCCTCAGGAGTCCCGGCAAAGACCGTACGGCCCTGACGCAGCGAATTAAGGTCAAATTGCATGATGCTTATTTGTTATAATCTTTGGTGGTGAACCGCTTTGACATTATCTGGCGCATGACTTCATTATCCAGCTCATCTGGAACAGCAGTCTTGCGATTGACCATATCCAGCATAACCGGATCAGCAATGCCCAAAATGGTCTCCAGATCATCCAGACCCTTGTTATCGAGCATATTGATATTGTCTCTGGCAAAGCTTCCGATCACCAGATCAAGTTCTTTCATTCCGCGATGATTGGCCCGCCATAGAAGTTTTTTGCGACGAAGTTGCTCTGCTGTTTCTGGTTGCTGTTTCATAAGACTGGTTATATCTGTCTTTGACTTATCAATGTATCTGTAAACTGCTAAGCTGGAAAATCCGTTTTGTCGATAGCAACATGCAAATAAATCACTCATGCGACCGCAACTTCTCAATCCCCTGTTCACCAGCGTCACCAGCCTGAAAGGCATTGGCGGCAAGCTGGAAAAAATATTGGCAAGGCTTTTGCGCCCTTCAGTGCTTGAACAGTCAGCAGATGTCAGGATTATCGATCTGTTGTTGCATTTGCCAAGCGCCATAATTGACAGGCGCAACCGCCCGACCATCACCGCCCTGCCCCATGATGGTGTGGTAACGGTTGAAGTGATAATAGGTCGCCACAAAAAACCACCGCCCCACAATAAGCGGGTGCCATACAGGGTTGAGTGTTTTGATGATTCCGGCTCGCTGTCATGTGTATTCTTTCACGTGCATGGAAATTATGTCGAACGCCTGATGCCACCGGGTGAAACCCGGTTCATATCTGGCCGGGTGGAATGGTATAATGGCCTGCCGCAGATAGTGCATCCTGACCATGTTCTGACCAGGGATGAATTTGACAAGATGCCATTGCTGGAACCTGTTTATCCGCTGACCGCCGGGCTGTCAGGCAAGGTTCTGGCCAAATCAATGCAATCAGCACTTGCCATGATCCCTGATCTGCCGGAATGGCAGAACAGGCGTGATGACTGGCCAGATTTTACCACAGCTTTGAGACAATTGCATCAACCGCAAACCAGTGAGAGTCTGGAACCTCTTTTCCCGGCCCGCGCCAGACTTGCCTATGATGAGCTATTATCGAACCAGTTGGCTCTGGGGCTGGTGCGCCGGCATATGAAAGCCTCAACCGGGCGCGCCATTAACGGCACGGGTGAGTTGCGGGCAAAAATCCTTGGCGCACTGCCATTTGAGCTGACCGGATCACAAAAAACCGCAATTGCAGAAATACTGCAGGACATGGCAAGCACTGAGCGAATGCTGAGACTTTTGCAAGGTGATGTCGGGGCCGGCAAGACCATTGTTGCCATGATGATGATGCTGACCGCAGTTGAGGCCGGCGCTCAAGCGGCAATCATGGCACCGACTGAAATTCTGGCCCGCCAGCATTTTGCCAGCATGCACCAGATGTGTGACAATATCGGTGTTAGCGTTGCCCTGCTGACCGGACGCGACAAGGGCAAATCGCGTGAGGCCTTGCTGCAAAGCTTGCGTGATGGTGAAACAGATATTCTTGTCGGCACTCATGCACTATTCCAGTCAGATGTTGAATTCAAGGATCTGGCCGCAGTGGTGATTGATGAACAGCACCGTTTCGGCGTCCATCAAAGGCTGGCCCTGCAATCAAAGGCAATGGATGCACCAGATGTGCTGGTCATGACCGCAACTCCCATTCCGCGCACCTTGACCCTTACCCATTATGGCGACATGGATGTATCACGCCTCACAGAAAAACCAGCCGGTCGCCATCCAATAGCCACCAGAGTGATGCCGGTTGAAAAAATGGCGGATATTTTCGTTGGCCTGAAACGGGTAATTGATTCTGGCGCCCGCATCTACTGGGTATGCCCGCTGGTTGAAGACTCTGAAGGTTCCGATCTGGCAACGGCTGAAAACCGCTATAATGTGCTTAAACAGATTTTCGGCACCAAAGTCGGTCTTGTCCACGGGCGCATGAAAGGCCCTGAAAAGGACGAGGTCATGGCCCAGTTCAAACAGGGTGAAATATCAGTTCTGGTTGCAACCACCGTAATCGAAGTTGGCGTTGATGTTCCAGAAGCCACTGTCATGGTAATCGAGAATGCCGAACAGTTCGGTCTGGCGCAATTGCATCAGTTGCGCGGGCGTGTCGGGCGTGGCGGCCATAAATCAAGCTGCATTCTGCTTTATCAGTCACCTTTGGGTGAAACGGCAAGATCACGCCTAAAAATTATGCGCAATACTGAGGACGGTTTTATCATAGCTGAAGAGGATTTGCGACTGCGAGGCACCGGAGAATTGCTCGGCACCCGCCAGTCAGGAATAGTCAATTTCAGACTTGCACTGCCATTTGAACATGCAGATTTGCTGGCTGAAGCAAGAGCAGATACTGAACAGATACTGGCCGATGACCCGTTACTGCAAAGCCAGCGCGGCAAGGCGTTAAAGCACCTGCTTTATCTGTTTGAACGCGACGCAGCCGTGCGCCTGTTGTCATCGGGTTAGAGCGAGATGAAATTCTATTTCTTGATATGCTTTTCCAGCTCTTTCACAGTTTCAGCATCAAGACCTGTGATTGAATCATCTTGAGTTTGTATCTGTTTTGGAGTTACCAGTCCGGCAGAAATGACCAGCTTGGCCCCCTCCTCAACTGTCAGATCAAGAATTCTGGCCTCTTCCTTTTTCAAAAAGAACAGGAAACCCGACGTGGGGTTGGGAGTTGTAGGCATAAAGGCTGAATAAAGAGCGGTTCCCGGCTCCAGTCCGATTTCACTGCTGTCCAGTTCACGGGCGATGAAAACCACCACATGAATACCTTTGCGCGGATATTCAATCAGCGCCACTTCCTTGAAATTACTGGAACTTTGTGCAATTGCAGTCTGGAATATCTGCTTGACGCCTCGATAGACGGTGCGAATGACCGGCATCCGATCCAGCATGCTTTCCCAGAAATTGATCAGCGTGCGCCCTACCAGATTGGCCGCAAGGGCACCAATAACAGTGATCAGGAACAGCGCCACCACCAGCCCGACGCCTGGCATGTGAAATGACAGATAATAGTCAGGATTGTACATTTCCGGCAGATATGGCTTGATCCAGGCATCAAACAGCGACACAAACCACCATGTCAGCCATGCTGTAATACCGATAGGAGCAGTTACAACCAGACCAGCCAGAAAATATGTTCTCAATTTGCGAAACAAGTAGCGCGACCTTTCAGATAAGAAGAAAATACATTTGTGACCACTATTATATAGTGACCGCAACCTTTAATTGCCATGTGTTAGTGTTGACTTATTCTCAATCGGCAAGACTGGCAAGCATTTGCGGCAAATCCATGACAGTTTCCAATATATGGTCACTATGGGCTTCCAGCTCCTTGCGGCTGGAATTTCCGGTCAATACCCCAATCCTTGCCCCGGCCTCTGCCGCCTCAGCCATTTCCATATCATGCGTATTGTCACCAACCATGACAACCTGATCGGGCGTCAGTGAACAGGTCTTGCAAAAAAGCAGGAACTGGTCGGCATGGGGTTTGGCATTTTCAACACTGTCATATCCGATGATGATTTCCAGATATTCTGTCAGTCCAAAATTGCGCATGGTCTTGGTGGCGCTGGCATGCAGATCATTGGTGGCTATGCCAAGCTTGTAGCCCTTAGTTTGAAAGTCTGAAAACATCCTGTGATAATCGGTCAGCGGAAATAATGGCACTGCATCGCATTGCTCGCATTTTTGATCGATCAATTTGGTCAATTGCCTGGCTGACAGTCGTTTTTCATCTGTCATCCACACATCGACCAGATCATCAGTGGTTCCCGCCGCCCAGACAGAGCCGGAACCAAAGGTATTATTGACAAAATCATAACCGGCGAGCTGCAATAGCTGGTTGGTGCGCTGCCTGTCACCTCTGCCAAGCTCCCCGGCCAGATCAACCAGCACCTGCACCCAGGTTTTCTCAAAATCAACAAGAACCCCGTCCTTGTCGAACAAAATGGCTTTTATATTATTCACCTGGCCCCCAGCGTGTCAGTTTTGTTGCAACATCCGGTCGCGGACGATCAGGCATGGTTTTTTTCAGCTTGCCAATATATATGAAACCGGCAATATTTTCATTATCCTCAACTCCGATCAATTCAAGAAATTCCCTGTCATAGGCCATCCAGCCACTAAGCCACTGGCAACCAAAGCCCATGGCGGTTGAGGCAAGCAAAAGGTTCTGACAGACAGCGCCTGCAGATAATTGCTGCTCTATTGCCGGGATTTTTTCATGCTCAATCAGCGTTGAAACCACTGCAATCACCACAGGCGCCAGTTCCAGCATCTTTCCCTGTTTGATAATCGTTCGTTCATCACATCCAGGGTTCAATTGTCTGAAACGCTTTTCCAGTATCTCGCCTGCCCTTTGTCGAGCATCACCCTCAAACAGGATAAACCGCCATGGTGCAAGCTTGCCATGATCTGGAACCCTGACCGCAATTTCCAGCAATTCATTTATCTGTTTGTCTGACGGTCCCGGCTCCCCCAGCGCCCCAAACCCTGCTGATCTGCGCGATTTCAGCAATGAAAGCACCGAAGAAGTGTCATTCAGATCATCAATTGGCACTGGCCCTTCAGGTTTTTTGTCTGCCATGTTTCTTCAACCTTTTTTGATTCCAGACGATCTTATAACATATTTGATTAAAGCCTACCGCAGCTAATTAACCATTTGTTAGTAATTTGATTGCGCAGCACGCCCCTTTGCTGTTTTATGGTTTTCAAGCCGACCGGGAAACTGGTTTGGGGAGATGAGCAAATAAAGGCTCACAAAAATTGGATCTTTTTAGACATGGGATTCAGGCGTCTGTTTGGGGACAGGAGTATTTGATGCAAGAGTTACTCGCTCGTGCAGTACAACACCAAAAAGGCCGCCGCTTAACTGCGGTGGCCTTTACCTTTTTGGGGTTGTTGTTTGCGATAAACAATTATGCAGCCGCAGCTATTGGTACATCCATGGACCAGATAACCACCGGCTCTGTTCCATCAAAGGCTGAAAATTATGAATTGCGGATCAGCGATGCCCCTGTTGGCAGAGAAAGCATAGAACTTGCCGCCAGACTTAAAGCCGATGGCGGACTGATCAGGCGTCCGGTCAAATGGCGGATCAGGGAAAAACCCGCAGGACTGATTGCCACCGGCCCGTATCTGCTGGATGAAAACACCCCGACTGCCACTGCCCATTTGATGCCAGGGGTTTATGAAATTGAAATCACCTATGATCTGGCCCGGATGACACATGTCGTCAATATTCCTGATGGCAAAAACATAGGCCTGACCTTTATCTTGAACGTTGGTGCAGTCAGACCTTTGACAATCAGTGCGAAAGCCGCAACCCATGCCATTTATACATCTGACGGTGACAGGCTGATAAGGGATAATATAGCACAAGGTGAAATCGTAAGGCTGTCATCCGGTAATTACCGCATAGAAAGCCGCATTTCCGGTTCAAACTCCACCGCTTTCACCAACGTGCAGATAAAACCTGGCATTTTAACTTCGCTTGAACTGGAACATCAGGCTGGTATTGCTGAATTTGTCAGCCTGACTTCATCCAGAATAAGCAAATGGCAGATCAGGGCCAACAGCTCGGACTGGCAGATAACAGGAACCGGAATGCCGGGAAAACATTTGCTGAAACCGGGATCATACATATTCTCGGCAATTATCAATAACCGGCAAATCATCAAAAAACTGCAATTGCGATCTGGTGCTTTGACAAAGGTGGTTCTTGGGGATTAGGGTCAGTTCCCCTAACACCTTTGGTGAGTCCCAATTAACATGATCAAGCAAACTGATTTCTATTTTGTCCGGCATGGCCAGACTGACTGGAACCTTAATCGCACCCTGCAGGGCTATAGTGATATCCCGTTAAATGACACCGGAATTGCACAGGCCCATGAAGCCCGTGAAAAGCTGAAAAACGCCAATATTGCCACCATATGTTCAAGCCCGCTGATCCGTGCCCGCAAAACCGCTGATATTATCAATCAGGAACATGGTTGCCAGATCATCGAACATGACGGATTAAAAGAATGCAATTTCGCCTCTCATGAAGGCACCCCTACCCCCAAATGGTTGCATGACTGGCTGGATGGCAATGCTGATATGGTGCCGCCAGATGTAGAAACCTTTGAACATTTCCTGAACCGCACCCTTGCCGCCATCAATGAAGCGCTGGAAAATCCCGGGCCGGTACTGGTCGTGGCTCATGGCGGTGTGTTTATCCCGGTAAGAATAAACCTTGACCCGCAAAGACAGGCATATCTGCCCAATTGCCAGCCGGTACACTGTATGGCTCCGGCAAATGGCAATGGCTGGGTTCTGAAGGATTTGTGAAACCGGTTGGTGAACCCGTAATTATGAATGCTCAAGCCAGTAAATTGTGAACACGAACAGGAAACCAATAAATTCCAGCACAGTTATTATCAGCAGCATGAATGAAATTCGCCGCGCTGACGGTTTCATTTTTTGCCAGAATTTTCGCATATACAGCTTCCAGCCCGGCACCCATGACCATCTTTTCCATTGATACAGATATCGGTGAATATCGCGGCCCCACTGGACTATGGTATTGTCAACCTCATCAATGCGCTGGCGGCGCTCATCTTCATCAACCCCTGAATAATCTTCAATAATTATCAGTTTTGCTGTACCATCACCCTGATCTTCAATGAGAAGCTGGGTCGAAGTTTTCAATCCATCATCATAGATGAGACGAGCCATGGTTTTTGAGGCTTCAAACTCAAAGCTGCTGTCAAAATCCTGCTTGCTGATCAGGTTGCTTCCAGCCATATGCCAGCGATTTTCCTTCTCGCGCTCAAAGCTTGAAAACTCTTTTTGTGAATTGATCCTGAGCACCCTTTGAGGATCGCTGATAAACTGCTCGAGCCATTCAGCATCAAACGGTGTTTCTATCTCAACTCTGGCAAAATCTTCCATATTACTCATGCAGCACGCGGTACGATCAACAGCTTGGCTTCAAGCCTCCTGACCAATGGCTCCAGCTTCATCCGGGATGAATAACCGCTCTCACCCTTGGGCCTTGGTGTCCCCATGATCACCATATCGGCCTGTTCCTGGCTTGCCAGCCGCAAAAGACAGTCACATGGCTTGCCAAACATCGCCCGGTGTTCAATTTCTATACCCTTGTCCCTGGCCTTTGCATCCAGTCTTTTGACTTCAGCCAGAGCTTCGCTGGCAAGTTCATTTTCGAGATGCTCACCAAACTGTTTCTGGGTAACTGTATTATTCAACCAGTCATCACCGCGCATTGTACGCCAGAAATCAGGTACAATTTGCAAATGGATCAATCGACAACCGGTGTGCCTGGCCCGTCTTAGTGCTTCATCTTCCGCCGCACGGGCTCCTTTTGTCCCATGGCTGGCTATTATTATTGTTTTTGCTTTCATGGATCACCTTTTAATAACAAACCCGGCAGACATTGGCCCACCGGGTATGTATCATTGTTTTGTTTTATTCACACAAGCAAATAAACACCAAGGGCAATCAGCACCGACAAAAACAGTGCCATAAAGTCCTCACGCCGGTCCGAGCCGAAAATCGACAGGGCCGAACCACGGTGAAATTTGAAACCACCCACTTCCTGGATGTCAATATTTTGTGAATCATCATGTTGGTTCATGGTATTTTCTCCAGTTAGATAGTTTCGTGAACGAAGATCAGAATAACGATCAGTGACAGCACAGCTTTCAGTGTGCCGACAATACCGCCAATTACCAGTGGCTGACCACCGGCCTGTCTGATTGCCGAGAAGGTGATCTGCATACCAAGTCCGGTCAGGCCAAAGGCAAACAACAGGGTAATCCACTGTCTGAACTTCTTGATCTTCTTGGCCGTATGACGAACCGCCTTGTGAGCGGTCTTCAACACCTTGGCAGCCTGTTTGCCCATGACCTTGGAATTGTTAAGTCCGCGGATCACAGCATCATCATCACGTGTCATGATTTTGCGATTGGCAATAAGCGATTCAAGGGCTGCCTTGCGATCAGCTTTCTTGACCTTGTCGGCATTGGCCTTGAGCACTTCAATCTGCTTGTCATTGAGCAGTTTTGATTCCTTGATATTGGAGTCGAAATATTTGCCCTTGTAATGTTGAGCCGGTGCAAAAATACCGGTTGATGACAAGGCGAACAACAAAATGAAGCCGAGAACAAATACCGGGAATTTCTGAATAACCACTTTCCCGACATTGACTGATTCAGCGCCTTCTTCATGCTTGACGAACCATACAGCCAGCCACAGAACAATGATTGGCAGGAACAGAACCCTGGTAATGTTGAAGATTTCGGCAACTTTCAGGGTTTCAATACCATCAGGCTGATAGGCAAGTGCAGCACCTGCAACCTGAGCAGAGTTCAATATGCCAGTACCGGCCCATGCGCCAAACTGGATATGACCCAGATCAAGCATCTGCCCGACAACCGGGAACAGGAACATGCAGCCAACACCCCAAAGCAGGATAGTCCCGATAGTATAGGCAATTTCAACCGCCTTGGCCTTGACCACCGGAGCAGATGCAACCGTTGCAGAAACCCCGCAAACGCCCATACCTGCCGACAACACACCGGTCATGGAATTGGGAAGGTTGCGAATTCTGCCAAATAACAGCACCAGACCAACCGAACCGAGAACAAAAATGCCAATCATGACTACAGAAAGCTGGCCCAGCTGTTTCAACTCGGCAAATGAATAAAGTGTTCCAAGCAGGATAACCCCGGTTTTCAGTCCAAGCCTTGAAAGCCGAACCCCGTTTTTGGCCCATGCAGGAATACCAACTGTATTAACAATCAAAATACCGGCCAGAATACCAAGTACCACATAATTCAGGCCCAGAACCTTGTGCAGATGTTTATCACCCATTACCGGTCCCATGGATTTGGAAATCACGGCAACAAAGGGTGCCACATACCAGCGGATGGACATCGCCACCAGCAGAATGAAAATTGCGCCAGCTACTGCTGACAGGTAATAGTCAAGATCACCTTCTTCATGACTACCCCACAGGTGCCATGCACCTACCATAATCGCGAGAATGCCGAATATATAACCCATCCAGACCATCTCATTTACGTATTTTTTGGCATGCAAGAAATTTATCAGGCCATCCAGTGCACCTGATCCGGCAAGCAAACCGATCAAAAGGAGCAATCCCCCCATAATCAGCAGCGCCGGGTGTTTGTGCGTATAAACCATAGCGTCACCTCCAATATTATTTTTTTAGTTCACAAAATGTCGTTAACATGTACGTTTATGAATGTGAAGCAATAGTTGATTTTAATTCAGACAAACCTCCTGTTTAGCCGGTATTTTTGACTAAAGTATCATTATATCTACATATATTCAAAAAACCATACATTTCCCTTTTGCATCGGCAAACCGGCCTGCTTGCAGAAAAACCACTTTATTTCATTAAAATCCCTGAACCATCCAACTGACTTCAAAGACCTGTATTTCGCTGCCTGAAACCTCTACGATCCGAACTTGTACCGCAAACTGATTTGTTTGCTTGCATTATTTTATTTTCATGCTAACAGTCGAGTCGCAAGGTGATTTTCACCTGCCTGCAAACTTGTTTAATCGCCAATTTGAAGTGCACAAATATCATGACCTGTATTTGCTTCAATAAACCGGTATCACAGGACCTGATCCTGTGGGCATATCGCGGCGCCCCACTTTTTCAGCATCGACGCTCACAAGCTGCTGCCAGCTAACTGCCGGTCTGCCCTGCTGTAACAATAATAAAAATCTCTTCAGGCCGGATCTGCAAATTCAGATTACAGGCGGATTCTATCCGCAATAATTCACCAGAATTACCCAAGGAAAAAACCAATGAAAATGAACACAGAAGAAGCTTTCATCAAAGTATTGCAAATGCACGGCATCGAGAATGCCTTTGGTATTATCGGATCAGCCATGATGCCAGTATCGGACCTGTTCCCCAAGGCCGGTATCAAATTCTGGGATTGCGCCCATGAAACCAATGCCGGCATGATGTGCGACGGCTTTGTACGCGCCACTGGCAAGATAGCCATGATCATTGCCCAGAATGGTCCAGGCGTTACCGGTTTCGTAACCCCGGTTAAAACCGCTTACTGGAACCACACTCCACTGGTTCTGATAACCCCGCAAGCTGCCAATTCGACCATTGGTCAGGGCGGTTTTCAGGAAGTTGAACAGATGAAACTGTTTGAGGATATGGTTTGCTATCAAGAAGAACTGCGAGATGCCTCGCGTGTGGCTGAAGTGCTGAACCGGGTTATTGAGAAAGCCAAACGCTTTTCTGCTCCGGCACAGATGAATGTACCACGCGATTTCTGGACAAGGGTAATCGATATTGAAATGCCGCAAATTGTCGAAATTGAACCCTCCCCCGGCGGTTCCAAAAGCATTGCCGAAGCATCCCGTTTGCTTTCAGAAGCCAAATTCCCGGTTATTCTTTCCGGCGCCGGTGTGGTTATTGGTAATGCAATTGATGATTGCGTGGCTCTGGCTGAAAAACTGGATGCACCGGTCTGCAATGGTTATCAGCATAATGACAGCTTCCCCGGCTCGCACCCGCTGGCCGTTGGACCGCTTGGGTATAATGGTTCACGCGCCGCCATGGAGCTGATTTCAAAGGCTGATGTTGTACTGGCACTTGGCACCCGCCTCAACCCGTTCTCCACCCTGCCCTGTTACGGCATGGAATACTGGCCGCAAGATGCCAAAATCATTCAGGTTGACAAGAACCCCGACCGTATCGGCCTGACCAAGAAAGTCACTGTTGGTATTGCAGCTGATGCAAAACTGGTGGCCCAGCAAATTCTGGCTGAACTTGCCCCAAGCGCCGGTGATACCGGTCGTGAAGATCGCAAAGCCCTTATTCACCAGTCCAAATCAGCATGGGCACAGGCCTTGAGCGGCATGGACCATGAAGAAGATGATGAAGGCACCACCTGGAATGCCCGGGCGCGCGCTGCTGATGCAGACAAGATGTCACCACGCCAGGCATGGCGGGCAATTCAGGCAGCAATGCCCGATGATGCCATCATGTCAGCCGATATCGGCAATGCCTGTGCAATCGGCAATGCCTATCCAACCTTTGACCAGGGGCGCAAATACCTGTCTCCTGGCCTGTTTGGTCCTTGCGGCTATGGCTTCCCGGCAATTCTTGGCGCCAAGATCGGTTGCCCTGATACTCCGGTAATCGGTTTTGCCGGTGATGGTGCCTTTGGCATTTCAATGAACGAAATGACCGCTTGCGGGCGCGAGGAATGGCCAGCCATTACCATGTGCATTTTCCGCAACTATCAATGGGGTGCTGAAAAGCGCAATACAACCTTGTGGTATCATGACAATTTCGTTGGCACTGAACTTGACCGGCATGTCAGCTATGCAAAAATTGCCGAGGCCTGCAGCGCCAAAGGTGTGGTAGTAACCACTCCAGATGAACTGACTGAAGCACTGGCAAATGCTGTTGAAGAACAAAAACAGGGTGTTACAACATTCATCGAAGTGATGCTTAATCAGGAACTTGGCGAACCGTTCCGCCGTGATGCCATGAAGGAACCGGTTGAAGTTGCCGGGATCAACAAGGACGACATGCGCCCGCAAAAAGGAGCATAATCAAAGTTGTGCCAATGTGTGATACACCAGCCTGACCCGTCATTCCTCAAACATGAATGACGGGGATGGAATCAAAATATCGCACAGGTCATTAAACAGTAAATATGTGAGGTTAACCCCATGGATACATCAACTACCAATGATTATTCAAAAGTCGTTGCCAAAGACAAGGCCAATGTCTGGCACCATTTAAGCCAGCACAAGAAATATGAAACCATGGACCCGATTGTCATGCTTGAAGGCAAAGGCATGTATGTCTGGGATACTAATGGCAAACGCTATCTTGATGCAGTGTCAGGTGCGGTGTGGACAGTCAATGTTGGCTTTGGCCGCACAAGGATTGCCGATGCGGTGCGTGACCAGCTGGCCAAGCTAAATTTCTTTGCCAGTCTGATGGGGACCATACCTGGAGCTGAATTTGCTGACGCCCTGATTGACAAGATGCCGGGCATGAGCCGGGTTTACTATGCCACTTCAGGTTCAGAAGCCAATGAAAAAGCCTTCAAGATGGTACGCCAGATTGCCCATCTGAAATATGGCGGCAAGAAGAACAAGATTCTTTATCGTGAACGCGATTATCACGGCTCAACCATAAGCACTTTAAGCGCCAGCGGCCAGCCACAGCGCCGCGCCATGTTTGAACCATACACACCCGGCTTTGTGCAAATCCCGCATTGTTGCGAATATCGTTCGCAATATGGTGATTGTGATGACTATGGCGCCCGCTCGGTTGAAGAAGTTGAAAAAATCATCCTGCGCGAAGGAGCTGACACCATTGGTGCGATGATTCTGGAACCGGTAACAGCTGGCGGCGGCGTCCTCACTCCGCCAGAGGGTTACTGGGAAGGCATTCAGGCCCTGTGCAAAAAATACGACATACTGCTTCACATTGACGAAGTGGTTTGCGGTATGGGCCGCACCGGCAAATGGTTCGGCTATCAGCATTATGGTATAAAGCCTGATATCGTCACCATCGCCAAGGGACTGGCCTCTGGCTATGCCGCCATTTCATGCACGGTTACCACCGAAGAAGTGTTTGAAATGTTCAAGGCCCCAATGGATGACAAGATGAGCTATTTCCGCGACATCTCAACCTTTGGCGGTTGTGCCGGTGGTCCAGCGGCAGCCCTTGAGAACATGAAGATTATCGAAGAGGAAAACCTTTTGGATAATGTCACCAAGATGAGCGTCTATCTCATGGACCGCCTCAACGAGATCAAGGACAAGCACGAAATCGTCGGCGATGTGCGCGGCAAGGGCCTGTTCTGTGGTCTGGAACTGGTAACGGATCGTGAAACCAAAGAACCGGTCGATGAAAGCGTCATCCAGGCAATTCTGGCAGACTGCTTCGCCAACGGCGTAATAATCGGCTCCACCAACCGCTCAATGGAAGGCTACAACAACATAATCTGCTTAAGCCCCGCCCTGATCTGTACAGAAAAAGAACTGGACGAAATAACCGGCGCAATCGATGCCGCCATCGGGCGGCTGTGATCAGGCACTAATAGTACATCAAACAGCCTCAATGCATGGCGGGGTTTAAACCTCGCCCTTCTCTGCTGGCAATGTAAGTACATATAGTAAAATATCTCCGTAACTATTATGGCTCATTTCGAAATCAAATGGGGCATCCATCCATTACCGTAATTTTATTTGGCGCTGGTCGCGAGTAACGTTTACAATAACTATTGTTTGTGTTGTTCAGTTTTTAGCTTGTAATTTATAGCATTTATGTTATGCATTGGGAGTTGAATTTCTGAATGCTGTGTTAGTTTGGTGTATTTAGCAAACCGTGGGGTGTTGAAAAAGGCGGTGTGTGACGCTGGAAGTGCGTAATATAAATGGCTGGCCGCAACTTTCGGCTGGTCGGGCTCTCAAGGCTATGAGAGCTATGATATAAGGCAATATCAGGAAGCTTTAGACAGGGGACACAACTACGACCCCGACACGACAAGTGGCAGCAATTTTGGACAATGGGGCGAGGATATGTCGCAAAAACCAAGCAATGTAGCAACAGCAAATGGGTTCAATCATCCTGTTGGCGACCGATCATATATTAATGGCGGTGGCGAAATGACAGAGGGAAAACCTGGAGGCGTGGTTTTCAATCCGCATGGAACGGACATTTACGGCAATCCCTATGGTTATGTCGCAAGCGATAATACTTCAGATGGATACTATTCTGCAAATGATCATGGAGAGTACAATCCTGGTCTGGGTTATCATATTGGGGAAGATTGGAATGGTAATGGAGGAGGAAATACGGATCGTGGAGATTCGGTTTTTGCTGCTGCAAACGGTTTAGTCGTTAGAGTTGGCCATGATGGTGTTGGGGAATATGGAAGAGCTTTCGGAAACTATGTTGTAATACAGCATTGGCTTCCTGATGGTAATGTTGTGTATTCTTTTTATGCACATCTGAATAGTATTAGTGTTTCCCTAAATGCCACCCCTTCAATAGACCAGCAAATTGGTACTATTGGGAACACAGGGGACGCTGTTTCGGCACATTTGCATTTCGAAATGTATTCAGGGGAGGTTGCTACAACGGAGACCATTCTGGATGAACATGGCTATTCATCTGCGCCGCAACCGAGCGGATGGGTTGACCCTACCTATTTTATCGATAATAACCGATCCCTTGGTGGCGGTACTACCGATGACTACGCTGCGAATACGGGTACGAGCGGAACCGTGAGCGTTGGTGGTTCGACCACCGGCAATATTGAGACATCGAGTGACACGGATTGGTTTCGCATCACTCTGACGGCTGGCCATACCTACCAGTTTGACCTTGAGGGCAGTGCTACGGGTGATGGAACTCTGCCTGACCCATTCTTGCGCCTGCGAGACAGTAATGGTGGTTATCTCGCGGTTAATGACGATAACGGTACAAACCTGAACTCGCATATAAGCTATCAGTCCAGCACCAGCGGGACATATTATTTATCAACTGGATCGGCAACGAGTAGTGGCACGGGGAGCTACCTGCTATCTGCAGCCGATGTGACTCCTGCCTCCCTCCCTCAAATAACTCAGTTTGTAGCAGACCCCGGCAGCGCCAATATCAATGAAGGGGAAACAGCAACATTCAGCGTTGTGCTTGACCGTCCAGCAACAGAAACTGTGACGATCTATTACTCTATTTCACAGGGCAGCAGTGATGTAACGCTCCTGAGTTCGAGTCCGGTTACCATCAGTCAGGGGAACAGCTTTGCGAGCATCAGTGTGAGATCTAACCAGGATAGCGATTTTAACGACGAAGATGTCACCATCCAACTGACCAGCGCAAGCTCCGGAGGGCAGTCACTCACGATTAACGACTATTCCGCTAGCACACATATTGTTGATGATGATGAGCCAAACAGTGGCCCCACTGCGAATAATGATACGTTGGCGGCATATATTGGCGAAATCCTTAGCGGGCAGACTTTTACCAATGATGATGCCAATGGCGGAACTCTCTATGTCACGCATGTCAATGGCGAGGCTGCCTTGGCCAATGCAGGAGATCATCAGACGGCCGCTGGTGGCACTGTGACGCTGATTCCAACCAATGGCGCATACCAGTATATTGCCCCGCAAAATAGCTCCGCTACATCGGACTCCTTCACCTATACGGTAACCAACGGCAATGGTGGCTCTGATACCGCAACTGTATACATTACCCTGAGACCTGCAACGGAAGGGCGGGATGTTATTCATCTTGATGACGGGGTTTCCGGGATCAATGGAAACAGCAGAGGTGTGTTTTATCTGCAAGGCGGCAGCGACGAGTTTATAGGAACAGAAAACTATTCCGAAACCGTCTATGCCGGAGCCGGTGCCGACTACATCTATACCAGAGGCGGCAATGACTGGGTATATGGCGAATCTGGAGATGATACAATCGTAGCCGGTGCTGGCGCGGGAAATGACTATTATAATGGCGGGGCCGATACAGACACGATCACATACACAAGCACCTCTCAAGGCATAGTCATTAATCTTGCCTCTGGTCAGGCAACAGGCTCCGAGATTGACACAGACACACTCGTCGATATTGAAAATGTGATTGGTGGTTCCGGAGGAGATAGCATCACTGTCAATTCCGAAGATAATTGTATCGACGGTGGTGGCGGTACGGACAGGGTCATACTCCCCTATCAGTATAATAGTGGTCAATACAATGTATCTGGCAGCACAACAAACCTGACATTATCTGGTTTTTCCTCGGGGACAGACCAATTTACCTATATTGAGGAATTCCAGTTTGCTGATGGCGACGTTTACAACGCCTATGATGTGATCAACCCGCCCCTGAACAATCCCGACCTGATCGTGTCCTCTATCACTGCTGCCTCCACCATCGTGCAGGGTCAGACACTGGACTTCTCCTATGTGTTGGAAAATATTGGCGGCTCTTCTGCAGGGCACCACTATTCCGGGTTCAACGTGGATGGACACG
>JALXCV010000019.1:750-8401 GCA_026990765.1 Hyphomicrobiales bacterium | reverse complement strand
GCTATGTTTGGTCATGAACAGTTCCAGCCGGTAATTGATGCTATCATCCGACTGGCCGAAAAAGCTGCCCGTGAACCGCGTGAACATGTTGAAGAAGACAATTCTGAACTGGTCGCCAAAGTTAAGGACATTCTCGGCTCTGACCTTGCTGATGCCTATTCCATCACGGCCAAGGAACAACGCCATGATGCTGTAAATGCAGCCAAAGACAAGGTAATGGCCGAACTTTACCCTGAAGGCACAGATGATGATGATCTCAAGGTAAAAATTGGCGGTGCCTTCAAAAAGGTTGAAAAGGAAATCGTTCGCGGTTCCATCATTGATACCGGCAAACGCATTGATGAACGCGGCCTTGCCGATGTTCGCCCGATCAAGTGCGAAGTAGGGGTTCTGCCGCGCACCCACGGTTCCGCCCTGTTCACCCGCGGTGAAACCCAGGCGCTGGTAGTAACCACCCTTGGCACCGGCGATGATGAGCAGCGCATTGATTCACTGGAAGGCTCGCGGCGTGAAAACTTCATGCTGCATTATAACTTCCCGCCATTCTCGGTTGGTGAAACCGGGCGTACCGGGTTTGTTGGCCGTCGTGAAATCGGCCATGGCAAGCTGGCTTGGCGCGCCATGCACCCGGTTATGCCAGCTACTGAGAGCTTTCCTTATACAATTCGCGTTGTATCGGAAATCACTGAATCCAATGGTTCATCCTCAATGGCGTCTGTTTGCGGTTCATCCCTGTCAATGATGGATGCAGGTGTGCCGGTTCGCAAACCGGTTGCCGGTATTGCCATGGGGCTGATCCTTGAAGGTGAAAAATTTGCGGTTCTGTCAGACATTCTGGGTGATGAAGATCATCTGGGCGACATGGACTTCAAGGTGGCTGGTACTGAAGATGGTATCACCTCACTGCAGATGGACATCAAGATCACCGGTATTACCAAAGAGATCATGGAAACCGCTTTGCATCAGGCCAAGGATGGCCGTATGCACATTCTTGACAAAATGGCTGAAGCCATCACCGATTCACGCTCGCAGGTCGGCGAATATGCACCGCGTATCGAAACCCTGACCGTGCCGGTTGACAAGATCCGCGACGTTATTGGCGCTGGCGGCAAGGTCATCCGTGAAATCGTTGAGAAAACAGGTGCCAAGGTTGATATTTCCGATGATGGCACCGTCAAGATTGCCTCATCTGATTCAGAATCAATCGAAGCCGCCATCACCTGGATCAAGTCATTGACCTCAGAACCCGAAGTCGGGGTTATTTATGATGGCAAGGTAGTAAAGGTTGTTGATTTTGGCGCTTTCGTAAACTTCTTTGGCCCCAAGGATGGTCTGGTTCACATTTCCGAACTGGCTCCGCACCGGGTTGAAAAGGTTACCGATATCATCAAGGAAGGTGACGAAATCAAGGTCAAGCTTTTAGGCATAGACAACCGCGGCAAGGTCCGCCTGTCACTGAAAGCCGTTGATCAGGAAACCGGTGAAGACCTGACCAAAAAGCCCAAGGAAGACAGCGAATAATCTGTTTTCATATAAAGATATTTAAGGGGTGCCTCACGGCGCCCCTTTTTTGTTGGCATGGCGGTATCCCCAGTGCCGGTTGAGGTAAGCCAATATTATCGCCAAACTCGAAGCATTGCTGCATGTCAGGCAGACAAAATCACTGGTATTTTAACGCTGCACTTAAACTACCCTTCTCCCCCATGTGGGAGAAGGTGGCAAAGCCGCGTCAAGCGGGTTTGACGGATGAGGGGGAAAGCGCAAGCTTTAACATGTTCGGCCTTGCAGCCCGCCCCCTCATCCGCCCGCTACGCGCGCACCTTCTCCCGCAAGGGGAGAAGGGGAATGATTGCGGGGTGGGGTTTGCTGGCAGTCTGGATCATTTTGGGTTTAGCAAACCGTCATATATTCGCCAATCTCCAGCGCATCGACCTTTGTTGCATCCTCTCCCATTGCCGCAATAAACCCATCGGCAGACTGGGCCAGAATGGGGAAGGTCTTATAGTGACAGGGGATTATTCGCTTGAAATCAAAATAGCGCCTGCAGGCAAGGGCGGCGGTTTTACCATCCATGGTGAAGCGGTCACCTATCGGCACAATGGCAATGTCAGGCGAATATAATTCATTGATCAGCGCCATATCTGAAAACATTGCAGTATCGCCCATATGATACAGGGTTGCTTCCTCGGTTTTTGCCGTGATGATGATACCGCACGGATTTCCCATATATTTACCGTTGAATGATGAGGAATGGTCAGCCCGCACAAAGCTTAAATCAAAATCATCAAAACAGATGGTGCCGCCCGGATTGCCCGGTTCTGAGTTTTCCACCCCCAGCGCCATGCAGATTTCATATGCTGCTATCAGCTTTGCCCCGGTTGCCTTGCAGATATCAACTGTATCGCCAACATGATCTTCATGCCCATGGGTCAGGGCAACATGGGTGGTGCCAGCACTCACTTTGGCGATGTCACCTTCAAACACCGGAGAATCTGAAAGGAACGGATCGATCATGATCACACTATTGCCGGTTTCCACCCTGAAGGCTGCATGCCCAAGCCATGTGATTTTCATGATTTTCTCCTTCCTTGATGTTTATACCATAGATGGCAGAACCCTGTCTGGCGGGGTGTGGCCATCAACAAAGGTCTTGATGTTGATAATAACTTTTTCACCCATATCAATCCGGCCTTCAATGGTGGCTGAACCCATATGCGGCAGCAATACTGCCTTGGGATTATTCAACAATTTGCGGTTTACCGCCGGTTCATGTTCAAAAACATCCAGCCCGACACCACCAAGCTCATTGGCTTCCAGCATCCGGGCCAGCGCATTTTCATCGATAATTTCACCGCGCGCAGTGTTGACAATAATCGCATCCGGTTTCATCAGTTTCAGCAATGGCGCTGACAATAAATGATAGGTGCCAGGCGTATGCGGGCAGTTGACCGACACGATGTCCATCCGCGCCAGCATCTGGCCAAGGCTTTCCCAATAGGTGGCTTCAAGTTCTTCTTCTATGGAAGCATGCACCGGGCGGCGGTTATTATAATGGATTTGCAGACCAAACGCCTTGGCCCGGCGCGCCACCGCCTGACCTATGCGGCCCATGCCGACAATTCCCAATCTCTTGCCATAGGTGCGGTGGCCCAGCATCCAGGTTGGTGACCAGCCCTGCCAGCTATTATCGTCACCTATCACCTGCGATCCTTCGATAACCCGGCGTGCCACGGCCAAAATCAGCGCCATGGTCATGTCAGCAGTATCTTCGGTGAGGACGCCGGGAGTATTGGTAACGCTTATGCCACGCAGATTGGCGGTTTCAACATCAATATTATCAACACCATTGCCGAAATTGGCTATCAGTTTCAGGTTTTCACCTGCCTGCATGATGACCGCTTTGGAAATCTTGTCAGTTACCGTTGGCACCAGAACATCTGCCTGCTTGACCGCCTCGACCAGTTCGGCCTGGCTCATGGCATGATCATCATCATTAAGGCGTGCATCGAACAACTCCCGCAACCTTGTTTCAACAGCTTCGGGCAATTTTCGGGTGATTATGACAACAGGTTTACGATTTGGCATATGGTTTGTTCCTTGAACTCCCTGAATTTGTGCATCCCTTTTACCAAAAAAATAATGTTTCGGGTAAAATCGGTTGGTAAAAATTGCTTTTTTTTATTTTCGACTTCCTGTAGAGTTCATTTTAGCCTGTCTGAGTGGGTCACGCCAGATGCTAAATATGATGAGCTTGAAAAAGCTTTGAAAAAGACTGCGACAGGGGCAGTGAGGGAGTTGAACTGTTTTAAGGGGGACCGGCATGATTGCGGGTAACGACAAACAACCTCGCCTTAGAGGAATAATAGCTGTGAGCATCGGTGCAGTCATAATAGCCGGTGCCAGTGCCTGGTTCTTTATGGGTGGTAGCAATGATGCCACCGCCCAGCGCCTGACAACCCAGACAATCACAACATCAGCCAAGGCACCATTGCAAACCCGTGGCCCCAGCGGTTTGCCTCTGCCACGATTTGTCAGCCTGAAACGCGATCGGGTGAATGTCCGCAAAGGCCCGTCCAATGAGCACAAGGTTGCCTGGGTATTCCAGCGCAAGGGACTGCCGGTGGAAATCGTGGCTGAATTTGAGCACTGGCGACGGGTGCGTGATTCAGATGGGGAAGAAGGCTGGGTATATCATTCCCTGCTGGCAGGAAGACGCACTGCCGCTGTAGCCCCATGGCGCAAGGGGAAAGCTGTAAAACTACTGGCAAAACCACGGGTTGATTCAAATATAGTTGCCAATATAAATGCTGGCGTAATCGGCAATATCAACTCATGCGATGGCAAATGGTGCAAAATCAATATCCGCGGCTATCGTGGATTTGTAAACCAGTCAATGTTATGGGGTGTTTATCCTCAGGAAACTATCGGTAACTAGACTTTTTGGAAGCGGAAACGCCATCTTGCTTGACTGATCAGGCGATTTTGTAAAGCCAATTATAAATACGCGAAAACGGGAAGCTCATGCAGACTGCTTCCCGTTATTCTATAAAGCGTAATTATTTATCTGGTCATGCCTCTGGCTGTTCGCCACCAGCCTCAGGTTTGGTATTTTTCGGGGCAGGGGTGGTATCAACTGTCTTGTTGCGTGATGACATGAACTGGTCGAATTCCTGTTTGTCACGCGCCTGACGCAATTGTTCCAGAAAATCCTGAAATTCGTCAAATTCACTTTCCAGCCGCCGCAATGTTTCGGCCCGGTATTCATCAAAGGCCCGGTTGCCGCTGGCAGGGGCATGGCGTGACCAGGCGCGCATTGAACGTGAAAACGGTTTTGCCATTTCAGAATAACCATCTGTGCCATGCGACCATGACCAGCGTCTTTTATGCTTTGAACATCCCATTCGTCCACTCCATATAATATAAAACAACAAGGCCAGACCTGCAGGCCAGAACAGTATGAAGCTGATGATCATCAGACCGATCCATGCCGGCTTGCCATATTCATCAACCCTTTGTACCAATTCCATTTCTGCTTCCTCATATGTCTAATGTTAATGTTAATAACATTTACATAGGTAGGAAGCAGAAGCTATCTTGTCAAGTATGCGGTTCGAGAAAGTTTCTGATAAAAAAGCAGGAAAGAACATTCATGTCCCTTCCTGCCTTGAAATAACACAATAAAATCATTGCCCCGTTACAGGGTGATTTCATTATTTTTTCTTGATATCAACCAGTTCAATGTCAAACAGCAAAATTTCATGCGGGCCAATAACACCTCCGGCACCATCAGCGCCATAGCCAAGTTCTGGTGGAATCACCACTGACCATTTATCGCCAGGTTTCATCAGTTGCAAAACCTCGGTCCAGCCGGGAACCACACGGTTGACCGGGAAGGTGGCCGGTTTGCCGCGATCATATGAGCTGTCAAATTTCTTGCCATTGGTCAATGTACCCTTGTAATGCACAACCACAATATCGGTTGGCTTGGGGCTTTCGCCACTGCCTGATTTGATAACAGAATATTGCAAACCGGATTTAGTGGTGGTTACAGCTTTTTTGGCCTTGTTGGTAGCCAAATAGGCATCATTGGCTTTCTTCTTTTCTTCAAAAACTTTTTTCATATGAACCGGTCCGGCTTTAACGACTGCGGCTATTTCCTCATTTGTCATTTTCAGTTTGCCATCGATTGCATCCTTAAAGGCAATGGCTAAAATGTTGATGTCAGCTTCAGCCGGATTAAGCGATTTGGCAAAGCTTTCAGCAAGTTTTGCGCCCAATACATATGAATATTTCTTTTTGTCAGTGTCCAGCTTCAGGTCTTCTGCCAGTAATGGAGAAGCCAGCACCCCGGCGGCAAAGCAAAGGGCTGTCACAGATACAGCAAGTTTTTTCAAGTTGAAGGTTCCTTGTTTCAAGTTTTATTTGTCGGGTAGATGTATAAACGATACAAAATGAGAATATCAACTTAATGATTGCTCATTTTTTGCAAAAAGCAATATGGATAATTATGTGATTCCATGAAAATATGTTTTTTAAGCGGCGCCCATATTGATACTGTCTGCCGGTTGAACGCGCCAGCCATTGCCGGATCGTCAAATCCGGGCACTGTTTCATCATGGCCAGGCGGTGCCGGTCTCAATACGGCTTCAACTGCTGCAAGGCTTGGTATTGACGCCTCTCTGGTTGGCCCTATTGGTGATGATGCTTCAGGCCGCTTGCTGGTAGAGACCCTGCAGGCCCGCAATATTAACAGCGGTTTACAGATCATCAGTGATAAACGAACCGGCAATTACACATCCATTATTGCGTCAAATGGTGATCTGGTGATTGCAGTTGCCGATCTGCGTATCAATGATCTGGTAACAGCTGACTGGCTGGTTGCAGCCGGGGGTGAATTGCTAAACAATGCTGATGGCTGGTTCATATCCAGCAATCTTGATGCAGATACTCTTGGCCAACTGATCGAGCGGGCAGAAAACCGGCAAATATATGCTGCAACCATTTCCCCGGCTAAAACTTTGCGTTTGCTGCCGGTTCTTACACGGCTTGATCTGCTGTTCACCAATCTGAAAGAAGCCCGCGCCCTGCTGCAAATCGATGATGTTTCAGCTACAGATGCCGCTTTGCGGTTAATGGACTTTGGAGTCAAATCAGGAACCATAAGCAACGGTCCGCAAGCTGTATGCTGGTGGAATAAGGGCAAGGTTGCAACCACTGATGTGCCCCCGGCACCAACGGTAAAAGATGTAACTGGAGCCGGTGATGCACTGGCAGCTACCATGCTGGCGGCGCTGGCTGGAAATTTCAGCTTTGCTGATGCTGTCAACTGCGCCATAAGGGCATCAGCCCTGACCATATCGGTTGCCACCCCGACTTTTGAGGAAATCACATGGCAAATGCTGGAAAACTGAATGAAATGCTGATTATTGCCGATGAGGTGAAACAGGCACTGGATGCTTCAAGGCCGGTTGTGGCGCTGGAATCAACCATCATCACCCATGGCATGCCTTTCCCGCAAAATATTGAAACCGCCCGTCTGGTTGAAGCTGATATCAGGGCTGAAGGGGCAATTCCTGCCACGATCGCCATTATTGACGGTAAAATCCATATAGGTCTAGTCGATGACCAGTTGCAGCAACTGGCCAAATCAGGGGATGTGATGAAACTGTCCCGTGCTGATCTGGCTTTTGCAATTGCCATGGGGCGTAATGGCTCAACCACAGTTGCCGCCACCATGATTGCTGCCCGGCTTGCCGGTATTGAGGTGTTTGCTACAGGAGGCATAGGCGGGGTGCACAAGGGGGCCGAGTTGAGTTTTGACATATCAGCCGACCTTACAGAACTGGCACGCACTCAGATTTTGGTGGTAAGTGCCGGTCCCAAGGCAATTCTGGATGGTGAAAAGACACTGGAAGTGCTGGAAACTGGCGGGGTTCCGGTTGTGACCTTCGGGCAGGACAATCTGCCAGCCTTCTGGTCAAGGCAAAGTCCGCTAAAATCTCCATTGCGCCTTGATGCAGCAGCAGACATTGCCCGTTTCTGGCAAACACGCCAGCAACTGGGCCAGTCAGGCGGCATGCTGGTTGCCAATCCGGTGCCGATGGCAGATGAAATACCGGCCAGCGAAATGGCAATATTTATTGATCACGCA
>JALXCV010000019.1:0-740 GCA_026990765.1 Hyphomicrobiales bacterium | reverse complement strand
TAACGGGCAAGGCCGTTACTCCCTGGCTGTTAAACCGGATATTCGAGCTGACAGATGGCCGATCGCTGACAACGAATATTGCACTGGTCAGAAACAATGCCAGACTGGCAGCCAAAATTGCCCTTGCCCTTTGTGACTAGTTGCAGCCCTTTATCATCTGAAAGTATCGCAAGACCCGATATTGCCTGATTGCAGACCGCGTTTCAGCCATTTTACCCTTTGGGCCGAGGAGCCGTGGGTGAAGCTTTCCGGGCGAACCCTGCCGGTTGCCTGTTTTTGCAAATAATCATCACCGATTTTGGAAGCAGCATTCAGGCCTTCTTCAATATCGCCAGCTTCTAATAGTTTTTGATTATCATTGCCCCAGACACCGGCAAAGCAGTCAGCCTGCAATTCCATCAATACTGAAAGCCGGTTGGCTTCTGCCTTTGAGGAACGCTTTCTGGCTGCGGTTACTTTTGAAGCAATGCCTAGCAGGTTTTGTACATGATGCCCAATCTCATGGGCGATAACATATGCCTGGGCAAAATCCCCGGGCGCACCCATACGGGTTTTCATGTCCTGATAGAATGACAGGTCAATATATACCTTGCTGTCACCGGGGCAGTAAAACGGCCCCATGGCTGATTGGGCCATGCCGCAGGCTGAAGAAACATAGCCGGTAAACAATACCAGCTTGGGTTTTTTATATGTCAAACCCTGTTCGGCAAATTTTTTGGTCCAGGTGCGCTCAGTGGTTC
>JALXCV010000018.1 GCA_026990765.1 Hyphomicrobiales bacterium | reverse complement strand
TCTGATCCGCGATGGTGAAATTGTTCATCCGATTTTGAAAGACGAGGCATAAAATGGCTCAAATGACTGCAATTGAGGCCGCTCAAGCGGCAAAACAGGCGGCTGAACAGGCATTGTCGGCTGCTGAAAAAGCCCAAAACCTGGCTGATCAGGCGATGATGACTGCAGATGCCGGGGCAGCAGATGTTGCTGGAGCGGCGACCGGGATCGACCCGTTTGTCTTTCGCTTCACGATTTTTGTCCTGGCAATCTTTGTTGGCTATTTCGTTGTCTGGTCGGTAACACCGGCTCTGCATACACCGCTAATGGCGGTAACCAATGCTATTTCATCAGTGATTGTAGTTGGTGCCTTGCTGGCAATCGGGGCCGGGGCTGTTGCCTCTGGCAATCCGGTGGCCATGGGGTTGGGGTTCTTTGCTCTGATACTGGCTTCGGTTAATATTTTCGGTGGTTTTCTGGTCACCCAGCGGATGCTGGCAATGTACAAGAAAAAGAATTAGGGGCACAAAATGTCAGCAAATCTATCAGCAATACTTTATCTGCTAGCAGGCAGTTTGTTCATTCTGGCGCTCAAGGGGCTGTCACATCCTGAAAGCTCAAGGCGCGGTAATTATCTGGGCATGGTGGGGATGGCGATTGCCATTGTCACAGTATTGATGGCCAGCCCTCCCGGCAGTGTCTGGGCCTGGGTCCTGATCGTGCTCGGTATTGGAATTGGTGGCGGTGCCGGTGCGATTATTGCCCGGCGAATTGCCATGACCGAAATGCCACAACTGGTTGCGGCCTTCCATTCGCTGGTTGGTCTGGCAGCGGTTTTTGTTGCAGCAGCAGCGCTTTATGCTCCAGAATCCTTCGGCATTGGTACGGTTGGCCATATTCATAATGGCAGCCTGATTGAAATGTCACTTGGTGCTGCAATTGGTGCCATTACCTTTTCCGGTTCGGTGGTGGCGTTCACCAAACTGCACGGGCTGGTATCTGGTGCTCCCATAACCTTTAACGGTCAGCACTGGCTGAATCTTGCCCTTGGAATTTTGCTGGTTGTTCTGATAGCCAGTTTTGCCAGTACGGAAAGTCATGCGCTTTTCTGGCTGCTGACCATTCTGGCAGTAATTGTCGGGGTTTTGATCATTATCCCGATTGGTGGTGCTGATATGCCGGTGGTTGTTTCCATGCTGAATTCATATTCAGGCTGGGCGGCAGCCGGTATCGGTTTCACCCTTGGTAATACTGCCCTGATTATCACAGGCGCACTGGTTGGTTCATCTGGTGCCATTCTTTCCTACATTATGTGCAAGGGCATGAACCGCTCATTCTTCAATGTTATTCTTGGTGGCTTTGGTGGTGAAACTGCCGGACCTGCTGCAAGTGACAGTGGTGAGCAAAAACCGGTCAAGCTTGGTTCTGCAGATGACGCGGCCTTCCTGATGAAGAACGCCTCATCGGTAATCATCGTTCCAGGTTACGGCATGGCTGTAGCCCAGGCCCAGCACGCCTTGCGCGAAATGGCCGATATGCTGAAAAAGGAAGGCGTTACGGTCAAATATGCAGTTCATCCGGTTGCAGGGCGTATGCCCGGTCACATGAATGTGCTGCTGGCTGAAGCCAATGTGCCTTATGATGAAGTGTTTGAACTTGAAGATATCAATTCTGATTTCAGCAATACCGATGTGGTCTATGTGATTGGTGCCAATGATGTTACCAATCCGGCAGCTGAAGAAGATCCTTCATCACCGATTTATGGCATGCCGGTTCTGGAAGTGTGGAAGGCAGGAACAGTCATGTTCTCCAAACGCTCTTTGGCCTCTGGTTATGCAGGTATTGATAATTCATTGTTCTATCGTGACAATACCATGATGCTGCTGGGTGATGCCAAGAAGATGGTCGAGCAGATCATCAAGGCAATGGACTGATCAGCAATAGTTATTGCGTTATTTTGCAATAAGACAGGCCCAATCTGAATAATTCAGATTGGGCCTTTTCTGTTTCCGGTGGGTCAGGGGGTCGGAAACAGGGAACGTGAATCAGAATTTATAGGAAATGCCCAGGCGAACTTCATGGCTGTTTTTATATTTTATGCTGCGGGTGGCTGGTCTGATCTTGTATTTCTGTGAGCTGCCATAGCCGTGAAACAGATATTCGGCCCGCATTATCCAGTTATTGTTGAAAGCATATTCTGTACCGGCGCCAATTACCCAGCCGGTTTGCATCTTTGATACTTCCTTGCCACCGCCTTTTACAGAGCTGCCACCAAAGGAAACGCCAGCGGTTCCATATAGTAACGCATTGTCAAATGCCATACCAATGCGGGGTCTGATTGTTGCAAGGGGTGAGAAATCGCTTTCTGTAATTGCGCCGCGCCGCTTTTTCTTTTTACCGAAGTAAAGCGGGTTCAAATCGGCTTCAATTCCCATTACGAAATTATCGCTCTGCCAGTTATAGCCACCATGCAGACCCATGGTGAACATGCTGCCGCCAAGATTGCCGCGCGATGTTTTGAGCCGGGCGTTGCTCTTTAGATAACCGCCATGCAGCCCGGCATAAAACCCGCTCCAGTCCATTTCACCTGCAATAGCTGGTGTGAGGCCCAGCAGACAAACTGCTGCTGCGCCATATACGCTGGCAACAGTCCTGGTTTTTATTCTCATAACTTAACTCCTGATCTTGTTTTTCATAAATAAACAAAGTTCCCAGCCAATCTGAGTGACAAATGTCATTAAAACTTCGTTGTGTCAATATAATATTTTATTGTTTAACGAAAAATTTTTTCTGTTTTTAATGTGGCTAAATGTTGGCAGCTGGATAGAAAAAGGTTGCTGGGCAGGAGCATGGAGGTTGAATTCATGATTTTTTATGACGATTGAGATGCTGTTGGCATTTCTGTCTTACTTGCTGTTGATGGTATTTATCCATTACATGGCATTGAGCGATAATAGATTTACCAGATATTGACTGGTCACCTTTGGACCATGAATTGATATTTGCCATTGTCGGTAATACCATATTGCCCGTATCTGTGTTATTGAAACGGGCATATTCACTCGGGCAATCAGAACAAGCACTTCAAACAGGTTTACATGCCGATCATAGTCACCCTTGATATAATGCTGGCGCGCCGCAAGGTTTCATCACGGGCTCTTGCCGCTCATGTCGGTATAACCGAGGCCAATCTGTCATTGCTGAAATCGGGCAAGGTCAAGGGTGTACGCTTTGCCACTCTGGAGGCAATTTGCAATTTTCTTGATTGCCAGCCAGGTGACATTCTAATTTATGAAGCGGAAGAAAAGGCGAATTGAACAGGCTTGCAACTTGTGGCACTGGTGCTGTCTGCTAAATCCGCATGGCGAGCATAAGCGCTTGTGATTGCAGATGACAGATGTGAAAAATGTGCCGGCAAGCAGTAAAAAAATATCTGTTTTCCCAATATGGAATGTTTGCTTGAACTGTCACCGGATCAATGCCACAAACCGGTGGAATTTACCATTTTATTGAAACTGGAGGAAACCGGAAAATGAGTGCACTTTTGCCTGATGTCGATCCTGATGGATTGCTGGAATATTCTGTTGTATTTACCGACCGCTCACTTAATCACATGTCAGCAAGCTTTCAAAAGGTGATGCGTGACATTTCCTCCCTGCTGAAATCTGTCTATAACAGTGATGCGGTGGCCGTGGTGCCAGGTGGTGGCACCTATGCGATGGAAGCTGTGGCAAGGCAGATAGCAACCGGGAAAAAATGTCTGGTAATCCGCAATGGCTGGTTTTCGTTCCGCTGGTCGCAAATTTTTGATGCGGCAAATATTCCAGCTTCAGCAACAGTAATGAAGGCCCGTCGCTCAAGTGATAACCGGCAGGAACCATTTGCACCAGCACCTATTGATGAAGTTGTGGCTACCATCAAATCTGAAAAACCTGATGTGGTGTTTGCCCCACATGTAGAGACTTCATCTGGCATGATGCTGAGCGATGATTATATGCGGGCCGTGGCCAAAGCTGTCCATGATGTTGGCGGTCTGTTTGTGCTTGACTGCATTGCCTCTGGCACCATCTGGATGGATATGAAGGATATTGGTGTTGATGTGCTGATTTCAGCTCCGCAAAAGGGCTGGAGTGCTTCACCTGCTGCCGGTCTGGTTATGCTGAATGACAAGGCTCGCCAGGTGGTTGAATCTACACAAAGCACAAGTTTTGCATGCGATCTGAAAAAATGGCTGGAAATAATGACAGCCTATGAAAATGGCGGTCATGCTTATCATGCAACCATGCCGACCGATGCGCTCAAGAAGTTTCGCGATGTGATGCTGGAAACCGAAGCAATCGGCTTTGACAAATTGTGCGATGCCCAACTTGAACTTGGTCGGCGGGTGAGACAGTTGCTGGCTGACAGGGGGATAAAAAGCGTGGCGGCAAAGGGCTTTGAGGCTCCCGGTGTCGTGGTGGTTTATACGGATGATGTTGATATTCAAACGGGCAGGAAATTTGCAGCGCAAGGCATGCAGATTGCAGCAGGTGTTCCCCTGCAATGTGATGAACCTGATGATTTCAGAACTTTCAGGCTGGGCCTGTTCGGGCTTGACAAATTGTCAGATGTTGACGGGACAGTGGAGCGGTTGCAAAAGGTGCTCGACAAGGTGCTTTAACCTTTACGGTCAATAACTTCCTGTTAACCCGAATCGACCATTACTTTTATCCATGAGTAATGTAATTGATTTGAGTTCCGAGCGTCTGAGGCGGAGTCGTATCCGGCGCGGGAGAGAAGTATCTTCAAAAATTCACGAAACCGGGGTTGTGGTACTGGTTACCACATCGGGCAAGGTTGCTGCCTATGTTGGCACTCCTGATCATGAAACCGGTGATGTTACTTTTGTAGATGCTGAAGAAGCGTTTTTTGTACCGCTTCCCAAGGCAGTTGAACTGGCTGAGAAAATGAGCCAGACACATTCTGCATTGCTGATGGCGATGGGCGGGTTTCATCTGGAAGCTGTAAGGGCGGTGTAATACCGGTAAGTATCAAGGCTTTCAGGAACCCAGTTCCTCGCGGAGCATTTCCAGCTCCAGCCATTGTTCTTCGCATTGCTCCAGTTCAGTTTCCGCCTTTTTAAGATTGTCAGCCAGCCTGTTATAGCGTTCAGGGTCTTTCATATAAAGCTGACTGTCTGAAAGTGCATTCTTGAAGGTGGTTACGGCTTCTTCAAGTGCAGAAATTTTCCCCGGCAGGGTTTCCAGTGCGTGGGTCTGTTTGAAGCTCAGCTTCTGTTTGCCTGCCGGTTTTGCTTCGGGCCTTGATTTTTTCTTTTTTGGCTCTGCCGGTTTGGGTTTTGCCGACTGGTGATGTTTCAGGGCATCGGAATATCCACCGGCATATTCAAGCCATTTGCCATCGCCTTCGGACTGGATAACTGCGGTTACTGTGCGATCGAGAAAATCACGGTCATGGCTGATCAGGATTATGGTTCCAAGATATGCGGCCAGCATTTCCTGCAACAGATCAAGGGTTTCCAGATCAAGATCATTGGTTGGTTCATCCAGTACCAAAAGATTGGATGGTTGCGACAAGGCCATGGCCAGCATTACCCGGCCACGTTCACCGCCTGATAATTCACGGATCGGGGTTCCGGCCTGTTCGGGCTGAAACAGGAAATCCTTCATATAGCCGATAACATGTCTTGCGCCATCGGCCAGTTGAATCGTGTCGCTGCCACCGCGGGTCAAGGTATCTTTCAGTGTAACATCCGGGTCAAGACTGCTGCGCCCCTGTTCAAGTGTTACCAGATCAATATTGGTTCCCATCTCAACCGTGCCACTATCAGGCTCAAGCTCGCCAATCAGCATTTTCAACAAGGTGGTTTTGCCGGTGCCATTGGCCCCGATAATGCCGATACGGTCGCTGCGGGCAATATTGATGGAGAAATTATCAACGATCCTTGTGTCACCCCATGATTTGCTTATGTCCACGGCCTTGATGACCAGCTTGCCCGATGGTCCGCTTTCATTGCCGGACATTTCAACTTTTGCCTGGGCTCTGGTCTGTTCGCGCGATACTTCCTGGCGCTTGTCCCTGAGGGAATGTAACTGGCCAAGCCGCTTGACATTACGCTTGCGCCTGGCGGTTACTCCATATCTGAGCCAGTGTTCCTCGCGCACGATCTTGCGATCAAGCTTGTGGGCTTCCAGTTGTTCGCGTTCCAGTATTTCATCGCGCCAGCTTTCAAATTTATCAAATCCGGCACCCAGAAGCCGGGTTGAACCGCGATCAATCCAGCAGGTGGTTTTTGACAGATTTTCCAGAAACCGGCGATCATGTGAAATCAGCACAACGGCAGAGCGAAGCAGCCTGATTTCGGCTTCCAGCCATTCAATAGCTGGAAGATCAAGGTGATTGGTTGGTTCATCCAGCAATAATATATCAGGTTCTGGTGCCAGGACCCGGGCAAGGGCAGCACGACGCAATTCGCCGCCAGACAGGTTTTCAGGGTTTTCATCCCCGGTGAGGCCAAAATGTTCCAGCAGAATTTTGGGCCGATATTCATCATCACCAGGTGCAAGGCCTGCCATGGCATAGTCAAGAGTAGTGTCAAAGCCGGTAAAATCAGGTTCTTGTGCCATATAGCGAACAGTGACACCGGGCTGGATAAATCTTTCACCCTTGTCAGGTTCGATCAGTCCGGCGGCAATTTTTAACAGGGTGGACTTGCCCGATCCATTGCGCCCGACCAGACACAGGCGTTCGCGCGCGCCAACCGTGAGATCGGCACCGGTCAATAAGGGGGTGCCGCCAAAGGTGAGCTGGATATTCTGCAGGGTTAATAAAGGTGGAGCCATTGCCTTTCTATAAAGACAATGGCTGGTTGTGAAAAGAGTTTAGGGTTTTACTTTTTTAACAGGCAGGCCTGAGGCTATCCAGCCCTTGCCTTTGGGGCCGCCGATTACTCCTTCAGCCACATTGATGATATTGCTGTAACCCATATTTGTCAGGGCCTTTTGCAGATAGGATGAGCGACTGCCGGTTGCACAGATAACTGCTACCGGTTTGGTCTTGTCACCGCCAGTCAGTTTAATCAGCTTGGTCAGGAAGGATTTCAAGTGCATGGAAACCGGCTGGGCCGGTTCGGGAATGCCGGTCTGCTGCCATTCCTGAGGGGTGCGTATATCAAGGAAAAGTATCTCTCCCTTGCTTGCTGCCTTATATGCCTGGTTAACTGTCATGGTCTGTATTTCAGCCATGGCCGGAACCGGAATAGCGATAGCTGCAAGAGCGGTGATAAATAATCTTCGTGTTATTTTGTCAGACATAATGTCAAACCTTTTTGATAGTTTGCCTTGCTCTTTCATATGCTGGCAAACTGGAAAAATTGAAGTAACAATCTGGTGTTCTGGCAGGACAAAGCGCCGCAGTACTGCCGGCATCATATGCTCATAAAAACACCTTCGCGGCGCGGATCACCAATGCCTTGCAAAATGCCAGCTGATTTACCGGCAATATGGCAGCCACCGAAAAACAGGTTCTGGTCAGGCCATGCCTTGTGGTCGCTGAATGCTTTAGTCAATTGCTTGCGAATATTGGCAGGGAAATGGTCTTCAAAATCCAGATGACTGCCTTCAACATGCAGGCGCGGTCGCTCAATTGCCTGTTGCGGGGTGTCTTTTTTCATCACCAGATTTATCACCATCTGCAGGATAACCGAGCGAATGCGATTGGAACCGCCTGAACCCAGCGCCCAGATTGATCCATCATCCATATCGATAATTGTCGGGCACATCATGGATGACATTCTGGTGTCGGTGGGCCATCCGGCTCGCCCGTGCGGGTTAATATCGGCCTCTCCCAGCATGTTATTGAGCATGAAGCCGCCATGTTTGACGATTGTACCATTGCCTTCACCATTAGACAGGGTTAGCGAACACGCATTGCCATCATTATCAACCACGGAAATCTGGGTGGTGCCGCGATATGCGGCAGGGCCGGAAGTTTTCAGCATTTCAGCTATATTGCCATCGCAATCAGTGCGCAGCTGATTGATTTTGGCCAGTGAATCAGCAATGGCTGCCGGGCTGTCATCTTTGAGGATTTCAAGGGCACAGGCTATCATTGCCCCACCAGCGCTGGGTGGCGGGTTCAGATGTATGCGGGCACCGGGAAGGTCGACATCCAGACTGGAGCGTTCGGCAATATGATAATTTGCAAAATCGCTGTCACGCAAATGACCACCATCAGCCTGTGCCCTGATAATTTCATCATGTACCGGACCTTGAAGAAAGGCTGCCGGCCCCTTTTTGGCCATCTGTTTGAGGAAGTCTGCCAGTTCTGGATTCTTGAAATGATCACCCACGGCCAGCAATTTTCTATCTGGAGCAAAGATTTCTCTGGCTGATGCAGTGGCAGTCAATATGGGGGATACCACCTGTTGC
>JALXCV010000017.1 GCA_026990765.1 Hyphomicrobiales bacterium | reverse complement strand
GGTATATCGATGCGGCTGCACCACAGCTATTACCCTGTTTTTGGCCACCGAACGCGCCGCCCCCAGAACCGAGGCAATTTCAACAGGATGATGACCATAATCATCAAATACTGTTACCCCATTATGAGCACCAGTACGGGTAAAGCGGCGCTTGACACCGGAAAACCCTTCAAGTCCCTTGCGGATAGTATCATCATCAGTTCCCAGCTCAATGCAAACCGCAATGGCAGCGATTGAATTAAGGACATTATACTCACCCGGCATTGAAAGTTTGAGGTCTGAAATAATCCGCTTCTTGCCGCTGCGCCGGTCAGTAACCTTCAGATTAAAACAGCTTGCCCCATCCTTGTATTCAAGGTCTAAAAGCTGGAATTCCGCCTGTGTACTCATCCCGTATGTCAAAACCCGCCGGTCCTGAATCTGTCCGATAAGCGCCTGCACTTCAGGATGATCGACACACATCACCGCAAAGCCATAAAACGGGATATTTTCAACAAACATCCTGAAAGCATCCTTGGCTTTATCAAAAGTGCCATAATGATCAAGATGTTCCGGGTCAATATTGGTAACAATCGCCACATCAGCTGGCAGTTTGACAAAGGTTCCATCTGACTCATCTGATTCAACCACCATCCATTCACCTTTGCCAAGCCGGGCATTGGTGCCATAGGCATTGATAATTCCGCCATTGATAACGGTCGGGTCAAACCCGCCAGCATCCAGCAATGCCGCCACCATCGAGGTGGTTGTGGTCTTGCCATGGGTTCCAGCCACCGCCACACAAGATTTGAACCGCATCAGCTCGGCCAGCATTTCCGCCCGGCGCACTATCGGCAAAAACCGCTTGCGGGCCTCAATCACTTCCGGGTTATCAGCTTTCACCGCCGATGAAATCACCACAACCTGGGCATTTCCCAGATGTTCTCCCTTGTGACCGATCTTCACCTTGATACCGTTTTTGCGCAACCGTGCCACATTGTAGTTCTCTGCAATATCCGAGCCTTGCACCTCATAGCCAAGCTCTTTCATCACCTCGGCAATTCCGCTCATGCCGATACCGCCAATTCCAACGAAATGAATCGGGCCTGTGTCCTGCGGCATTTTCATGTTTTTTGTTCCTTGTTATCAAATACACTTTCAACCAGATCAGCCAGTTTTTGCGCTGCATCAGGATGTCCCTGTCCAAGGGCTGCACGCGCAGCTGATTCAAGTTCATCCTCGCGATAGCGCAGCCTGGTCAGAAAACCGGCCAGACCATCTGCGGTAATTTCATCCTGCACCATCAGCCACCCGGCCCCTGCCCCGGTAAAGCTTTGCGCATTCTTTAACTGGTCATTATCCAGCGCATGCGGCAGCGGCACCAATATGGCCGGTCTGCCGATCACACCAAGCTCGGCAATGGTGGAAGCCCCTGATCGCCCGATTACCAGATGCGCCTCGGCAATCCGTTTTGGCATGTCAGCAAAGAATGACTGCAACTGGCAATTAACGCCTAGCCCGTCATAGATTTCCTGCACCCGTTCTATATCTTCCGGTCGACATTGCTGCACCAGCTTCAGTTTCTTCAAAATCGCCTTGGGCAGTTCGGATATGACCTTCGGTATCATTTCAGAAAAGAATCTGGCCCCCTGACTGCCACCAAACACCAAAAGTCTGAAATCCTGCCGCGCCCCTGGAGCTGAATAGGCACTGGCTGCATGTTTGAGCACCAGATCACGCACCGGCGAACCGGTCATTACCAGCTTGTCCCTCATTGCTGCATCAAGATTATCAATAGTGGGAAATGATGAAGCAATTCTGGTTACCTGTTTGGCCACAGCCCGGTTGGCCCGCCCCAGCACCGCATTCTGGTCATGTATCACCGTCGGGATTTGCAGCTTCAACGCGGCCTTCATCGGTGGCAGTGAGGGATAACCGCCAAATCCGACAACTACACCAGGTCTGGTTGCAGCCAATATGTTAAGCGCCTTGCGATACCCCTTCCACAACCGCCACAGCGATCCCGGCCATGTCCATGGCTTTTTGATCTTGATGGTAGCTGAGGGAATCACATGCATCACCGCAGCGGGGAATTTGGAGCCATATTCCTCAACCCGTTCATCACTCATCAGATGCACCACATATCCGCGTCGCACCAGTTCCTCACCCAGTGATTGCGCCGGGAACAAATGCCCGCCCGTGCCGCCTGCACAAAGTGTTACCAGTCTGGTTTGATCCACATTGCTCATATCAACCTGCCACTGCTGCAATCGAACTGGGGGTTGCTGTATAGACTTTCGGGCGCCGCCTTGTCAGCGATAATACCAGACCCATTGCCAGCGCCATCGACATCATCGAGGAGCCACCATAAGAGATAAACGGCAAGGTCATGCCCTTGGCTGGCAGCAATGACACATTAACCCCCATATTGATTATCGCCTGAAATGAGAACAGTGACACCAGCCCGGTCAGTGCCAGCACTACAAAACTGTCACCTTCACTCATTGCATAGCGCAGCACCCTTAAGGAAACAAAGGCCACAAGAGCAATCAGCACAATACAGGCTATCAGTCCGAATTCTTCCCCGATTACCGCAAAAATGAAATCAGTATGCGCATCCGGCAATGACATTTTTGCCTGCCCGCCCCCCGGTCCGGTTCCCAGCAAACCACCATTTTCAAAGGCTCTGGTTGCCAGATCAACCTGAAACGTATCGCTGTTTTCCGGGTGAATGAACCTGTCTACCCGCTGTGCCACATGCGGCAGTGCAAAATATGCTGCAACCGCCCCGCCGGCACCCAGACCTGCCAGCACAATGATAACCAGCCATGGAATGCCATAAACCAGCAGCAATGCTGCCCATACCAGCCCGACCAGTACTGTCTGGCCAAAATCAGGTTGCAGCAACAATAATCCGGTAAAGCCGCCATAACAGGCCCATGCAAATATCTGCCCCGGCATTTCCTTGTGCCGCCTGCCTTCAGCCAGAAACCATGCCGAAACCACAATAAAGGACGGTTTGGCAATTTCAGATGGTTGCAGATTTATCGGCCCCAGATCAAGCCAGCGATGCGCCCCCTTGATTTCAGGACCAAAAAACAGGGCCAGCACCATCAATCCCAGTGAACCGACAAACACCCACATGGAAACCCGCCGGGCCTGTCCTGGATCAAGAAACGACAATCCGGCAAGAATAATTACCGATGGAATCAGAAATATCAATTGTCGGTTGAAAAAATGAAAATATGGCAGGCCAATACGCTCAGCCACTGGCGGGCTGGCTGCCAGCGAAAACAGCACCCCGATTGCCATCAGCAAAAACACTGCAAACATCAATGGCCGGTCAACAGTAAACCACCAGCGGGCCACCAGGCCCCGATCAGCACGACTTATCAGCATTAACCCGCAACCCCCGTATTAAGTTCAATTCCTTCAATTCCGCTCACCAGTGAACGAAACTCATCGCCACGCACATCAAATGATGGATATTGATCAAAAGAAGCACATGCCGGTGACAGCAGCACCACAGCCCCTGATCTGGCCTCGGCAAGTGCATCACGGCTGGCGGCAGCAACCGCCTTGTCAAGCGTGCCACAAATCTCTACCGGTACTTCACCATCAAGGGTTTTGGCAAAATCATCAGCCGCCTCACCAATCAGGTAAGCATGTGCCAAATGATTGAAATATGGTCTGAGCGGCTCAATGCCACCTTCCTTTGAGCGGCCACCGGCAATCCAGTAAACCGGATCAAAAGTCGCCAGCGCCCTTGCTGCTGCATCAGCATTGGTACCCTTGGAATCATTGATAAAGCTGATACCGGCAACATGCCCGACCTCTTCCATCCGGTGCACCAGTCCGGCAAAGCTTTTCAGGCCATCAGTTAACTGCTCGACACTCAAACCCAGCGCCTTGCACGCCGCATAGGCCGCGCAGGCATTTTGCCAGTTATGTTCACCCTTGAGCGCGCGCATATGCGACAGATCAATGGTAACATCACCATCGCTCAAAATGCCATCAACTGCAGATACCCCGTTATCAAGGTGCATATGCACCGATACCGGAACAATTGCGGTTTCAGGTGACAAGGTCGGGGCAACCGCCCGGCACCATTTGTCATCAACACTTAATATGGCCGTATCACCCTTGCCCTGTCCGGCAAAAATCCGTGCCTTGACCTGTGCATAATTTTCCATAGTTCCATGCCGGTCAATATGGTCAGGTGACAGATTCATCAAAATGGCAATATCTGCAACCAGCCCCGGAGACAGATCAAGCTGATAGGATGAAAGTTCCAGCACATAAACCTTGTCTTTTTTCGGTGGCCCCAAAAGAAAAACCGCCATCCCGATATTGCCGCCAACTTCCACATCAACCCCGGCATCTTCCAGCATATGGCCGATCAGTGCAGTGGTGGTGGATTTGCCATTGGTGCCGGTTATGGCAACGATCTTTGCCCCGGTCCCGGCAATCTGGCGGGCAAATACTTCTGTATCACCGATAATCTCAACCCCGGCAGCCCGCGCCTTTTTTACCGACCAGTGAGGTTCAGGATGGGTAAGCGGTACACCCGGCGACAATACATATGAATCAATCGTTGCAAAATCCGTCTGCCTCAGATCAACAATCGGCAGGCCATTGGCCTTGCCCTTTTCAACAGCCTTTGCATTATCATCAAATGCCAGCACCTCGGCCCCGCCAAGCTGCAGCGCCTTGATACATGCCAGACCGGTGCGGCCAAGTCCGAAAACCGCTACTGTTTTTCCCTTGAATTTTGATGCAGCAAACATCTGCCTACCTCAGTTTCAGGGTTGAAAGCCCTATCAGGGCCAGCACCACGGCAATAATCCAGAAGCGAATGACAATGGTAGGCTCGCTCCAGCCCTTCTGCTCAAAATGATGGTGCAGCGGCGCCATGGCAAACACCCGCTTTCCAGTCAGTTTGAATGAAGCCACCTGCACGATGACCGACACGGTTTCCAGCACAAACAGACCGCCAATAATCACCAGAACAATTTCATGCTTGGCAGCAACCGCAATCGAGCCAATGGCTCCCCCCAGTGACAGCGAACCGGTATCACCCATGAATATCATTGCAGGCGGGGCATTGAACCACAAAAACCCAAGCCCGGCCCCCATGATAGTCCCGCATATGATTGCCAGTTCACCGGTTCCGGCCACATAGTGCAATTGCAGATATTCAGCAAATTTGGCATGCCCCACCAGATAGACAATCAGCCCGAAACTGGCTGCAGCAATCATCACTGGCACAATTGCCAGCCCGTCCAGCCCGTCAGTCATGTTCACCGAATTGCCAGATGATACAATCACAAATGCACCAAGCGGAATAAACATGAATCCAAGCTGCCACAACAGATCCTTGAAAAAGGGAAAGGCAAGGGCGCTGGATAATTCCGGCTTGCCGATACGGACAAAAACAAACACCGCAATTCCAGCAATGACAAATTCCAAAAGCAGCCGCAATTTGCCGGAAAACCCGCCTGTTGTGGCACGCGTGACTTTCAGATAATCATCATAAAAACCAATAGCTCCAAATCCCAGAGTTACAAACAGCACCGCCCAGATGTAAAGATTTGTCAGATCAGCCCATAACAGGGTTGAAACCACAATTCCCGCCAGTATCATCAGCCCGCCCATGGTGGGGGTTCCCTGTTTTTCCAGCAAATGCCGGGCCGGGCCATCTTCGCGGATTGGCTGGCCCCTGCCCTGTTTCAGCTTCAATGTGGAAATCAGCGCAGGACCAAACAGAAACACAAACAGCAATGCTGTAACAATAGCTCCGCCAGTCCGAAAAGTCGTATAGCGCAGGACGTTCAGTCCCGGCATCTGGTCACCCAGTGCTATTGCCAAATGATACAGCATATTATCTCGTGCCCCTTGTTAAGCTGCCTGATCGCCAGCCTGAAATTTGTTCTTGATCGCTTCAACCAGTGGCCCCATTGCACTGCCCAGCGATCCCTTGATCATCACCACATCCCCGGCATGCAATTCATCCAGCAGGCTTTCAGTCAATTCATCTGACTTCTTGCCGATCACCGCCCGCCTGAAAACAGCCAGCTGCTTCCACATGGATTGCATCATCGGCCCGCAGGCAAATACGCGATCAGCCCCTGATGCGTCTACAGCGCTGGCCAGTTCACCATGCAACTGCGCTGATTTATCGCCCAGTTCCAGCATATCTCCCAGAACCGCAATCCTGCGACCTCCCGGCCCCGGTTCGGCATCTTTCAGCAAGGCCAGTGCTGCCCGCATCGATACCGGATTGGCATTGTAACTTTCATCAATCAGCAATATTTCACCGCGCGGTACTTGCAAAATAAAACGTGCACCGCGCCCCTTTGGCGCTGCAATTTCAGCCAGTTGCAACAGACCTTTGGCCAGATTGGCCCCCAGATATTTAACCCCGGCAATTACCGCCAGTGAATTTGCCACTACATGTGCGCCCGGTGCACCCAGCTTGTAGTATATTTTTTCACCAGTGATTTCAGCCGTTACACAAGAACTGTTTTCTTTCAGAACCGCCTTGATCAGCCTGACATCAGCCTTTTCACTTTTGCCAAACCCGACAATTTCAAAGCCTGAAGCTTTCCTGCTCAACAGTTCGAAATAATCAGAATCTGCAGGCAATATAGCCGTGCCACCCGCTTCCAGCCCGTCAAAGATTTCAGCTTTTGCCATGGCAATGTCTTGCAGTGATGAGAAATGCCCCAGATGCACTTCGGCAATAGTGGTGATTATAGCCACATGCGGGCGCACCATTTTAACCAGCGGGGTTATTTCACCTGGATGGTTCATGCCAATTTCAAATACCGCATAATCACAATCTGAATGCATCCGCGACAAGGTCAAGGGTACACCCCAATGATTGTTAAATGAGGCAACGGCTGCATGAACCTTTCCCGATGCGCCAAGCGCCAGCGCCAGGGCATCCTTGGTTGAGGTTTTGCCTACCGACCCGGTAACAGCAATAATTCTTGCCTTGCTGCGCGCCCGTGCCGCCTTGCCCATATCCTGCATGGCAACAAGCGGATCAGCAACTACCAGCAATGGACCAGCTGCCATCATTGCATCATCAGTTCTGGAAACCACCGCCAGCCCGGCCCCTGATTCAAGCGCCCTGACCACATAATCATGCCCGTCCAGCCGGTCGCCCCTGATGGCAATAAACACATCACCTTCGCCAACGCTGCGACTGTCAATCGATACACCATTAACAGCCTTGTCGACCTTGCCAACCAGTTTACCCCCGGTTGCCTTTACCAGTTCATCAATGGTCCACAGATCACTCATGCCGCCTGTTCCCTGATTGCCGCAGACACTGCTTCATGATCAGAAAACGGGATGGATTTTTCACCAATTATCTGACCTTGTTCATGCCCCTTGCCTGCCACCAGCAGCACATCACCTTTTTGCAGGCTGGCTACTGCCTGATCAATTGCCGCGGCCCTGTCGCCGGTTTCAATCGCTTGTGGACACCCGGCCATGATTTGCGCCCTAATGGCACCTGCATCTTCAGTGCGTGGATTATCATCAGTTACATAGGCAATATCAGCCAGTTCACTGACCATTTTGCCCATTAAGGCCCGCTTGCCGGGATCACGGTCCCCGCCTGCCCCGAACACCACAACCAGTCTTGATTTGACAAATGGCCGCAAGGCCTGCATGGCAATTTTCAGCGCATCTGGCGTGTGGGCATAATCAACAAATATAGTTGCCCCGCTTGATGTTTCAGCTACCAGTTCCAACCGGCCTTTGGCACCCTTGATATCCTCAAGTGACTTGATAGCCACATCTGGCGACCCGCCCGATGCAATCACAATTCCGGCTGCAACCAGCGCATTGGAAGCCTGAAACTCGCCCACCAGCGGTAAAAACACCTTGTGCCTGCCAAAACCGGTTTCAATTGTCAGCAACTGGCCAAGTCCCATTGGCTGATTCTCTATCAGCTTTATCTGCTCACCCTTTTTGCCAACCTTGAATGCAACCAGCCCGCGCCGTTCTACATGTTCCAGCACGGCATCTGCATGTTCACTGTCCATATTGATCACAGCCGGCAGACCGGGGCGCAGCAGTTCATCAAACAGGCGCATTTTGGCTTCGAAATAATTGTCAAAATCCTTGTGGTAATCCAGATGGTCACGGCTCAAATTGGTGAATGCCCCGGCACATATATTGATCCCGTCCAGACGATATTGCGACAAACCATGGCTTGATGCCTCAACCGCCAGATGGGTAACACTCTTGCGCGCCAGCTTGCGCAGTCTTTTATGAATCTGCACCGGATCAGGGGTGGTATGTGCAAGTTTTTTGAAACCGCCGGGCCATTCAACCCCGATTGTCCCCATTGATGCTGCTCTAAGGCCCATTCGCTCCCATATCTGGCGCACAAAGGCCACTACCGAGCTTTTGCCGTTGGTTCCGGTAACTGCCGTTATGCAATCAGGTTGCGCACCATAATAACGCCCGACAATCTTGGCCAGTGCCCGGCGCGGATTGTCATCACGCAACACCACTACCTTGTCAGGCACATCAATATCAGCATCTACAGATGCCAATATACATACAGCACCATTTGCAATGGCAGAATCTACAAATCTGGCCCCGTCAACTACTGTGCCATCAAGAGCGGCAAACATGAAGCCTGGTTTTATCTTTCGACTGTCTGCACTTATACCCTTGATCTTCAAGGATTTTTCTTCATCGGTTAGCTGATAATGGTCTATTACCAGTGCCTTTAGTGTCTTGGCCACTAGTGCACCTCCGCTTTTTTCATATGTTTCTTTGCCAGTTTTGCCCGGTCAGCATCGCTCAGTTTGGGCATTATTCCCAAAAGTGGCGCAATACGTGCAACCACCTTGCCCGCTGTAGGCACCGCATTCCAGCCCGAGGTTGCATATCCAAAAGTTCCAGGAACAGCCTTTGGTTCATCCAGCATCAACAAGATTACATATTGCGGGTCTTCCATCGGAAAGGCCCCGACAAATGTGTTCAACCTGTGATCTTTTGAATAGCGCCCATTGACCACTTTTTCCGCTGTTCCCGTCTTGCCGCCAAGCCGGTATCCCATGGCCAGACCATCAGCCTTGCGCGCTGTGCCTTCTGTTGCATTAAGCCTGAACAAATAACGCATCTTGTCACTCGTATCCTTGCTGACCAGTCTGGTTCCAAGACCTTCAGCAGCTTCGCGTCCACGTTTCAAAAAAGTCGGCGGCAGCAGGATGCCACCATTCATCAGCGCCACAATCACTCTTGCACCCTGCAATGGTTGTATGGCAAAGCCATGACCAAAAGCTGCTGTTACTGTAGTAAGTTTCCCCCATTTTCTGGGTAGAATTGGTGCAGCGGCACCGGGCAATTCAGCCTTTAGCTTGTCAAACATGCCAGCCTTGCGCAAAAAATCCTGATGCCCCTCAAGCCCAACATCCAGCGCCATCCTTGCCGTGCCGATATTTGATGAATGCAAGAACACCTCAGGCACCGTCAAAATTCGGCGCTGGGCATGAAAATCATGGATTTTTGCCCGGCCAATCACCAGCGGTGCACGCGCATCATAACGGCTTTTCAAATTCATAACCCCTGCTTCAAATGCCATGGCAAATGTGACCGCCTTGATCACCGAACCCAGTTCATAAACCCCGGTAGTTATCCGGTTGATTGCCCGCTTGTTCTGGGCTTCTTTGGGATATGCCGGATCAAAGTCGGGCAAAGAAACCATCGAGACCACTTCACCAGTATGCACATTCATCACAATCCCGGCCCCGGCCTTTGCCTTGAAATGCTCAACCGCCTTGGCAATTTCATCGCTCATGGCAAATTCAACCCGGCTGTCCAGCGCCAGTTGCGCCGGCAAAGCCGCCTGCCTTGCCGGGTCAGCAAGTGAGGCTGTGTAAAGCGCTCCTTGATCATCAAGATATTTCTCGATTCCAGCCAGCCCGCGCGAATCCACATCAACATAACCAAGCACATGAGCTGCCAGCCTGCCATTTGGATAGACCCGCACCGTTTCATTGCGGAAATAGATACCTGGCACCCCAAGATCATACAGCGCATCACGCTGGGCTGGAGAAATCTCGCGTTTCAGCCAGACAAATTTCTTCTTTCTGTTGGACAGTCTTTTACGCAGCACCGCAACATCAAGTGATGGAAACACTGACGTTATCAGTTCGATAGCCTCATCAATATCAATAATCTTGCTGGGATTGGCATAAAGCGATGCAACTTTCAGATCACTTGCCAGCACCACCCCATTGCGGTCGACAATATCCGGTCGCGGCAGGCGGCTTTCATGACTGGCCTGTTTTTGCTCCACCTTGAACATGCCATTGACAATCGACAATTGCACCAGCCTGCCGGTAATCACCATGAAGCAAAGGGTAAAACCCATCAACACCAGCCGCAACCGGTTCTGCCCCTTTATCCGGCCATCAGACCATTTTTGCTGATCACTCATCTGTCAAGCTCCTTCAGCATTCTGGCAATCGGGTCTGTATTGGAACTTGCCGGATTAAACAGCGGTTTTTCCGGCAGTTTTGCCGCCAGTTGTTTAACCTCGACAAACTGGTCAGCCGCCACCGGGGCCATTTTCAGATGTTTCTCAGCCAGTTTCTGCAATCTTTCAGGTCGTGACAACAGGCTCCATTCAGCATCCAGCAGCCTGATATCTTCACGTTCCTTCTTGATCAGCCTTTTGGCCTTGATGATCTCGCGCTCACCCTTGCGGATGGAATGTTCCTGTGAATAGACAAACCATGCAGAGACCAAAAGCCCCAGAACCAGAAACGAATTTACAACTTTCAGCATATTACACCCCCCTTATAATCGCCTGCGCCAGCTCGCTCTCATCCAGATCGATCACCGGCGCACCGGTTCTCATCCCAGCCCGCAGCCGCGCCGAACGCGCCCTTGGATTATCTGATGTCTCGCTATCGCCCGCCTTGATGCCACCTTTCACCAGATCGGTAAAACTGGGGGCAATACCATCATCAACCAGTGGCTGATGGCGTGACGGGTTCGGCATGGAACCTGTCCGCTTTTTGAAAAATTTCTTTACAATCCGGTCTTCCAGCGAATGGAACGACACTACCGCCAGCACTCCGCCCGGGGCCAGAACCTGTTCAGCCGCGCCCAATCCGCGCACCAGTTCATCCAGCTCCCCATTGACAAAAATCCGCAATGCCTGAAAGGTTCGTGTTGCCGGATGAATGGTCTTTTTCTTGTGTCTTGGCACCCCGATAGTCTTTTCGATCAATTGTGCCAGCTGGCTGGTACGCTCAAATGGCTCATCCTCGCGCACCCTTGCAATGGCGCCTGCAATCGAATGCGCCCGTTTTTCCTCACCATAAACCGCAATAATCCGCTTCAACTGCTGGGGAGTAAACTCATTGACCACATCAGCCGCGCTCAGCCCTTGCGAACTCATGCGCATATCCAGCGGACCGTCACGCATGAATGAGAACCCGCGTTCAGCCTGATCAAGCTGCATCGAGGAAACCCCGACATCCAGCACCACGCCATCAACCTTGAAAACACCCCTTGCAGCCAGCAACTGGCAAAGATCGGAAAACCGACCTTCAATCAGCTTCAGCCTGCCAGCAAATGCTTTAACCATCGCTGAACCATTGGCAATAGCCTCCCGGTCACGGTCAATCGCATAGACCACACAATCAGCCTGATTCAAAATAGCGCTGGAATAACCACCTGCCCCGAATGTGCCATCAACATAAATCGCCCCGTCACGCGGCTCAAGCACAGACAGCACCTCATCCAGCAATACCGGATTGTGCAAGACTCTGGTTGGTGATGTTAAGGCTTTATCAGGCATGATTCTCGACAAAATGGCAAAATTAGCCATTATTTAAGATATTACTACCTGTGGACCTTGGACCAGATAACCTTAACAAAAGGTTGCCAGAGTGATTCAAAATGGTTGTTTTTTTCACTGCCCGGTGATTGAGTGGAAAACCTGTACCGGCAGGTTTCGGCTGTCCTTGTAGGTGCGCATTACAAAATTGGAGCGCACATCCTGAACCGAGTGAATCTTCAACAGCCTTTGCAGTACAAATTTTTCATAGCCGGACATGTCAGGCGCTACAACTTCCAGCAGGAAGTCCATTTCCCCCGACACAAGATGACAGGCCAGCACTTCCGGCCAGCCACAAACCGTCTTGACAAAAGTGGCCGCCTCCTCATCCTGATGGCGTGTCACCTTGACATAAACAAAAATCGTCAGATCAAGCCCGACAGACTTGCGATTGATTTCTGCCCGGAATTTTTTGATTACCCCATCTTTCTCCAGCCGTCTAACCCGGCGAAGACACGGGGTTGGCGACAGACCGACTTTCTCAGCCAGCGCCTGATTGGTCTGTCTGGCATCACGCTGCAACTCGGCAATGATTCTGGTATCGAAAATATCAAGTTTCATATTGATATAATAAACCAGAATTGATTGAATTGCTTATAGAAAATGCTAAAATTTTCCAAATACCAGCCCATTACACATGATAATATGGCTGATATTACGATATAATGGCCAAAACGGAGGTCAAACCCATGCAAGCAAAAAAACGTAATACTCCATATGGCTTTGCCACACGGGCAATTCACCACGGTTATAACCCGCAGGATTATCACGGCGCACTCAACCCGCCGATCTTCATGTCATCGACTTTCGGTTTCAAGGATTCAGGTCATGGTACTGAATTGTTTTCCGGTGATGCTGAGGGTTATTTCTATCATCGGGCCGGCAATCCGACAGTAAGCGTTCTGGAAAATCGACTGGCCGAACTTGAAGGCGCAGAAGCTGGCATTGCCACCTCATCGGGAATGGGGGCAATTACCGCTGCCTTCTGGACCCTGCTTAATAGCGGTGATGAAATAATCGCTGATAAAACCCTTTATGGCTGCACCTTTTCAGTGCTGCAACATCATATTGGCCGCTTCGGTGTCAAAACCACCTTCATCGACATGTCCAACCCTGACGAACTGGCCAGAGCCATTTCAGGCAATACCAGAATCGTCTATTGCGAAACCCCGGCCAACCCCAATATGCGTTTGGTGGATATTGCCGCCATTGCCGAAATCTGCAAGCAGTATGACGCCAGTTTCATTGTCGACAACACCTATTGCACCCCCTATCTGCAACGCCCGATAGAACTGGGCGCAGATATCGTAGTGCATTCAGCCACCAAATATCTTGGCGGGCATGGCGATCTTCTGGCCGGGGCAGTGATTGCCAATCGCGAAATGATAGACCAGATTCGATCTGTCGGCCTGACTGAAATGAACGGTGCGATAATCTCCAGCCTTGATGCTTTCCTGATCATGCGCGGCCTCAAGACCCTGCAACTGCGCATGGATCGCCATTCACAAACTGCCCTCAAGCTGGCTAAACTTTTGCAGGATCATCCAGCCGTTGATATTGTCTATTATCCCGGCCTTGTTTCCTCACCATTCCACCAGTTGGCCAGCCGCCAGATGTCTCAATATGGCGGCATGATTGCACTTGAACTTAAAGGCGGCATTGAAGCTGGTCGCAATTTCATGGATGCCCTGCAACTGGTCACCTCGGCTGTTAGCCTTGGCGATGCTGAAACCCTGGTCCAGCACCCCGCCAGCATGACCCATGCAAAGTACGAACCCGAAGAGCGCGAAAAACACGGCTTTACCGACGGCCTGATCCGAATTTCAGTCGGGCTTGAAGATTATGACGATCTGGCAACAGATATGTCGGATGCTCTTTCATCGTTAAAGCAAGGATAAGGTTTGCAACTGCAGAATATTAACATCAGTCGGCCTGTAAGCCGGGTTCTGTCCCCCCTTTTGTAAAGGGTTGGATGACCATTCATCTGCGATACGCATTACTGCGTACCTGTTGCGACCAACCCGGACGACGATCTGCGGGAAGATCATATGCCGTCCCTATTTGGTCTTGCACCGGGCGGGGTTTACCTTCGCCAGTATTGTCACCAACACCGCGGTGCGCTCTTACCGCACCCTTTCACCCTTACCACGAATTTCGTGGCGGTCTGCTCTCTGTGGCACTATCCCTGGGGTCGCCCCCGCTGGACGTTATCCAGCGCCCTTCCCACATGGTGCCCGGACTTTCCTCCAGAGGCCCCCGGCCAAAAGGCCAGAATACTCCAGCGGTCATCCGGCCGACTGATGTTGGCAATGGTTTATTGGTGATTACTCCACTGGTCAAGACCACAAACAACATGTATTAATCCACAATCAGCAACTATGGGCACCTGCATGCATAGATCAACAGCCATAATCATCACAATCAGTGTTGCAGCGGCGGCCATTATTGCCATATTCTTTACCCCGCCAATCGCGCAGGATATCGCCTATCACAACTTTGCCGACAAACGCCCCTTTCTGGGGGTAGTCAATTTCGGTGATGTCGTCGGCAATGTGTTTTTCACCATTGTCGGTATAATGGGATTGCGTTATGTCTCAACATCACCACAGCAGTTCACCATGCCAGGAGAGCAGGTAATATGGGTAGTTTTCTTTCTCGGGGCCGCAGCTGTCGGGTTTGGTTCAACCTGGTACCATTTAAACCCGAATAACCAGACGCTTGTCTGGGACCGGATACCTATGGCTGTAGCTTTCATGTCGTTTTTCACCGCCATCATTATGGAAAGAATTGGCCCGCGCACCGGTCTGTGGCTGGCCACACCATTATTGGTGGCCGGAATAGGTAGCGTTTTATACTGGAGCTATACAGAATCTATCGGGCAAGGTGATATGCGCGCCTACGGGCTGGTACAGTTTTTGCCGGTAGTGCTGATCCCGTTAATGGTGTGGCTGTTCCCACCCCGCTATACGGCAGTCAGATATATTGGTTACACTTTTGGCTGGTATGCTGTGGCAAAGCTGCTGGAATATTTTGATGATGAGGTTTTTGCACTGCTTGCAGGCACTGTTTCCGGTCACACTCTAAAACATTTGGCCGCTGCCATGGGCGTTTTCATGATGTTGTCATATATCAGGCAGCGCAAATCTGTCTGAGGATTGACACGGTTTCACCATCAGCCTTGCCATCGGTTTTATGCTGGCGGAAATGCTGCTGAAAGGCTTCGAGAACTACTCTGGTTCTTGCATCAAACTGACCGGTGATTTCTATCCCGTAACCCATGGCCGCCAAAAGCTCTTGAACTTCACGCACATGATATGGACAATTTTCAGTCTCACCCGCAAGCTTGAGACCAATCCCCTCATGTGCTAGTCGCACCCATGGGAATTTCTCGCCTGGATCATTTTTTCGACCCGGTGCTACATCTGAATGACCCAAAACCCTGCTGGCTGGAATACCATGGCGGGTGATGATATCTTTTGATAGTGCAATAACCGCATCGATCTGAATATCTGGATATTCCGGCAATCCGGCCATATGGCCCTGATTTTGAATTTCTATGCCAATCGAACAGGAATTTATATCAGTTACCCCGCCCCAATATGATTTTCCTGCATGCCATGCCCGTTTGCTCTCACAAACCATCTGGATAATCGAGCCATCCAAATCGACCAGATAATGACATGACACACCAGATTGCTCATCGCACAGCCAGTCAATAGCTGCCGCACCGGTTTCCATTCCGGTATAATGCAACACCAGCATGTCAATCCCGGCCTTGCGCTCACCAAAATTTGCTGATTGCCGTCGGGCATGTTTCAATCCGGTTCCAATCATGTCTCCTCATACTACATGCAACATGTTCATACCACACAATATGAACCCAATATGAACCGGACATTAAACAATCATTCAGTCACCTGATTGTAATATCAGCACAAGTTCAAAAATCAATTCGGGTTAGTGACAATGAATATCGAAACCAAAAGAAAAATCACCCTGGTACTCAGCGCCACCGCACTCTTGCTGGCAGCAGGAACCGCTTGGGGGTTTGATGCCCAAATGATCAAATCGCTTTATTTGAAATACACCAATGCGGCCAGTGAAAAAACCACTCAGATTGATATTTGCGAATCAACCGCCAGCCGGCTGAAAAAACAGGGCTTCACCCATGTGCATCCAACAAACTGCTCTGGTTACCAACTGGCCTATAATGGTTTTCGCGGCACTACCGAAGTTACCATCATCTATGATACAAAGAGTAACGGCCAGACAGTAATTACCAAATAATCAGTAATGGCGATTAAGAGCAACTATCAGCTCGTTCACATCGCCATTCTTCTTGCGCACATAGGCTGAAAACATGTTGCGTTGCAGATAGGTCATCGAAAAACCCAGAACCTTGACATCGGTCACCTTGTATATTTTCCCCAACTTGCGCAAATACCACACAACATTATAAGAACTGCCAGATGCCAGCCCTACCCTGGTGTTAACGACAACATTGTCTCCCTCGGTGCTGACTTCTGACTTGATTTTGGTTTTCACAATTCTGTATTTGCGGGATTCATTGGCGAAATACCGGCTCATAAAGGCATTCACACCGCGATAATATCGAGAGCGACGGGAGCGTTTGAGCTTTGACTTGTAGCGACCAAGAGAATAAATGGCGATACCGGGAAGATCAGCATATTTGCTTATCACACTTCTGAAAGCTGATCGGGTTCCGATCTTTTGTGCCCTTACCAGTGCTGCAGCAACTATTTTCATTTGGGTTACCGCAGGATGAACCTTGCCCGCTGCTGCCGGATTGGCAAATCCTGTACCTGCCAGAACAAGGAACAGGCTGGTTATTATGATAAATCTTCTCATGGGCTGCATTCTTACCGAATCAATTCTGCTTCATTGTTGCTAGTGGTAACTAATATACTCATCTCACGTCAACCAAATCAGCAATTAAGCCGGCATCCAGTTTTTATATTCACTCAAAAACGCCATCAGCTTGTTAAAATCGCCACCATTTCGCTTCAACAGATTGGTGAATTTCTGGCGCATCTGGATACTCATCCATACACCGCGTATATTAACATCAGTAACCCGGTGGCTGTTACCGGATGAATAAACCCTCCAGACAACCGGCTTTTTGCCACCACCCAGCTTTATCTGGCTTTTCACAATAGTGAACTTGCCGCTTTTCCTTGATGAAATAATTTCCAGACCCTGCCCCTTGAAATCATCGGCATAATAAACAAACAGACCCGCAACATAAGCTTTCACCAGCTTGTAATATTTCTGCTTCTGGCTGTTTGGAAGTTTTCGGCTGTAACGGCCAAGCGCAAATCTGGCAACCGCATTCATATTTGCATATCGCCCCAAAAGCCTGACAAACCGACCATGCAGAACGCTGCCGCGACTACCGGATCTAGCCAGTTGCATAACATCATTGGCAATCTTGATTACATGCCTTTCAGCCCCGCTTTGCGCCTGCACCATATTGCCCTGAAACAGGCTCATCATTAACGCAAGAGTGCAGATAAAAAAGGTTCTTTTGGTATATTTCATCATTCGATTACAATCTGACAGTTGATTCCACTGTTGATTATTTACTTTTTCAGATATGCAATCAAGGCATTAAAATCGCCATTGTTCTTTCGCAAGACGGAAACAAAGTCAGTTTTCTGGATTCCTGCCAGCCAAACCCCTTGCACATTGACGTCAAAAACCTTGTAGCTCGAACCTGCCTTGATCAGTCTCCAGGTAACCGTTCCTGATCCACCCTTGATCCGGGTCTTGACAATGGCGCTACGTCCCTTTTCACGTTCGGACAGCACTGTCAGACCTGTCCCGCGCAATTTACCCGAATGCCGGGCAAATACCTGTGAAATATGTTTTGAAACCAGACGGTAATATTGTTGCTTCATGCCTGAAGGCATTTTTTTGCGATATGGCCCCAGTGAGTAATTGGCTATTGTTGAAAGCGCAGCATGTCGCCCCAGAACCGAACGAAACTGACTGACCGAGCCAGCCCTTGCTGCAGCCAGTACCTTGCCACCAATAGCCTCGACAAAACTGCCGGCAGAAGCCGCCATCAACCTGGAGCTGCCTGGCCCCGCTACCACTGTAAAAATCAGGGCAAAAATCATTAGCGAGCGCATAAAACCTTTTGACCGCATCATCAGGCAACCCTTTTCAAAAACTTTTGGTTATTATTATTTTCAACAATATCATTCAACCGGTATTTCAGGCAAATCATCAAGGTCAACTTCACCATCGGCAATATCATCCTTGCGCTTTTGCCGATATATCCCGCGAACTGCCGAATAAAAATCAGGCGATGCTTTCCTCAAGGCATTGGCATCATCCATGATTGATTCATGCCCGGTTACAATATCGGCCATTGTTGGCGTCATCCGTTCCAGCAGGCTGAAATCGGCCAGCAGCCAGGTCAGGGGATTGGCCAACGTATCAACTGCCCTTCCCACCAGATGGCGCGGTGATGATGGACCAAGTACCGGGGCCACAACATAAGGACCTGCGGGTACGCCCCACACACCGAGTGTCTGCCCAAAATCTTCACTGTGCGGTTCAATCCCGCCAGCCTTTGCCGCATCAACCAGTCCGCCCAGACCAACAGTTGAATTTATCAAAAACCGCATCACGGTTTTTCTGGCCCGGACAGGCTTTCCCTGTAAAACATCATTGGCCAGAACTATCGGTGCCTTGGCATTGGCAACCGCATTGCTGACACCCTTTCGAACCGGTGTTGGAATGATAGTCCGGTATGTATAGCTGACCGGTTGCAATACTACCTGATCAAGAATTTCGTTAAACCCGAAGATCAGCCGGTTCACCGGTTCAAACGGATCATTATTGTCTTCACCGGCAACCACTTCTTCAACTGTGATTTCAGAGCTTTTATGTTTATGCGGCAATCTGAGTGCAGCCGCCCTTTTGCGGCCTGAAAAATTGGTTCTGACTTTGGTTTTGATTTTGGTTCTTGCAGAAGCAGGGGCAATTACCACCTTTTTGTCTTCATTCTTCCAGCTTCTGTACAGCTCAAGAAAATTGGACGGCTGCGCCATGAGCGGCACCGCATTTACAGCAAGACCAACCCCCAAAGCCAAAGAAAAAACCATACGGTTCATATTGATACATCCATCAGATTTACTACTCACACATATTTTGGCACCTGCCGGTATGCTCGAAAAACTGCCCCTTTTTTTACGAGCTTTCCAGTTACCTAACGGTAAGAATAGAGCAAAATGCCGTCAATATCCATAATATTGTGCCGGACTATGACTTTTTTTGGGTTAACGATGCTTTTTATAATCAAAATGTTTTGATTTTGTTGGCTGCCACCTTGATAATGCCTCAACCAACAAACGGAAAATTAAAACCTATGGACTTTTTACTGGCAGGATTGCGTGCCGCTGGCGAAGGCACCCGGCTAAGGCTGCTATATCTGTTATCGCAAGGCGAGTTCAATGTATCAGAACTCACCCAGATTCTGGGACAAAGCCAGCCGCGCGTCTCCCGGCATCTAAAACTGATGTGCGAAGCCGGACTGCTCGACCGCTTCAAGGAAGGCAGTTGGGTATTGTTTCGCATGCGCGAGGACGGGCCAGGTGGCAGGATTGCCCGCAATATTGTCGATCTGATCCCGGCAGATGACAATATAGCCCGCCGCGATTTCCTCAGGGTTCAGGATATATTGTCGGACCGCAGGGAAAAAGCCCAGGCTTATTTTGGTGAAAACGCTGAAAACTGGGACCAGATACGCGCCCTGCATATCTCAGAAAAACAGGTTGCCGAAAAGGTCAGACTGCTGGCAGGTGATAGCCCGATAGAAGATTATCTGGATATCGGCACCGGCACCGGCTCGGTCCTGGCACTGCTGGCACCACAGGCCAAGATCGCCACCGGCCTTGATTCCAGCCGCGAAATGCTGGCCATTGCCCGCACCCGCATGGAAGACAATGGGCTGAAACATGTCAGGGTTCGCCATGGCGATGTGTTTTCCCTGCCATTTGAAGATGCCACTATCGACCTGATAACCATCCATCAGGTTTTGCACTTCCTTGATAATCCAGGCGGCTCGCTGATGGAAGCTGGCAGGGTTCTGCGCAATGGCGGGCGCATTTTAGTGGTTGACTTTGCCCCGCACGACCTTGAATTCCTGCGCACCGAACACGCGCATCACCGCCTTGGACTTTCAAATGAGGATATGGGCAGATGGCTCGCCAAATCCGGGTTGAAGCTTGTCAAACATGAAGAATTAAAACCACCTTCTGATCAAAAAGGCGAAGGGCTGACTGTATCCTTCTGGCTGGCGACCAAAGACTGATCAGTAATATCCGGTTCTGAACAATCGCGCAGCCAACCCCACAAGCGCCGGTGTTGGCGCTGTCACCAGATATGTAGGTATCCCCGACACCAGCGCACTCATGCGTCCCTTGTCTTCAAAACGCTGGCGAAAACCTCCGGACTGCAACACTGATCCGATTTTAACTCCAACCCCGCCAGTCACATATACCCCAGCAGTTGCCCCGGTAGTCAGCGCCAGATCACCGGCAAACGATCCCAGAACCCCGGCAAAGACTTTTAGCGTTCTGGCACTATCGCTGTCAGCATCACCAAGACCTTCATCCGTAATCTGTTCAGGAGTAACATCGGGCAACTTGCGCCCCTCAATTTCAGCCAGCGCCCGGTGCAGATTAACCAGCCCGGCACCGCATAAAATTCGTTCAACCGAAACCCGGCCAAATTGCAGTTGTAGTATTTTCAGGATTTCAGCTTCAAGCCTGTCAACCGGCGCAAAAGATACATGCCCGCCTTCTCCTGCCATCGCAAACATTGTATTGCCAACCGGAACCAGGCTCGAAACCCCAAGCCCTGTCCCTGGCCCCAAAACAGCCCTCACCCCGCTTTTTCCAGTAATTTTCGGCCCTATTGGCTCCAGCTCATCACCTTCAAGCATTATCAGTGACCATGCAAGGGCAGTAAAATCATTTACCAAAAGACACTGTGACAAGCTGAATTCATGCACCATCTCACCAGCATCAATCCCCCATGGTCCATTGGTCAAGCCGGATTTTTGCCTGACTACCGGCCCGGCAATGGCTATCGCAGCCAAGCGGGGGTGAATATCAATACGCTCCAGATATTGTCTTACCAATTCTGCAAAACTTGAATAATCCTCACAGCGATAGATTTCCACATGATGCAGCGAACCATCACCATCGGCAATTGCCAGCCTGGCATTGGTCCCCCCGACATCTGCAACCAGCCCTTGTCTTACCATCCTCAAAGTCTATCTCCTGTCTTGCTGTCAAACAGGGATATAGCAGACAAATCAAAATCAGCCGTAAATGCTTCACCCAGCTTTAACCGCTGTTGCGGTGAAAACCGGCCTTCAATTTCACGATCGCAAAACTCAAAAGTCACATGCTGGTCAAACCCGTTGGTTTCAATCAGTTGCGGGGTCACCTTGAACTGGCGGATATGGTTTCCCCTGGAGCGCTGATAGTCAGAAATATATTCAGGTCTGATACCCAGGGTAACATTGCGTCCGGCAACCGGTGGAGCCGCAAACTCATAATGTTCAACATCAAACACAATATTGCCAGCGATAAACTGCCAGCCATTTTCACCCTTTGCCAGTTGTCCACAAAGCATGTTCATTGAAGGTGAACCTATAAAATTGGCAACAAAAACCGAATTTGGATGATCATACAATTCCTGTGGATTGCCGGTCTGGGCTATATGGCCATCATTGAGCACCGCAACATTGGTCGCCAGACTCATTGCCTCGGTCTGGTCATGGGTCACATAGACAATCGTTGCTCCCAAGCGCTGATGCAGGCGCTTGATTTCAGCGCGCATCTCGACCCGCAATTTGGCATCAAGATTGGATAATGGCTCATCAAACAGGAATATTTTCGGCTCACGCACCAAAGCCCGGCCCATGGCCACGCGCTGGCGCTGTCCACCAGATAATTGTGAAGGCTTGCGGTCCAGCAATTGTTCAATCTGCAACTGCTTTGCAACCCGCATCAATGCCTCATGCCGCTCAGCCTTGCCCATGCCGCGAACCTTCATCCCGTAGGTAATATTGCCTGCAACACTCATGGTGGGATATAGCGCATAAGACTGAAACACCATGGCAATATCTCGATCTTTCGGTGCCAGATCAGAAACATTGCGCCCTTCTATGAAAATATCACCCGAGGTTTCTTCTTCCAGCCCGGCTATAATATTCAGCAAGGTGGATTTACCACAGCCGCTGGGACCGACCAGCACCAGAAAGTCACCCTGTTCGGCCTTCAAATCAATACCGAACAGAACTTCGGTATCACCAAAGAACTTGGTTATTTTTCTTATTTCAAGCGCAGTTTGAGACATAAATCACCCTTTGACTGATCCGGCGGTCAGACCGCGTACAAAATACTTGCCCGCCAGCACATAAACCACCAGTGTCGGCAAAGCCGCAATAATGGCTGCTGCCATATCAACATTATAGGCTTTCACCCCGGTAGATGTGTTGACGATATTGTTCAGCGCCACTGTTACCGGCTGTGATCCGGCTGAAGAAAATGAAACCCCGAACAGGAAATCATTCCAGATCTGGGTAAATTGCCAGATAATGGTGACCACGAAAACCGGTGTTGACAGTGGGAGAAATATTGAAAAGAAAATCTGGAAAAACCCGGCCCCGTCAATTTTGGCAGCCTTTACCAGTTCGGTTGGCACCGATACGTAGTAATTCCGGAAAAACAGGGTGGTAAAGCCGATGCCATAAATCACATGCACCATGATCAGTCCCGGTATGGTCCCCGCCAGCCCCAGCTTGCCCAGAACAATAGCCATGGGTAACAAGATAACCTGAAACGGAATGAAACAGCCAAACAGCAGCAATCCGAAGATCACTTCTGAACCGGCAAACTTCCATTTTGACAGCGTATAGCCATTAACCGCCCCGATAAGCGTGGATATCAACACTGCCGGTATCACCATGATCACCGAGTTGAAAAAATACGGCTTCATGCCAAAACATTCAGTGCCGGTACATGAACCCGACCATGCCAGCGCCCAGGCATCAAGGGTTATTTCCCTTGGCAGCGAGATCAGCGAGCCGGTGCGGATTTCCGCCAGTGACTTCAGCGAAGTTGAAATCATCACAAATAGTGGCAACAGATAATACAGAACAAACAGCCCTAAAATTGTCAGCAGCAACCAGCGCAGGAGTTTGTTTTTGAAAGAACCGCGAGTTTCAACCATTACCAGCCACCCCCACAGGCTCTGTCACTCCTGCAAGCACAGAACTTGCTATCAGGACCGATCCCGATATGGATTCAATCTGTATCTTGAAAGCCAGCTCAGTCATGCCTTGCCCTCAACTCGGAATAAAGATATGGCACAATCACCGCGCAAACCGTTGCCAGCATCACCGTGGCACTGGCCGCAGCCTGGCCCAACTGACCACGATTAAACGCCATGGCATACATGAAGGTTGCCGGCATGTCGGTCGCATAGCCCGGCCCGCCAGCAGTCAGCGCAATCACCAGATCAAAGCTCTTGATTGCCAGATGTGACAATACGATGATAGCGGAAATGAATACCGGGCGCAGCGATGGAATAATGATCCCGGTATAAATCCTGAAACCCGGTATCCCGTCAACCATTGCCGCCTTGATAATTTCCGGGTTAACCGAGCGCAAACCGGCCAGAAACAGCGCCATTACAAAGCCCGAAGCCTGCCACACACCGGCAATTACTATAGTGTAAATCGCCATATCCGGCTTGACCAGCCAGTCAAATGCAAAGCTGCTCCAGCCCCAGTCATGCATCACCTTTTCCAGACCCAGCCCCGGATTTAGCATCCATTTCCAGGCAGTCCCGGTAACGATGAATGACAGCGCCATCGGATAAAGAATGGCTGTGCGGATAAAGCCCTCAGCCCGGATTTTCTGATCCAGCAATATTGCCAGAAACAGCCCGAGAATGATGCAGATAGCAACAAACAATACCGTATAAATCGCCAGATTTTCCAGCGCCACATACCAGCGCGGTGAGGAAAACAGCTTTTCATATTGCAGCATCCCGTAAAAATCATAACGCGGCAACATTCGCGATTTGGTCATTGAGATATATATGGTCCAGGCAATAAACCCGTAAACAAACAACAATATTGCCGCAAATGACGGTGCTATGACAATTTTCGGAATATGACGCGACAGGCGGTCCATCAACAAGCACTTCTCCATTCTCAACAATTCATCGTTCTAACGCAGGCGGGAAACCAGAAAAACCAGCCCCCTCTCCCTTGTGGGGAGGGATAAAGGGTAGGGGTTCAGGAACAAGGCATGCGCAAAGCGCATTCAAAGCCAAAATAAACCATTAAGTCTGATCCCACCCCCAACCCCTCCCCACAAGGGGGAGGGTAGCAGTAGTTGAACCGGAGGCCGTTTCAACAGCCCCCGGTACTTTTCATTGAACTACATGGCGTTCTTGACAGCTGCAGCCAGTTGCTTGACAGCATCTGCCGAAGACATGTCAGAGTTGAAATGCTTGGTCACAACATCAGTAATAGCACCTGAAATTGCTCCGCGCATTGCCATGCCATGAGCATATGACGGCAGCAATGTACCAGCCTTGTCAGCAGCTTTCAGATCAGCATTTGATTTCAGCGCACAGGCATCAAATTTGGCCAGACTGACGTCAGTACGTACCGGAATTGAACCCTTGTTGAGGTTGAAAACTTCCTGGAACTTGGGTCCCATGATCAGCTTGGCCAGCAATTTTTGACCCTTGACCTTGTCTTCACCCTTGACCTTGAACATGGCAAAACTGTCAACATTATACAGATAGCCTGAACCTGGTGTCGGGGCGCAAAGATAATCAACATCCGGTTTCTTGCCCGCAGCGGTAAATTCGCCCTTGGCCCAGTCACCCATGATCTGGAAAGCTGCTTCACCCTTCATTACCATGGCAGTTGCCAGATTCCAGTCACGACCGGAGAAATTGGCATCCACATAGCCGCGCATCTTGCGCATCTGGTCGAACACCTTGATCATGGTGTCAGAGGTCAAGGCCTTTTCATCCAGATCAACCAGAGCCTTTTTATAAAAATCAGCTCCAAAGCCCAAAACCACGGTTTCAAACACGGTTGCATCCTGCCATGACTGCCCACCATGGGCCAGCGGGGTAATGCCGGCAGCTTTCAGCTTGTCAGCCGCTGCATTGAACTCATCCCATGTGGTCGGCATGGAAACACCGGCTTTTTTCATGACAGCCGGATTGGCCCATATCCAGTTGACCCGGTGAATATTAACCGGTGCAGCGCAATATTTGCCATCACATTTCATCTGTGCAGCAATCATCGGTGGCAAGGCCTTGTCCCAGCCATTTGCCTTGGCTACATCATCAATATCAGCCAGCACACCTTCTTCAAACCATTCCTGAATTGACGGGCCTTTCATCTGGAAAGCCGTGGGAGGATTACCGGCCAGAACCCTTGCCTTCAATGTGGTCTTGGCAGCATCACCACCCCCACCGGCAACAGCCATATCGGTCCATGTTCCACCATTGGCGGCAAACTCGTCTTTCAGCACCTTGACCGCAGCAGCTTCACCACCTGAAGTCCACCAGTGCATCACCTCTGCCTTGGGTTCTGCCTGCACAACACTTGCAGAAAATGCAATCGCTGCAGCAACCGACAATCCGGTAAGTATTCTTCTCATATGATTATCTCCCGTTTTTGTTTTTGACTGTTGGGTCAGCAGATACCATCTGCGGCAATTTGTCAATGAAATGGATCAAAAAACGGTCTGAAAACTACATGATTACAGCAGTCTCTATAACTCCACTGCGCGCATCCACACATGGTTATCATGGTAGGGCGCACCACCTGCAGGTGCCATACTGGCAGCGCCGGTCAGCGTATTGATACCCCGCCCATCCTCATAAGCTGAATTGGGCCAGATTGATTCGGCTATCAGCACACCCGGCTGCACCCCGTCAAAGGCTTTTGCATGCAGCCGCACCTGTCCGCGTTCATTGCCCAGCACCACCTGATCACCATCACCTATCCCAAGGCGTTCCAGATCATCTGGATGCACAAACACCTTGGGTCGAACCTCGCGTTTCAGCGATGTAGGCGTTTCATTGAAGGTTGAGTTAAGAAAGCCGCGCGAAGGGCTGGTAGACAGTCTGAAAGGATGGGCTTCATCGGTTTCTTCGATCACCGGCCAGTAATCCGGCAATTGCGGTGCTAGGCTGGCATCACCCACCGGTCCCATATCCTTTTTGAAACTGACATTTGCCCAGTCCGGCCTGAAATGAAATCTGCCATCCTCATGCCCAAAACCATCAAGAAAATGCGATTGCGAAAAACCGGGCTGTTCATCAATCCAGTGCTGTTCTTGCATCTTTGCAAATGATCCATAGCCCGATGCCTTGAGCGTATGATCAATCAACTGGCGCGCTGTCATCTCAAATCCGGGATGTTTCAGCCCCAGACGTTTGGCCAGCCCGCAAACTACCTCATGATTGGAAATTGTATCATCCGGTCCGGCAACCAGCTTCGGCCCCAGCATCACATGCTGATGCCCGCCGCCCAGATACAGATCATCATGTTCCAGAAACATCGTCGCCGGCAACACAATATCGGCCATCTCAGCCGTTTCGGTCATGAACTGCTCATGCACACACACAAACAAATCATCACGGGCAAAACCGCGCTTGACCTTTTCCTGCTCGGGCGCAACCGATAGCGGATTGGTGTTCTGAATCAGCATTGCATGCACCTGTGGCCCGCCACGCAGCGCCACTGCATCGCCGCACAATATCCGGCCAATATGCGTCTGGTCCAGCATTCGCACTCCCGGCTGTTTCAGATCATCCCCCTCGATCATCGACTTGTCGAGATGATAAATCGCTCCATTATTGTGAAACGCCCCGCCGCCTTCATGTTTCCATGCCCCGGTAACCGCCGCAATCGATGTAACCGCGTGCATGTTGATGGCACCATTGCGCTGGCGGGTAAACCCGTAGCCAAGCCGGAAAAAACAGCGTTTTGTCTCCCCGATCAGCCGGGCCGCCGCCTCGATTTCGCTCACTGTCAGCCCGGTAATGGCCGCTGCCCATTCAGGCCCGCGCGTTTGCAAGTGTGCTTCCAGTTCATCAGGGCAATCAGTATATTTATCCAGATACTCCCGATCAGCAAAACCATCACGAAACAGTACATGCATTATCCCGCAAGCCAGCGCCCCGTCAGTGCCGGGCCGGATAACCAGCCCCATATCGGCCTGCTTCATTGAAGCGGTTTCATAAATATCAACCACCAGCAGCTTTGCCCCGCGTGATTTGCGAGCCCGCTGCACATGGGTCATGACATTGATCTGCGTATGCACCGGATTGGTGCCCCAAAGCACAATACAGTCAGATACTGCCATCTCGCGCGGATCACTCCCGGCCAGTCGACCGGTTCCAGCCTTGTAGCCGGAAAAACACGCAGCCACACAAAAAGTGCCATACATGCGCGACCAGCTTGTGGCATTGACTAACCGCTGCAACCCGTCACGCATTACCTGCCCCATGGTACCACCATAGGAATAAGGCCACACAGCTTCGCGGCCATATCGCTGCTCAACCCGGATAAAGTTTTCCGCCACCTCATCCAGCGCCGCGCTGACAGATATATCCTGCCAGCCAGAGGCAACCTTGCGCCTTGCCGTGGTCAGCCTGTCCTTGTGATAAAGCCTTTCTGTATACCGCGCCACCTTCTCGCAAATAACCCCGGCAGTATATGTATTGTCCCTTGCCCCG
>JALXCV010000016.1 GCA_026990765.1 Hyphomicrobiales bacterium | reverse complement strand
GTAACAACCAATGCTCCGCCAACAACAACCGTGCAGTTTAAATACAGCTCTGCTTCTGTTTTGGAAACAAGCGGATCTTATAATTTAGTTGTAACAATTTCTTATCCGTCGGCCTCTGTTACTACAACAGCAGATGTTGTTCTAATTTCAGGCGATCCTGCCGATATTGATAATTACACAACACAAACCGTAACATTTCCAGCAGGCAGTTCCGCAGATCAAACAGTTATTATCAATATAACCGATGATGGAATAACAGAAGGTGATGAGACACTAACTTTTGAATTGCAAAATGTGAGCGGAGGTAATTCTGCTTCAGCGGGGACTCCTTCTCAATTTGATTTAACAATTACAGAATCGAATGCCGGAAATTATTATGATCCGATAGACCCCAATGCAACCGGCAGTGAGCTAAAGTTTGAGCTACATAATTTAATTAAGGGACATATTGAATATCCGTATAGTTCTTCATCAACAGATGTTTGGGATATTGTGATGGATGCCGATGAAGATCCGAATAATTCGAATAATGTAATACTGATTTATACGGGCAGATCTCAGGCTAAATCTTTTAATGCAAGCAGCAGTAGCAGTTCTGATGCATGGAACCGTGAACATGTTTGGGCAAAATCCAGAGGTGACTTCGGAACTGATCCCGGTCCCGGAACAGATTGTCATCATCTAAAACCAGCCGATGCTTCGATGAATTCAACAAGAAGCAATAAAGATTTTGATAATGGAGGTACTCAAGTTAGTGATGATGGAACACCTACTGATTGTTATACCGATGCCGATTCTTGGGAACCGAGAGATGAAGTAAAAGGTGATGTAGCAAGAATGATTTTTTATATGGCCGTTCGTTATGAAGGTGATAAAGGTGAGCCTGACCTTCATATTGTAGATTATACTGAGGCCAATCCGAATAAAGACCCAAAAATTGGAAAGCTTTCAACATTATTACAATGGAACCAAGATGATCCCGTAGATGCTTTTGAATTACATAGAAATGATGTTGTTTACGGTTATCAACAAAATAGAAATCCTTTTATTGATCATCCCGAATGGGTCGACGAAATATGGGGAACAGCAGCTCCTCTAAGTCCTACAATAGCTAATGTTACAAGGGATGTTAGAATACCGGATGCTAATCAAAATATAGTAGTTAGTGCAGATGTAACCGATAATGGTACAGTTAGTACTGTTTTACTTAAGTATAAAATTGATAACGGTACCGAGCAATCTGTTACAATGACATTAACAAGTGGTGATACTTATTCGGGAACTATACCTGAAAGTGCTTATAATAATGGTAATTATTTAAGTTATTATGTTTATGCCGAAGATGATGAAGGTAATCCTACTTACGGAAATGTTAACGATTTACTAACGGGAACAACACCTATTTCTATTGTTCATTCCGGCGATAGCAACGGAAGATTAGATTATGACGGTGTTTTAGCTCGAGTACAAGGTGTTGCAACAGTTTCATCCGGTGTTTATTCAACTTCCAACCTTGATGTTTTTATTCAAGATGAAACGCAAGGAGTTGCAATCTATAAGCAATCTGATAATACCACAACAATTACAGAAGGTAATGAATATTTAATTATTGGCAATATCGATCAATATAATGGAAAAACAGAAATAGTGCCGGAAAATTCGGCAACTGATATTACCGATTTAGGTGTCGGAACAGCAGTTGTTCCGCAAGTAATAACAATTTCCAAATTGCTTGCAAATGCTGAACAAAAAGAAGGTATTTTGGTAATGCTGGAAAATGTTACTAAAGTTAGCGGTACCTGGGCTGCCGGACAAAATATAGAAGTTTCCGATGATGGAGGCACAACAACCCTTTCTTTACATATTGATAGTAGTACGGATCTTGGTGATAATCCTGAACCAAATTGGCCGGTAAATATTGTGGGAATGTTTTCTCAGTACGATGATTATTATCCATATACTTCCGCCTATCAAATAGTACCAAGAAGAATTACAGACTTCAAAAACTTTGTTTTATTAGAAACAAAAATATTTTTACAAGGAGCTTTTAATTCTGCTACCAATATGATGCGAACCGATATAAATTCGGATATACCAAAAACTTCTCCGTATGCTGCAGATAAAAGAACCGTTGATAATATTCCGGCAGATGTAGTTGATTGGATTTTGTTGGAATTAAGAGAAACTCCTACAGGTAGTGCGGTTGTTAGTAAAAGTGTTTTCTTGCATAAAAACGGAAAAGCAGTTACCGATGATGCTTCTTCGGAAACAATAAACTTAACAGCACCGGATAATGCTTACTACTTGGTAATTAAACACAGAAACCATTTACCGGTAATGAGTGCAACAACAATAAATCTTAATAAATCAACATCTACGTTTTATGATTTTACAACCGGAAGCGGACAGTTTTACGGAAACGGCGGAGCAATACAGTTGAAATAATTGATTTTGATTCTGTTACATCTGTTTTGATAAAGCGGTTTTGAAAACTAATATTC
>JALXCV010000015.1 GCA_026990765.1 Hyphomicrobiales bacterium | reverse complement strand
ATGTTGATCTGTGGACCCGGTTGCGGATGCTGGGCGGTATGCTGCTGGTGGTTCAGGGGTTTGAAACCTCACGATATCTGGAGAATGAATATCCAGCCAAAGTTCGCCATGACACCATGGCCGGGGCACAGATAGTCAGCGCGATTATCTATATTTTGTTTATTTTTCTGGTGGTGCCGGTGCTGGTGTTCCTTCCTTCCGGCAAAGCCAGTGAAACCGATATAATCGGACTTACCGGCCATGTTGCCATGGTGTTGCCATTCATGCTGGTAGTGGCCGCCTTTATGAGCCAGCTTTCAGCAGCTATTGCCGATACGGTGGGGGCTGGCGGGCTGGTTATGGAAGAAACCGGAAAACGGATCAGCGACAGGGCCAGCTATCCGGTTCTTATCGGATTTTCAATATTGCTTATATGGACGTTCAATATTTTTGAAGTCATCTCCATAGCCTCGCGAGCGTTTGCCTTTTACTATTTGATGCAGACAATTATTGCCTGGGTGGTGGCTGGCAAGGTTCTGTCTGGCAAGCCCAGGAAAACCCGTCAGATATGGTTTGTCCTGCTGGCTGTATTGCTGTTGATGATAGTAGTGTTTGCGCTTCCCTCTGAATGAGCGCATCTGTTTTTCAAGTGATTCTATACGGCATTTTCTGGTGTGCGACAATTAATCCGACTCATACAGTCAGACATTTCCGCCAAAAATCCTGCAAAAGATAAATGTGGTTGATATTGCTGCAACTGGCAGGGTTGACGAAGCAATTGGCCCTCTTATATTAGAAAAATCTAATAAACAAAATCAGTGAATCACAAGGAAACAGTTAGATGAAATCTGAAAAAATGAAACTGCTTGCCCGCTCAAGCATGGCTGCAGTGATGCTTGTTGCCGGAGGAGCGGTGCTTGCAGCCACACAACCGGCCAGTGCCGGTCAGGTTGTTGTCAATCCGTGCGCCGCGGCTAACCCGTGTGCTCCTGCCGTAATTGCCAATCCGTGTGCTGCTACCAATCCCTGTTTCCCGGTCAACCCTTGTGCTGCCGCCAATCCGTGCGCTGCCGTTAATCCGTGCGCTGCCGCCAACCCTTGTGCTGCTGCCAATCCATGCGCTGCTGTTCTACCGATGGCAAAGTCAAAAGCAACCATGGCTTCAGAAAACCCATATGATGTTCCGGCAAAATACAAGCAGGCTCCATATGGGGACAAAATGCCGGCAATTGTTGCCAATTATTCCCGTGCAACTCCTTATATCGGAACTGGTGGTTTCGTTAAAAAGGGTTCTTATCCGCAGTTGAAACAGCTTGGCTTCAAGACTGTTGTCAATCTGCTGACTGCAAAGGAAGGTGCACTTGAAGAAGCCAAAGCAGCAGAAGCTGCCGGAATCAGGCATATTCTGATTGAAGTGCCTACAATTGCACCGACTATGGATCAGGTTGCCCAATTTGCCAAAATTGCTGAAGACCCGGCAAATTATCCAATTTTGATGCTTTGTGAATCATCAAACCGGGTTGGTGCCATGTGGGCGCTTTACCGGTCAACCCGCGGTGTTCCCAAAATGATTGCTGTTCAGGAAGGCCGTACTGTTGGCCTGAAACCAAGCCGCGAAAAAGGTGTTCGCATGATGCTTGGCCTGCCGCCACTGAAATAGGTTGAAAATGGCAATTGATTGCCATGACAAACAAAACAGGCGACCATGAAATTCATGGCCGCCTTTTTAATTGCGTATATGGTTTTGCCTGATCTTAGCGCCTGTCGCGTTAAGTTGAATTCACTTTGCTGATATGAACGGCCTTGCTTTGCAAGACCTGCCTCATATCTGCAAGTGAATACCTGAATCCAGTCAAACGCGACATGTGCTAGCCCATGGCTTTTTGCAGGTTTTCGTCAATCTTGTCGAGGAAGCCTTGCGTTGACTGCCATTTTTGTTCCGGGCCGATAAGAATGGCCAGATCCTTGGTCATGTCGCCACTTTCGATAGTGTCAACAACCACTTTTTCCAGTGTGTCGGCAAATCTGGCCAGATCCTTGTTTTCATCCAGTACGGCGCGATGGGCCAGACCGCGGGTCCAGGCAAAGATTGAGGCAGTGGAGTTGGTTGAGGTTTCTTCACCCTTTTGGTGCATGCGATAATGACGGGTAACTGTACCATGAGCAGCTTCTGCCTCCACGGTCTTGCCGTCAGGTGTCATCAGAACCGAAGTCATCAGGCCAAGTGAGCCAAAGCCCTGGGCCACGACATCAGACTGCACATCTCCATCATAATTCTTGCAGGCCCATACATAGCCGCCGGTCCATTTCATGGCCGCTGCCACCATGTCGTCAATCAGGCGGTGTTCATAGGTAATGCCTGCTTCCTCAAATTTGTCCTTGAATTCGGTATCGAAAACATCCTGGAAGATGTCCTTGAACTGGCCGTCATAGGCTTTCAAAATGGTGTTCTTGGTTGACAAATATACCGGATAGCCAAGTTTCAGGCCGTAATTCATGGAAGCTCTGGCAAAATCGCGAATGGAATGGTCAAGATTGTACATTGACATGGCAACACCAGAAGAGGGGGCATCAAACACTTCATGTTCGATTGTCTTGCCGTCTTCACCTTCAAACTTGATTGTCAGCTTGCCGGGGCCAGGGAAACGGAAATCGGTAGCGCGATACTGGTCACCAAAGGCATGACGCCCGATTATGATAGGTTTGGTCCAGCCGGGAACCAGACGCGGTACGTTGGAACAGATAATGGGTGCGCGAAAGATCACACCGCCAATGATGTTACGGATAGTTCCATTGGGAGAGCGCCACATTTTTTTCAGGCCAAATTCCTCAACCCTTGCTTCATCAGGGGTAATGGTTGCGCATTTGACGCCGACGCCATATTTCAAAATTGCATTGGCAGCATCAATGGTGACCTGATCTTCGGTGCGGTCGCGTTCTTCTATGCCGAGATCGTAATATTTAAGATCGATATCCAGATAAGGGTGGATCAATTTTTCCTTGATGAACTGCCAGATGATGCGGGTCATTTCATCGCCATCAAGTTCTACTACCGGGTTTTTGACCTTGATCTTGTCCATTTTCAGAATTTGCCTTTCATGAGTTTGCAAAGTTGCGCCGCGGTTAATTTGTGCGGTGCATCATTGGCGCTGTTTAGCACAAGGTTGAGTGATTGATCAAACCTTACATTTGGCTTATACCGGCGCCAGTATGAAGGAATAAGTATGAGCGATTCACCGGCAGTAATTCTGGTAAACCCGCAACTGGGTGAAAATATCGGCACGGCAGCCAGAGCCATGGCCAATTTTGGGATTTCCGATCTGCGCATTGTGCAGCCGCGTGATGGCTGGCCGAGCAAGCGGGCGCGGGCGGCTTCTGCCAAGGGGGTAAAGATTGTTGATGAGGCAAAAGTGTTTGCCGATCTGCCATCGGCGATAAGTGATCTCAATCACCTTTATGCCACAACCGCCAGGCCGCGTGACATGATCAAGACGGTGTTTTCTCCTGAACAGGCTGCAAGCGATATGCATGTTCGCCAGAATAGCGGGCAAAAGGTCGGTATTCTGTTCGGGCGCGAGCGCTGGGGACTTTCCAATGACGAGATTGCGCTGGCTGATGAGATTATCATGGCACCGGTTGATCCAAAATGTGCATCCATCAATATTGCCCAGGCAGTGTTGCTGGTTTGTTATGAATGGTTCAAGCCGAAAGCTGCCAGTCTGGGGCAGGAAACCGGCGAATTGCCAGCAGCAGTTGAGACCGGTTTGCGCATGCCAGGAACCGAACCTGCCAGCAAACAGCAACTGCTTGGCATGTATGAACATCTCGAATCAGAGCTTGATGATGCCGGGTTTTTCAAATCAAAGGAAATTCGCCCCAAAATGGTAGTGAATTTGCGTAATCTGTTTGCCCGTGCAGAAATGACCGAACAGGAGGTGAGAACCTTTCGCGGGGTGATTGCTTCACTGACCAGGCAGCATTTGCGCCGGAAATACGGAAAATGACATTTATGATGTTATTATGGTAAGACAGTTAAATGCAGATGTCTTTCAAACGCGAAAAACTACAATATGACCACTAATGGCAATATACTGATTTTCGATTCCGGTGTTGGCGGTTTGTCGGTTGCCAATGCAGTCAGGCAGATCATGCCGCTGGCGAGTGTGAATTTCATTGCCGATAATGCAGCTTTTCCATATGGGGCATGGGATGAGACGGCGCTTGTCAAAAGGATAAATCTGGTTATTGAAAAGGCACTGGCGGCTACAAACCCGGATGTGGTGATCATTGCCTGCAATACAGCCAGCACAATTGCGCTTGAGACTTTGCGCCTTGGGTTTAATGTGCCATTTGTCGGCACGGTTCCTGCCATCAAACCGGCGGCGCAGCGAACGCTTAGCGGAATGATAGCGGTTCTGGCCACGCCGGGGACAGTTGAGAGGGAATATACTGAAAGCCTTATTCATACTTATGCGTTTCATTGTGATGTGAAGTTGCATGGTGCGGTAAATCTGGCGCAAATGGCAGAGCGGTATTTGCATGGCGGGTCTGTCAGTCATGAGGAGCTGGCTGCTGAAATTGCCCCGGCATTCGTGCAAAAGCAGGGTAAAAAGACAGATATGGTGGTGCTGGGCTGCACGCATTATCCGCTGTTGATGAAAGAACTTGAAGTATGCGCACCCTGGCCGGTCGAGTTTATTGATCCAGCTCCCGCCATTGCCCGCAGGGCGCGTGAAGTGCTGGATGCTCCAAGACCTGAAGGGACTGCCATGGATTGCGGGAATATGGTGTATTTTACCGCTGGTGGTGCCGGGCTGGACAGCCATAAACAGGTATTTGCCCGATTTGGTTTTGAAAACAGCAAAATACTGAATTTGCCGGTTTGACAATGGTGTAAAACTCAACTAATAGACTGCCCACGCTGTTTCGTTAGAAATGGCGCAATATTGCTTGCCTGTGGATGGTGTTCATCCTGTCGTTCTGCTTTGTTGCGGATAAGAGGAGGGCGAGCTGAATTTTCATGATCAGCAGTAATTTTCGCTGCGCCCTGTTTTATATTTGACGACTTTTGGAGCAAAGCTAAATGAGCAAACGTCTCAGTTCAAAATACAAGATTGACCGCCGCATGGGTGAAAACCTTTGGGGTCGTCCAAAAAGCCCGGTTAATACACGTGAATATGGCCCCGGCCAGCACGGTCAGCGCCGCAAGGGCAAAATGTCGGATTTCGGCATTCAGTTGCGAGCCAAGCAGAAGCTTAAAGGCTATTACGGCAATATTACCGAAAAACAGTTTCGCCGTATTTATTCTGACGCTGTGCGCATCAAGGGTAACACTGCTGAAAACCTGATCGAGTTGCTGGAACGCCGTCTTGATGCAGTGGTTTATCGTGCCAAGTTCGTGCCGACAGTTTTTGCGGCCCGCCAGTTTGTCAATCATGGACATGTACTGGTCAATGGCAAGCGCTGCACCATCCCTTCCCGGCGGGTCAAGGTTGGTGATGTTATTGAAGTTCGCCAGAAGTCAAAGGAAATGGGTATGGTTCTGGAAGCCATCCAGCTGGCTGAACGTGATGTGCCTGATTATATTGAAGTTGATCATGCAAAACTGACCGCTTCCATGGTCCGCATTCCCGGTCTGGCTGATGTGCCTTATCCAACCATGATGGAACCAAATCTGGTCATCGAATTCTACTCCAGTTAATATCATTCTGGATGACGAAAATTTAATAACCCCGGTGCTTGCATCGGGGTTTTTTGTTGGTTATCAGAGCAGCAATATGCTCTTGAGGAGAAGCAAGTGATGCAAACTCTTTTGGAACTGGACAAGCTTTACAAAACATTTGGTCATGTCAAGGCGGTGAACGGAATTTCGCTGTCGGTGCCTGCCGGTCAGGTTCTGGGTTTTTTGGGTCCAAACGGGGCGGGCAAGTCTACAACCATGAAAATGGTGGCAGGGTTTCTGGAGCCTGATGCCGGTACTGCCCGCATTTGCGGAACTGACATATTGAAAGACCCTAAAAAGGCCAAGGCATCGCTTGGATATCTGCCCGAAGGGGCGCCGGCCTGGGGTGAAATGACAGTTTTGGGGTTTTTGAAATTCTGTGCCAGTGTGCGAGGTTTGCCAGATGCTGAAAGCGCAATTGGAAAGGCAGTTGAGCGCACGGCCCTTCAGCTGGTGCTGGGCCAGTCGATCGAAACCTTGTCAAAAGGTTTCAAGCGCAGAGCAGGGCTTGCCCAGGCGATCTTGCATGAACCGGATGTGCTGGTGCTGGATGAACCGACCGACGGGCTGGATCCCAATCAGAAGCATCAGGTTCGCCAGCTGATCAGTGATCTTGCCAAAGACCGGGCGATTATTATCTCTACCCATATTCTTGAAGAGGTGGATGCGGTTTGTGACCGGGCGGTGATTATTGATAAGGGGGGCGTGGTGGCAGATGGTACAGCTGATGAATTGCGCGCCTTGTTACCGGGCAGGGATGATGCAACTCTGGAAGAGGTATTTCATCATATAACGACCACTGATGCTCAAGAGGATTTGTCATGAACAGCATAATTGCCATCATGTCGCGTGAGCTGAAAGGCTATTTCGGAACCCCGGTTGCATGGGTGTTCCTGGTGATTTTCACATTGATGTCGGGGGTTGCAACTTTTTATCTGGGCAACTTCTTTGCCCGTGGTACGGCGGACCTTAATTCATATTTTTCCTATTTGCCGTGGCTGTTTTTGGTGTTTATTCCAGCCGTTTCAATGCGATTATGGGCCGAGGAGCGAAAATCCGGGACTATCGAATTGCTGATGACATTACCGGTAAGCCCGCTGGAAGCGGTGATCGGCAAATGGCTGGCAGGCGTCATATTCATGGGAGTGGCGCTGATTGCAACATTTCCACTATGGGCCAGTGTCAACTATCTGGGCAATCCTGATAATGGAGTTATCATTATCAACTATCTGGGATCGCTGGGGATGGCAGCAGTGCTGATGGCGATTGGTGCTGCGATGTCGGCGCTGACCAGAAATCAGGTTATTGCCTTTGTATTGTCGGTGGCGGTGTCGTTTGTGGTGATAACATCAGGCACCCCGATTGTGCTGGATGCGGTGCGAGTGGTTGCACCGCAAGTGATAGTCGATCTGGTGGCATCAATGAGCGCACTGACGCATTTTACCTATATTGCGCAAGGGATTGTACCTATGGCATCGGTAATCTATCTGGTTTCGATGATCTGTTTCTGGCTGTTTGTCAATGTTGTCATCTTGTCAATCATGAAGGCGGATTAGGGCTATGAGTAAAAAGAAACTGTCCATATTTGCTGTCATATTTGCGGCAATCATTCTGTTTTCGGTAAATCTGGCCAGTTGGGACGGATTGAAGTTGCTGCGGGCTGATATGACTGCCAACAGGCTGTTCACAATTACTGACAGTACCCGCAAGGTGATTGCAGCAGTTGATGATCCGATTGTACTCAAACTGTATTATACTGATGCGCTGGGTGCGCAGGCCCCGGCATATGGGCTTTATGCTGATCGCATTCAGGCTCTGCTTGGCTATTATGCCAGTGCTTCAAAGGGCAAAATCAAATTTGTCAGGGTTGCGCCAAAACCGTTCAGTGATGAGGAAGACCGGGCGGTAGCGGCCGGACTGACGGCGGTAACTTTAGGTGGGCTGGGAGATAAGGGATATCTGGGGCTGGTCGGGTCCAACAGTACCGATAATGAAGAAACCATCAGTTTCATGTCACTGGAGCGCTCGGCGTTTCTGGAATATGATCTGACCCGGATGGTGCATAAATTGTCCAATCCGGCCCGCAAGACTGTCGGGTTGATCACAACACTTGATATGAATGGTGCCATGGGGCCAAATGGCAGACCGCAACCTGCATGGCTGGTGATGCAACGGATTAAAGAGTTTTTTGGTCTAAAGATGGTTGATGCCGGGGCTGACAAGCTTCCTGAAGGAATTGATATTCTGCTTATCGTGTCGCCGGGAAAACTGTCTGACAAGCTGACAGATGCAATTGACAAATTTGCCCGCGCCGGCAAACCGGTGATGGCGTTTGCCGATCCGTTTACCGAGACCAGACAATCCAATCCGACCGGTTTTGCAAAGGATGGTGCCAATTACCGCAAGCTGTTATCTAGTTGGGGCGCAGATATTGCTGCTGACAAGGTGGTCGGGGATGTTGAACATGCAAGGAGTATTCAGTTCAGATCAACCACGCAGCCGGTAGTGGCGCGCTATCTGGTGTGGCTGTCGCTGCAGCGTGATGCGTTTGATGTCGATGATGCAGTGTTTGCCAATATTGAACGATTGCTGATAGCAACGTCGGGTAATATCAGCTGGAATAAAAAAGCGGGAACCAAATTCCAGCCACTGATCAGCCTTGGCAAAAAGACCACCCTGTTTTCAACTGAGCAGATGGTGCCTCCTGATCCGCTGAAATTGCTGAACTCTTTTGCGCCAGATGGCAAGGGCAAGGTGATTGCGGCGCGGTTGTCTGGCGGGGTTAATGTCATTGTGATTGCTGACAGTGATATGCTGTATAACAGCTTCTGGGCGCAGGCGCGCAATGTGGTTGGTCAGCAGGTGATTGTGCCAATATCCAATAATCCTGATCTGTTATTGAATGCGCTGGGCAATCTGTCAGGTGGTGAAGCCCTGTCAGGATTGCGCGGACGCGGGGTTGAGCACCGCCCGTTCACACTGATTGACAATATTCAGCGCAATGCCGAAGCAAAATTCCGCCAGCGGGAAAAGGCCTTGCAGGACAAGCTGGTCCAGACCCAGAACAAGCTGAATGATATTCAGGGCAAGGTTGCCAAGGGTCAGGTCATATTGTCAGATGAGGACAAGCAGGCTTTTCAGAATTTCCGTAGTGAAGTGGTATCGATCAGGCAGGAATTGCGTGATGTGCAACGGGCGATGAATGAGGAAATTGACCGGCTGGAGTTCTGGGTGCAGTTTATCAATGCTGCCGGGGTGCCGTTGCTGATTGGTCTGATTGGCTTGTTATTTGGGTTATCTGCCAGGCGCCGGAGGGTTAAGTAGATGACACGCAGACTGGTTATTATACTTGGCGTTCTGGCGGCTGTGTCGGTAGTTATTGCCGGACTTGTCTGGCGTTCAACCCATGTGTTTGTGGTCGAAGAGGGCGTTGGCGAGCCTGTTCTTGCCGGGCTTGCTGATGAGGCCAATAATGTGGCACGAATTGAAATCAGCAAAGGGACTGAAAAACTGGTTCTGATACGGGACGGTGATGTGTGGAAACTGGAGAAATCTGGTTATCCGGCATCGGGAGAACAGGTCAGGAAAGCCATTGTCGGATTGATCGAGATGGTGAAGATGGAAGCAAAAACATCGAATCCTTCCAAATATTTACTGATTGATGTTGATAAACCGGGTGAAGCAGACAGCCGTGGCCGACTGGTGGTTCTAAAAGATGCTGCGGGCAAGCTTGTTGGACAGATCATTCTGGGCAAGGTGGCAATTGGCAAGGCGGGGCCGGGAAAAGATGCTCAATATGTCAGGTTACCGGGAGATGCAACCAGCTGGCTGGTAAAGGGAGCGGTAATGCAATCGGTCGCGGTTTCTGACTGGGTTAAAACCCGGTTCTTGAAGATCAATGTTGACAGTGTCAGCCAGGCGCGAATTGAACATGCCGATGGTGAGGTGATTGAGGTCAGACGCACCGGCAAGTCAGGCAGTGGCAGCAGTGTTTTTGAATTGCTAAATGTGCCTGAGGGCAGAAAACCGCTCAGTTCCACCTTTATCAAATTTGCCGCCACTGACCTGGCCAATCTGGATATGATCGATGTGCGCCCGGCAAAGGCAGGAGCAAAGCCGCTGGTATCATCAAGCTTCAGTGTCGATGGTGGCATGAAGATATCGGTCAAGATGTTTGATGGCGGCTGGGTGCAGGTTGCGGTTGTTGACAAAGGCAGTGATACAGCAGTTGCAGATGCGATTTCAGCCAGGGTAGATGGCTGGCAGTTTCTGGTTTCAAAAGACAAGCAGGGCCAGATTTTGCGGCGGATGGACCAGTTACTTGAGAAGAAATGATTCTTTGAATCTGTAACTGTTGCCATGATTATCAGGCATGGCAAAACCCTGCCTGTATCTTGGCGCTTCGCCTTCTGCTTAACCCTCGTCAGGCTCTACCAGCAATGTCATGCCATCAGTACCGGTAACCTTTACCCACTGATTGGCATCCATATCCTTGCCGGTGATGCGCCAGAGGGTGTCTGATATGTTCAAAGTACCTTTGCCATTTATGATCGGGTCGGTCAGCATGTATCGTTTGCCAATGAACTGACGGTTGCGTTCATTCAGGTTTGGTTGTTCTGATGTATCTGTGATGCGTGCCATGATTATCGGGCGGGCAACAAGCACCAGAACAATTGACAGAACAGCGAAAATCGACATTTCCCATTGCCAGCTCATCGGGATAATCAGGTCGATTATGCCGACAGCCAGAGCTGCAATGCCAAACCACAAGATGAATACACCTGAGACCAAAAGCTCCAGCAATAAAAGCGCAATGGCTATGATGAACCATGTCCAGGGACCGAAAAATGTCAGTATTTGCTGCATGGGCTAGCCTTGATTGCCGGTTTTTGGAACCGAGCCTGATTTGCCTGATTTGTCATCGCCAAAGCTTTCCTTGGCGATTTCGGCAATGCCGGCGATTGAACCGATTACAGATGAGGCTTCAAGTGGCATCATCAGGATTTTCTGGTTATTGGATTTGGCGATGCCTTCAAGTGCATCCATATATTTGCTGGCAACAAAATAATTGATGGCCTGAACATTGCCATCGGCGATGGCTTCAGAAACCATCTTAGTGGCCTTGGCTTCAGCTTCTGCCTGGCGTTCGCGCGCTTCTGCATCCTTGAATGCGGCTTCGCGGCGACCCTCAGCATCAAGCACAACTGCCAGTTTTTCACCTTCGGCCTGTAAAATAGCGGCCTGCCGCATGCCTTCAGATTCCAGAATTGTGGCGCGCTTGTCACGTTCAGCCTTCATTTGCCGGGCCATTGAATCAACCAGATCCTGAGGTGGCTTGATATCCTTGATCTCAATGCGGGTCATTTTAACCCCCCATGGTTCGGTGGCCTGATCAACCACATGCAGCAGCTTGACGTTTATTTCATCGCGTTGTGACAGCAGATGGTCAAGGTCCATGGAACCCATGACAGTACGAATATTGGTCATGGTCAGGTTTTCAATGGCGCGAAACAGGTCATTTACCTCATAAGAGGCCTTGGCTGCATCCATAATCTGGTAATAGGCAACACCATCCACATGCACCATGGCATTGTCGCGGGTGATGACTTCCTGACTGGCGACTTCCATCACCTGTTCCATCATGTTCTGTTTGGCACCTATACGGTCGATAAACGGGATTATGACAGCCAGGCCGGGACGCAGGGTCTTGGTATATCGCCCGAAACGCTCAACTGTGTAACCAAAGCCTTGCGGGACAATGGTTACCCCCATCATGACTATTACAGCAACCAGCACCACTAGGGCGATGACGAATACACTGACACCCTGGATCATGACAGACCTCCAATCAGACGGGGATTAAATCCGGGATTGCCGGAATTTGAAATTATTATTGTAACCGATTCTGAAAGAATATCTGGTGTTTATATTTACAAATTCAAGAAAAGCTGTAACCGGGAACCGGGCATGAGCAGGCAATCTGCCTTGAATACTGCGGATTTTCACAGATCAAGGCGCAGAAAAAAATCTGTAAAAACTATCTTGGCAGGTCGGAATGGCCCTCAAGATACTCATCGATTGCCCTTGCGGCCTGTCGACCTTCACGGATGGCCCAGACAATCAGGGACTGGCCGCGACGCATGTCACCGGCTGCAAACACCTTTTGTCTTGAAGTTCGGTAATCATCTGTATTGGCAACCACATTGCCGCGATCATCGCGTTCCAGCTGCATATCATCGATCATGCCTTCATGGATTGGATGCACAAAGCCCATGGCCAGCAATACCAGATCAGCCTTCAAGGTGAATTGTGTGTCGGCAACCGGTTTGAAGTCAGCTGTGACTTCATGGCAGTGTACTGCAGTAACACGCCCGCCAACACCCTCAAATTTGCTGGTGCCGATGGAGAATTTACGTTCGGCGCCTTCTTCCTGACTGGTAGAGGTGCGAAATTTATTGGGCCAGTCGGGCCAGGTGGTGCCCTTGTCTTCCTTTTCAGGCGGACGCGGCATGATTTCAATCTGGGTTACTGACAAGGCACCCTGACGCAGGGAAGTACCGATACAGTCAGAACCGGTATCACCACCGCCAATCACCACAACATGTTTGCCTGCAGCGGTAATCTGGGGTTCTCTGGAAATGTCTTCACGGCCAAGACGGCGGTTCTGCTGACCAAGGAATTCCATGGCAAAATGCACACCATCAAGTTCGCGCCCCTCAACGGGAAGATTGCGCGGCTGTTCGGAACCACCGGTCAGCAATACTGCATCATAATCTGATTCCAGCCACTCGATTGACAAATCCTTGCCGACGTTTTTGCCATAATGGAAGGTTACACCTTCGGCGCTCATTTGCTCAACCCTGCGGTCTATCAGGGATTTGTCCAGTTTGAAATTGGGGATGCCATAGCGCAAAAGTCCGCCGGCCTTTTCGTCTTTTTCATAGACATGCACATCATGGCCAACCCGGGCCAGTTGCTGGGCAGCGGCCATACCGGACGGGCCGGAGCCGACAATGGCAACCCGCTTGCCGGTCTTGTCCTCGCAAATATGCGGGACGATTTCACCTTCACGCCAGCCCTTGTCAACAATAGCGCATTCAATGGTGCGGATAGTGACCGGCATATCCTCAATATTCAAGGTACATGAAGCCTCGCACGGGGCAGGGCAGACGCGACCGGTGAATTCGGGGAAATTGTTGGTTGAATGCAGGTTGCGCAAGGCCCTTGTCCAGTCATCACGGTAAACCAGATCATTCCAGTCTGGAATCTGGTTGTTTACCGGGCAACCCTGATGGCAAAAGGGTATGCCGCAATCCATGCAGCGGGCGGCCTGACGCTGAACTTCGGTTTTTTCCAGCGGCAAGGTAAATTCATCGAATGAGCGAACACGGTCAGAAGCTGGTTTGTAGGTTCGGTCCTGACGTTCGATTTCAAGAAATCCGGTTACTTTTCCCATTTTATCGTTCCTTTACTCGGCTGCTTCTTTTGCAGCCTGACGCTGTTCCATTTCCAACAGGGCGCGGCGATACTCAACCGGCATTACCTTGATGAATTTGCCCAGCATGCTGTCCCAGTTGGCAAGGATTTCAGTTGCCCGGGTGGACCCGGTGAAGTTTGCATGATTTTCAATCAACTGGCGCAGGCGGGCCGCATCCAGCTCTGAAATATGGTGATTAAGCTCGATCAGCCCGTGTGAATGCAGATCAGCCATTTGATGGCCAAGGGCGGCATGAGCTTCTTCTTCCTCTGGAATCGGTGCCAGATCAACCATGGCTAGATTGCAACGGCGGGCAAAGCTTGCATCTTCATCCAGTACATAGGCAACACCGCCTGACATGCCGGCGGCAAAATTGCGACCAGTTTCACCGATAACCACAACCACCCCGCCGGTCATATATTCACAGCCATGATCACCAACACCTTCAACCACTGCTATGGCGCCGGAATTGCGCACGCAAAAGCGTTCACCGGCCACGCCGCGTAAATAGCATTCACCGGAAATGGCACCGTAAAGTACGGTATTGCCGACGATAATGGATTTTTCCGGGACGATGGCAGTATTTTCAGGTGGTGTGATGATCAGTCGGCCACCTGACAGGCCCTTGCCGACATAGTCATTGGCTTCACCTGTAAGCTTCATGGTTATGCCTCTGGCACAGAATGCACCAAAGCTTTGGCCGGCAATACCATTGAGCTTAATGGTAATAGTGTCTTCCGGCAAACCGTCATGACCATAGTGTCTGGCTACTTCACCAGACAGCATGGCACCGGCAGTGCGATCTGTATTATGAATGTCGGTGGTGATTTCCACCTTTTCACCATTTTCAATTGCCGGGGCAGCTTGTGCAATCAGTTTGCGATCAAGGATGGATTCAAGATGGTGATCCTGGGTTTCGCAATGATAGACAGGGTGGGTTTTGCCGACTTTTGACTTGGCAAACAGTTTGGAGAAGTCAAGACCTTTCGACTTCCAGTGACTGATGGCTTCCTGACGGTCCAGCCAGTCAACCTGGCCAACCATTTCATCCATGGTCTTGAAGCCCATATAGGCCATAAGCTCGCGTACTTCTTCGGCTACAAAGAAGAAATAATTGATGATGTGTTCGGGCTTGCCCTTGAAGCGCTTGCGCAGTACCGGGTCCTGGGTGGCGATGCCGACCGGGCAGGTGTTGAGATGGCATTTGCGCATCATCACACAGCCAGAGGCGATCAGCGGGGCAGTTGCAAAGCCCATTTCATCACCGCCAAGCAGGGCGGCAATTACCACATCGCGCCCGGTGCGCAGGCCGCCATCGACCTGCACTGCAACGCGTGAGCGCAGTTTGTTTTCAACCAGTGTCTGCTGGGTTTCAGCAATGCCAATTTCCCATGGAGAGCCTGCATGTTTGATCGAGGTGAGAGGCGATGCGCCGGTGCCACCATCAAAACCGGAAATGGTTATGTGATCAGCTCTGGCCTTGGCAACGCCAGCTGCCACGGTGCCGACACCTACTTCAGAAACAAGTTTTACTGAAATATCAGCGTTTTCATTGACGTTTTTCAAGTCATGAATCAACTGGGCCAAGTCTTCGATTGAATAAATATCATGGTGCGGTGGTGGCGAAATCAGGCCAACGCCGGGGGTTGAGTGGCGAACCTTGGCGATTGTCGGGTTGACCTTGTGGCCGGGTAACTGACCGCCTTCGCCAGGCTTTGCCCCTTGCGCCATCTTGATCTGGATCATGTCGGAATTGACGAGATATTCAGCCGTTACCCCGAAACGTCCTGATGCCACCTGCTTGATGGCAGAGCGCATATTGGTGTTTTCATCTATCGGGGTGAAGCGGTTGACTTCTTCTCCACCTTCACCGGTATTGGATTTGGCACCCATGCGGTTCATGGCTATGGCCATGGTGGTATGGGCTTCCAGCGAGATGGAGCCATAGGACATGGCGCCGGTGGAAAAGCGTTTGACAATTTCGCTGGCCGGTTCAACTTCATCGATGTTTACCGGATCACGATCCATTTCTTCGGCTGACCTGATATGGAACAGGCCGCGCAAGGTATTGGAGGAATTGGCATCGGCATTGATCCGCTCAGAGAATTTCCTGAATTCTTCTTGTGAATTGCCGCGAACAGCATGTTGCAGATGTCCAACGGTTTCAGGGGTCCACATGTGGCTTTCACCCCGGATACGGAAGGCATAATCACCGCCAACAGCCAATGTATCTTCAAGAACCGGATCGAGACCGAAGGCGTCTGCATGGCGCTTGAAGGATTCCATGGCGATTTCAGCAAGGCCAACACCTTCAACCTGGGTTGCAGTGCCGGTGAAATATTTGTCGACAAAAGCTGTGTTGAGGCCAACACAGTCAAAAATCTGGGCGCCGCAATAGGACTGGTAAGTTGAAATGCCCATTTTGGACATGACTTTCAAAATGCCCTTTTTCAACGCCTTGATATAGCGTTTCTTGGCCTGTGCGGGTGTGATGATTTCATCAAATGTCGGTGCGACCTGGGTCAGGGTTTCAAATGCCAGATATGGGTTTATGGCCTCAGCGCCATAACCGGCCAGAGTGCAGAACTGGTGTACTTCACGCGGCTCGCCTGATTCTACCACCAACCCGACGCGGGTTCTAAGCCCTTTGCGGATCAGATGGTGATGGATGGCCGAGGTTGCCAGAAGTATCGGGACCGGAACCCTTGTGGCGCTGACGGAACGGTCAGAGATGATGATAATATTGTAACCATCCTTGATGGCGCGATCAGCAGCACGATTTAGGCCTTCCAGACAGGCTTCCATATATTTTGGCCCATTGGCAACATCATAGGTTGCATCAAGGGTTACGGTGCAAAATGGATTATCGTTGATCTTGCCGATAGTGCGCAGTTGTTCCAGCTCTTCATTGGTAATTATCGGATGGGGGACTTCAAGGCGCATGTTTTTGGATGTGCCTTTAAGATCCAAAAGATTGGGGCGCGGGCCGATGAAAGACACCAGAGACATCACAGCTTCTTCACGGATCGGATCAATCGGCGGATTGGTTACCTGGGCAAAGTTCTGTTTGAAATAGGTATCAAGGGTTTTTGGCTGGCTCGACAAGGGAGCGACTGGTGTATCGGTTCCCATTGAGCCGGTGGCTTCCTGACCGGTTCTGGCCATGGGCATCATCAGGAATTTCAGATCTTCCTGCGTATAGCCAAAAGCCTGCTGGCGATCTATCAGCGGCACGGTTGATTTGGGGCGTTTTTTCTTGATCTTTGGCAAATCAGCCGGGGTAATCTGGGTTCTGTCCAGCCATTTGCGGTATGGGTGCTTTCTGGCCAGAGATGATTTGAGATCGGCATCAGAGATCATTTCGCCCTTTTCAAGGTCGATCAGCAGCATCTTGCCGGGCTGCAGGCGCCATTTCTGGATAATTTTTTCTTCGGGAATATCAAGTACGCCCATTTCCGAGGCCAGCAAGATATAACCGTCATCAGTAACCAGATAGCGCGATGGGCGAAGGCCGTTGCGGTCAAGGGTGGCGCATATCTGCTTGCCGTCAGTGGCGACAATCGCAGCCGGGCCATCCCATGGTTCCATCAGGGCGGCATGATATTCATAAAATGAGCGGCGTTCTTCATCCATGAGCGGATTGCCGGCCCATGCTTCAGGGATCAGCATCATCAGGGCATGTGGCAGTGAATAACCGCCAAGCAACAGCAGTTCCAGTGCATTGTCGAAACATGCCGAATCAGACTGACCTTCATATGAGATCGGCCAGACTTTTTCCAGATCATCGCCGAGAATTTCCGATGACATGTTTGACTGGCGCGCTGCCATCCAGTTGAAATTGCCGCGAACCGTGTTGATTTCACCATTATGGCAGATATAGCGATAGGGATGTGCCAGTGGCCATGAGGGGAAGGTGTTGGTGGAGAAACGCTGATGCACCAGGGAAACTGATGATTCGGTGCGCTCATCTTTCAGATCAAGGAAATAATCGCCCAGCGATACACCCAGCACCAGAGCCTTGTAGACTATGGTGGTTGAAGATAGTGAAACCGGATAATAGGAACCGCCAGCCTTGGGGCCGTAAATTTCGATCAGCTTGTTGGATACTACCTTGCGGCATATATACAGCTTGCGGTCAAATTCGGCATCATCGGCGATGGCATCAGTGCGGCCAATGAAAATCTGGCGGCATAAAGGCTCAAAGCCAATTACACTTTCACCCAGTACTGAATTGTCGGTTGGCACATCGCGCCAGCCGATTATTTCAAGGTTTTCATCCTTTGCGGTTTCATCCCATACTCGTTCAATATGACCGCGCAGGGTTGCATCAGTAGGCATGAACAGGAAACCGGCGCCATATTTACCCGGCTCGGGCAGGCTAAAGCCATTGGCCTTGGCCTCGGCCTTGAACAGTTTATGCGGGATTTGCAGCAGCATTCCGCAGCCATCACCGGCCTTGGGGTCTGCGCCAACAGCACCGCGATGTTCCAGATTTGCCAGAATCTTCAGGCCATCAGCCACGATCTTGTGCTGTTTCTTGTTGTGAATGGAGGCAATCATGCCAATACCACAGGCATCATGCTCGTTTGCCGGATCATATAGTCCGTTTGCTTGCGGCAAGGCACAGATTTTTTCTACCATTTCACAACCCTCTTCATGTTGTCAGCCGATAAGCGTCTGACATGTAAATTCATCTTTTCCGGTGCCTGGTTATCTGCCTGCCATGATTTTGGCGGCATGCGATATATTCGCTTCAGGCACCCTTGAAACAGGCGGTCTGAAGCGAGCTTATTTTCGCTTTGTGGTGTCAGGTCCGCCTTTGAGCGCGCAGGCAGTGCGATCAGTGATGTTGTTTGTATATGACATTTATAAGTCGCCCAATTGCCTAATGGTATGGTTGCCTGCACATATAGGACAGTGCTCCTGTCCTAATTTGCGCGGACAATGACATGACAGGTGCAAAACATCAAGGTATAGATTGGCGCAGATTTCAATTTTTTGAATATTTTACAGGGAAAAGATGATGAATTTTGCCAGTGATAATGTCTATGGGGTGCATCCGGTGATCATGGATGCGATAATTGCTGCCAATCAGGGAACAGCGGATTCTTATGCTGGTGACAAGATTACAGCGCGAGTGGAAGCCCGGTTCAATGAGTTGTTTGAACGCAAGGTTGATGTGTTTCTGGTAACAACTGGAACAGCAGCCAATGCGCTGGCCATTTCCACCATGACACCGCCATTCGGGGCGGTATTTGCCCATTCACATGCCCATGTGATGCTGGATGAATGCGGGGCGCCGGAATTTTTCTCAGGTGGTGCCAAGATGATGCCATTGGCCGGGGTAAATGGCAAGATCAGCCCGCAGATGGTTGCAACGGCCATGGCCGGCTTCATTCGGGGTGAACATGATCCCAAACCATCAGCGATTTCGATAACCCAGGCCAGTGAGCTTGGAACAATTTACTCGCTCGATGAAATTGCTGCATTTGGTGATTTTGCCAGTCAAAATGGTTTGAAACTGCATATGGACGGGGCGCGATTTGCCAATGCTCTGGTTGGTCTTGGCTGCACTGCGGCTGAAATGAGCTGGAAGGCAGGGGTGGATGTTCTGTCATTTGGAATAACCAAGAATGGCGCCATGGGGGTTGAGGCTGTTGTGTTCTTTGATGGCGACCTGGCAGCAGACTTTGTGCACCGGCGGATGCGGGCCGGGCAGTTATTGTCAAAAAACCGGTTTCTGGCAGCCCAGGTGGAGGCGTATCTGCAAGATGATCTGTGGCTGGACAATGCCGCTACAGCCAACAGACTGGCGGCAAAACTGGCTGACGGGCTGGAGAAAAACGGCAATGTGCGACTGGCGCTTGAATGTGAGGCCAATGAGGTGTTTGCGATCATACCAAAGGCAATGTCTGCATATCTTGAAGAGAGTGGGGCGGTGTTTCATCCATGGATAGCCAGCAAGGATGATATGCAACATGCTGGTGCTGATGAGACAGTAATCAGGCTGGTTACATCATTTGCAACTGCTGAAACTGATATTGACCAGTTTGTTTCGCTGGTACAGAGTGCGTAACCGGTTATTATCAGGCAGTTGGTTTTTGACAGACATCTCAATCAACTATTTGTGATCCGGCTAGTGCGCTATCGCATATTGTGGTAGCAAACCATATTGACGGAGGGTAAATCAATATGAAGTGCAAAATTGGCATGACTGCAATTGTTGCTGTATCCATGATGTATACAGTACCTTTGACTTATGCAGCTGATGGAATTGGAGACCCGCCAAGTGGCGGGGTGAGTTTTGGCAAGGCAAAAGCAAAGTCAAAATGCCGGAAAGGCTATGTTTTCAGCCGCTCAAGGAAGAAATGCCTTAAAAGACGGGCAAAAACCGGATGCAAAAGAGGCTATACCTATAGCATTTTTTCCGGCAAATGTGTGCGCAAACGGGCCGGTATCATGCCTGATGCTGATTTGAAGGAACTGGGCTGGTATCTGGCGCGTGATCGCGAATATGGTCAGGCTGGCGAATTGTTCCAACTGGCGGTGAACCAGAATGATCCTGAAGTACTGACCGGCCTTGGATTTACCTACAGAAAACAGGGTGGTCTGGAAAAAGGGATTGAATATTATAAAAAAGCCCTCAGCATTGATCCTGATTTTGTCAGGGCGCGGGAATATCTGGGTGAGGGGTTTGTTTCATCGGGCCGGATTGATCTGGCACAGTTGCAACTGGACGAGATAGCAAGACGGCATGGCAAATCATGCAGTGAATATGTCCAGCTGGCAGGTTATATCGAAAAGGTTCGGGAAGGGCGCTGGTAAGAAAATCTTTCTGTTTCCAGACATGATTATCATGCGGGCAGGAACATTGTCTCAATGCCTTTGGTCTTGTCGATAGTGAATTCTCTGGAAACAGAAATCAGTTCCTTGCGCAGTTTGCTGTGAGCTTCACCTTCAAGTGCTGCAAGAATGCCATTTTCCAGGTTCTTGTAATCCAGAATGCCAAGCTTGACAAAACCGGCACATAACCAGCGCTTCCATTCATTGATATTGTGATTATTGCTATATGCCTGGGCAAGAGAATTGGCGATAGAATGGGCGCTGTAAGGGGCAAGTGAAATCACCGGTTCGCGCCATTCATTGTCTTTCATCAGTGACAGATATTCACTTATCGGTTTGTTGGAATTCCAGTCGATGATGGAGATGAAACCATATTCATTGATATGGGCATCCATTATATTGCCATCGCGTTCAAACCTGACTTGATCAACCCCTTTTTCCGGTTTGAATACAATATTGAGAATCTGCCAGCATCCGATCGAATCCAGATCAGGTTCGACCCTCTCGGGGCCATCAATATACGGATTGAGCATGCTGAAATGTTTGTTTGAACAGGATACGGCAAGGATTTCCGGTTCACCAAGGCAGCAGATAAGGGCTGTGAACTGCTGATGACTGGTAGCATTGTGAATTGTCAGCAATGTCTGGGTTTTATTGGTTGAAATATCAGCCAGTTGCCAGCTGGATTCATCCTTGTCATCCAGCCATGGCAATAATTCCTGAAAAACCAGATTGAATAAATATTGTGTATTGTCTTTATCCGGTTTTGGATGCGCAATGTTTTCCCTGACCATTGTTTCTTCCCTTTTTGCATCAATCAAATCGTGTTCACAGGTTAGTGATGTCTGCATGAACCATTGCTGAATGAAGCGTTCAGCTTTGTTGTTATTTGTAAATTTTTAGTCATTAAAGTGTCTGTCTGTAAATAGTAGACAGGTTAATCGGGAAAAGCTTGTGAAGTTCTGATAGTGATGATCACAATATTGCGAGAATCATCGCGGTAATGATTGTTTCTGTTTACCTTCCATGCACTATCGCTAAAGATGCAGGGATGAAAAACATCTTTATAAAAGCCGGTTTGAAGCTGTTGATGACTGTCATCATTGCTGCCGGAATTACCGTACCAGTGGTGAATGCGCGAGCTGATGCCTTAAAGAAATATGCAGCACAACCGCTTAACTCGCTGGCTGGTGCGGCATCGCCATATTTGTTGCAGCATTCGCGTGATCTGGTGCAATGGCGTGCATGGAATGATGCCACGCTGAAAGAGATCAGGCAAAGTGGTAAACCGGTGTTTTTGTCTATCGGTTATTCAGCCTGCCACTGGTGCCATGTGATGCAGGAGCAAAGTTTTAACAATGAGGCTGTGGCAAAGCTGCTGAATGATAATTTTATCCCGGTACTGGTTGACCGGGAAAGGCGGCCTGATCTGGATGAGGTCTATATGATTGCCACCCAGGCGATGACCGGTATTGGCGGCTGGCCGAATAACCTGCTTTTGACACCTGACCTGAAACCATTTTATGCCGGGGTGTATTTTCCGCCTGCCAATCTTATAAAATTGTTGACGATCATTTCGGATGACTGGAAAAATCAGGAATTGTCAATCAGGGCCGAAGGTGAACGGATTTCTGCGATCATATCGCAATATTTCAAGCGTAAGATATCAGCAAGAGAACTGGATGTTGATCTGGTCAAAAAGGCATCGGCAAAGCTTGCAGCCAGCTTTGATGTGTTTAATGGCGGTATCGGTTCGGCTCCCAAACATTTCAATGCCCCGGTATTGAGCTTTCTGGCAAGGATGGCCGAGAAATATGATGACAGGACTGCACTTGGGGCTCTGGAAGTAACTCTCAAGGCAATAATGTCGGGCGGGGTACGCGATCAGCTGGCAGGCGGGTTTCATCGTTATGCGGTGGATAATAACTGGCGGACCCCGCATTTTGAAAAGATGCTGTATGATCAGGCTATGTTGACGGAAATTTATTCCAGAGCCTATTCGATTACCGGTAATGAGCAATATGCAGATGTAGTGCGCTCAACCCTTGATTATGTGAGAAATGATCTGACAGCACCTGATGGCGGGTTTTATTCAACGCGCGATGCTGACAGTGAGGGTGAAGAAGGCAGTTTTTATGTCTGGACAAGTGATCAGCTTGAACAGGCGCTTGGGGGTGAAGATGCGGCATTCATTATTTCAACCCTTTCAGTTGCGAATAGTGGAGAGTTTGCCGGCAAGGTGATTATTCACCGGAATATCGAGCTTGAAGGCAGTGAGCTTGCAAGGTTTGATGCGCTGCTGGCAAAGCTGGAAAAACACCGCCGGGGGCGCATTGTTCCCTTTAGGGATGAAAAGATTATTGCTGGCTGGAATGGTCTGATGATTTCAGCATTTGCAGTTGCTTCCATCAGGCTTGATGCTCCGCAATATACTGAAATTGCCAAAAATGCTGCTGATTTTGTCTGGAGCAATATGCGCCGCAATGATGGCAGGCTGTATCGGGTGTTTTATGATGGCAAGGCATCGGTTACTGGCACCTTGAAGGATTACGCCTATGTCGCGCGCAGTTTTATCGATGTATACGATGCCAGTGGTAAAACTGTCTGGCTGGAGCGGGCTGTAAAGATTGCTGACAAGATGAACGAACTGTTTCTGGATAAAGAAAATGGTGATTATTTTCTGAGTGAAACCCGTCAGGGTTATGCGAGAGCCAAGTTGCTGGTGGATGGTTCGTTGCCAAGTGGTAATGCGGTGGCGCTTGATGTTTATGGCAAATTGTCAAGACGCAGCCTGAAACCGGAATATGGCAGAATGGCCGAGGCCCTGATTGCGGCATTATCGGGAGTGGCAGCAGAAGATGCGCATGGTGGTGCCAGCATTCTGGCTGCTGCCGGCAGGTATCTGCGAGGTGAAGCCGGACCGCTGCAATATGCGGTTCATGGCCGGGTCAGGGTTGCCGCAAAACTTGCTGAAAATGGCGAGCGACTTGATGTTAGTCTGGTAGTGGCCAAAGGCTGGCATATAAATTCCCACAAACCGCTTGATGATGATTATATTGCAACCAGTGTGGATGTGAAAAATGCTTCAGGTGAGGGGGTGTATCCTCAATCGGTAACGAAAAAGTTTGGATTTTCTGACAAGCCGCTGGCGGTTTATGAAGGTACGGTTGCTATCTCAACAAAGCTGGAAAGTGCTGCAAAGTCCAGGATAAGGGCTGAGGTGACAGTGCAGGCCTGTAACGATCAGGTTTGCCTACTGCCGGAAACCTTGAAAGTTGATGTTAGTCCTAAGCGTTAATATAAACAGCTGGTTAATGTCGGGTATCTGATTTTACATATTCGTTTTATCTAATATTATCATGATGCTTGTATTATGTCGTTCATGTGAGATTTTAATGCAGGCAAGTTTGTGGAGTAATTAGAGTAAGATGAGTATTTTGAATGGTACAACTGGCAGGGACAAGCTGGTTGGTGGGGAAGGCTCAGATGTTATCATTGGAGATGTTGTCGATTATCTGAAAGGTCATGGCAGCTTTGAAAATGGAAAGCCAACCTCGAATGACTGGGGATTTTTTACTACAAAAAAATCCAGAGTTGATGGCTGGAAGGCCAAGGATGGCTATTCACTGCTGACTGCCAGGGAATTTGGCTTGCCTGACAATGACAGTGGTCTGGCGATGGAACTGGCCAGTGATGAAAATATCGGTATTTCGCGCAAGGTGAGGGGTCTGAAAGACGGTCAGGCGCTGGATCTCAATTTTGATATTGCCCTGCCGGAATATAACCGGGTTCCAGGTAAAGACGGAGTTGCGGTTTACTGGAATGGTGAACTGGTGGCCAAAGTACTGCCGAAAGCCAATCTTGAATGGTTCAATGAAACCATAAAACTGGTTGCCGGTTCTGGCGATGGGTCCAATGTTCTGGAATTTGTCGGTATTGGCAAGTCAGATTACTGGGGTGCGGTTATCGACAATGTCGCGCTTAATGGCATCAAGCCGAGCAAAGGCGGTGTTGATGTGATAGATGCCGGTGCCGGTGATGATTATGTGGATGCTGGCGCTGGAAATGATGTGATCTATGGCGGCGATGGTGATGATGAAATTTATGGCCGCGATGGTGATGATGAAATTCAAGCCGGAAATGGCGATGATGTTGTCAATTCCGGGACTGGTGATGACAAGGTCTGGGGCGGTGATGGCAATGATGTGCTAAATGGCCGTTCAGGTGCCGATACCATCAATGGTGATGGCGGCAATGACATAATCAATTCAGGTTCCGGCAATGATATTGTCAATGGCGGTGCAGGCAATGATGAGGTCAGGGCTGAGAGCGGTAATGATTTTGTTGATGGCGGCGATGGAGCAGATGCCTTGCATGGCGGCACCGGCAATGATGAACTTATCGGCGGAGCCGGTAATGACAAGGTATATGGCGATGGTGGCGATGATACAGTTTCAGGTGGCGCAGGCGATGATTATTTGCGCGGTGGCACCGGCCATGATGTTCTATATGGCAATGACGGCAATGACCGGCTTTATGGCGACAGCGGCAATGACACGATCATAACCGGTGATGGCAATAATGTAGTCAATGCCGGTTCCGGCAATGATGTTGTCTGGGGTGGTGCGGGCAATGACCGTATCTATGGCAAAACCGGTGATGACATGGTTCTGGGCGGTGAAGGCAATGACCGTATCAATGGCGATGGCGGCAATGACAATCTGTTCGGTAATGAAGGCAATGACCTGGTCAAGGGCGGTTCGGGCAATGATACTGTTTATGGCAATGAAGGTGATGATACGGTAACTGGCGGCACTGGTAATGATAATGTCTATGGTGATCAGGGCAATGACCGCGTTATGGGTGATGGCGGTGATGACCATCTGTTTGGCGGTGATGGAAATGACCGGATTTATGGCGGTTCGGGCCATGACAGTATTCAAGGTGGTGCTGGCGCTGATATCATGTCCGGTTCGACCGGGGTTGATACATTCTTCTGGGTTCTGGCAGACCTTGACGGTTCGGTTGATGTGATCAGTGATTTCTCTACGGTCGATATTTTGAATTTCAGCGATATTGCAACATCCATATCCGATGTGAACCTGGTTGATGGTGTCGCTGGCACCATGGTTTCAGTGGATGGAACTGATGTGGTTATGCTGGAAGGTCGTCATGATCTGGATGTGACCGTTCTTCATGATGATGGTTTGCTGATCATATAAGCATTACAAGGCTGGTCTGACCGGGAAATCATGCAATCAGATCGGCCAGAACGGCGGCGAGCATTATGTCAAGATGTCCGCCGCCGCCATTTTTGTACAAGGTTATATCCTTGTCACCATGGCGGCCCTGAAAGCCTTTTGTAAGGTCGTAAAGGTCGGCGATTATATCAGCTTTAGTGATAATCCCGCGGCTTATCGGGTCAGCAAATTCACCAATATCATTTATGGTGGTATCCATACTGTCGGCAAACAGTCTGGAACGGGTGATTGCGGTATCATCAGCCTCGCGCTGATATGGTGTGAAAGCACCAACAAGATCAAGATGGCAGCCAGCTTTCAGATATCTGCCCCTTATTAGCGGCTCACTGGTCATGGTGGCTGAACAGATTATGTCTGCTTGTGCAACTGATTTGTCGAGATCATCTGAAATTTTCACCAGTTGCTTCAAGTCACCAAGACGGGCCTTGAGCTTTTCGGCATTTATACGGCTGCGGTTCCACAAGGTGATCCAGCGCAGGCCAGGGCGGACGCTTAGATGGGCGCGAATGAGTGGCTCAGACATGGCGCCTGCACCGATCATCAAAAAATCCTCAGATGATTCGTTAGATAGCAGTTTTGAACCAAGCGCACTGTCGGCAGCGGTTTTCCATGTTGTCATGGCTATACCATCGAGAACAGCACGCGGCTTGCCGGTCTTGTCATCAAACAATACTACTTCACCATGAATTGTCGGGTGGGGGGCGTTTTGCGGGACAATGGTGACGGTTTTGGTTCCAGCGGCAAGACCTTCAATCCAGGCCGAGCGTACCAGCATTTTCTTGTCAGCTGTTTCAATCAGTGAATCATGATTTTTAACCCGTTGAAAAGCATGGCCATTTTTCAATGCCTTGATAGCTATGGGCCATGTAAGGGTCTGGTTTATTGCTTCGGCACTAATGATCTGCATATGAATTGCCGTTTAATAATGCGGAGGTTTGGTGACGGCAGTTTCAGGAGCTGCGGCATCTTCCACAATCTCCATGCGTTCACTTAGCTGGTTGACCTTGCGGGTCAGCCGGTCAATCAGGTTCCATTGTTTGATGATTGTATCATTGAGTTCATCAATAGTGGAACTTTGGTGAGCGAGCTGGATCTCCAGATCGGTCAGGCGGGTTTTGTCATCATCATTCATGCAGTTACCTTAACAATATTATGTTCAGGTCCATAGGGGAATTTGGTGATATTTTCAGCCCCGGTTTCGGTAATGACCAGAATATCATGTTCGCGATAGCCGCCAGCTCCTGGCTGGCCTTGGGGTATGGTCAGCATCGGTTCCATTGATACAACCATTCCAGGCTTTAATATGGTATCAATATCCTCGCGCAGTTCCAGTCCGGCTTCACGGCCATAATAATGAGACAGGATGCCGAAGGAATGCCCATAGCCGAAAGTGCGATATTGCAGCAGGTTTTCTGATTCAAAAAATTCATTGATCTTTGCGGTTATGCCGGAACAGCTGGCACCGGGTTTAATCGCGGCAAGCCCTATTTCATGGGCCTTGACATTGGCCTGCCAGTATTTGAGTGATGCAGCATCCGGTTCACCCAGAAACAGGGTGCGCTCAAGCGCGGTGTAGTAACCGTTGATCATCGGGAACGCATTGAGCGACAATATATCACCTGGTTGCAGATGTCTGGAGGTTACCGGATTATGAGCACCGTCGGTGTTCAGACCTGACTGGAACCATACCCATGTATCGCGATATTCGCTATCGGGAAAGCTTTTGGCAATTTCCAGTTCCATGGCATCGCGGCCCGCCATGGCAACATCAATCTCGCGAATATGGGGGGCAATAACGGCGCGAATATCTTCCCCGCCAATATCGGCTATCCGGGCGCCATGTCTGATCAGGCTGATTTCGGCGGGTGATTTTACCATTCGCCGGGTCATGATGTCAGGGGCAATGTCGATCAGTGAACTATCGGGAAAAGTTGCCTGCATTTCCCTATGGGCAGTGATGGTTTGATGATCAGCTTCAAAGCCTATTCTTGCAGCTGTACCAGTAACATGGCAGACTGCATGCCAGAAATTGCCGCGCTGCCAGTCTGTATAGGTGAGATTATCACCATAGCAGCGCCGGTTTGGCTGGCCGGCATCAATATTGGCCGAGATGGTGGTGGAGCCGGTTTTTGTGACTACACAACCATAGGGGCGACCAAAGCTGCAATACAAGAACCCGGAATAATAGGCTATGTTGTGCATTGAAGTGAGCAGAACCGCGTCAAGCTGTTTTGCTTCCATGATCTGGCGCAGGGCTGCAAGGCGGGCTTCATATTCATCATTGCTGAATGGCAGGGCAGTTTTGGGGCCGTTGTGAAAACTGAAATAGCGTGGGCGCATGGGGCGTCTCCTGATCCGGGCGTACAGGATTACAATATATGGAGATAGTCTGCGACGCCATCGCAGACAGTTTACATTTTGGCCGGGGGGAGTGCTGGCGTCAAGTGCAATCAGTCATGATCAAGGTGATTGCCCGACAGAAATATGTGAATTACCAGCGGGTTTAATCATAATGGCTGATCTTTTTATCACCATTGCAACCTTTGCTGGAATGATGCGCCATCTACTAGTTAAATGTCTGATTTAACTGCATTAATCAATCTGTGGCAAGAATGGCAATGCTAAGATGATTGCCTCGTTTCCTTC
>JALXCV010000014.1 GCA_026990765.1 Hyphomicrobiales bacterium | reverse complement strand
CCATGAACTTGGCCGATTGTTAAAACAATATCCTGATGAGGAAAACCAATGCCGGTAAAAACTGATGCCATAGAATTCAGCATTGATCTTGATACCAGAAACCTGCGAGCAGAACTGAATGAATTGACCGGCCTTGGCAAGCGCTTTGGCCAGACCATGGTTCGCTCTTTTGCCAGCTCCATAATATCGGGAAAGAGATTCTCAACCGTTTTGAAATCGCTTGCCCTGTCCTTGTCCCGTCAGACCCTGTCGGCGGCCATCAAACCACTGGGCAATCTTCTGGGCGGATTATTTGCCAATGCGAAAGGCAATGCCTTTTCACATGGCCGCATCAGCGCCTTTGCCAATGGCGGGATTGTCAACAGCCCGACCTTGTTCCCGATGCGAAACGGTACCGGACTGATGGGTGAGGCAGGACCGGAAGCAATTATGCCGTTGACACGCGGGCGTGATGGCAAGTTGGGAGTGAGGGCTGAAGGAAAGGGCGCTGTCAATATAACCATGAATATTTCTACACCTGATGTGACAGGCTTTCAGAAATCACAGACCCAGATAGCGGCAGGCATGTCGCGACTGATCGAACGCGGCAACCGGAACCTTTGATCCCATGACAATCGCTTTTCACGAAACAAGATTTCCGACCAGCATTTCCAGAGGCGCCAGTGGCGGGCCGGAACGACGGACCGATATTGTCGCCATGGCATCAGGCCATGAGGAACGCAATAGTCGCTGGGCCGATTCACGCCGCAAATATCAGGCAGGTTTTGGAATTACAACAATTGATGAATTGCATCAGATTGTCAGTTTTTTTGAAGAACGCCGCGGTCGGCTATACGGGTTTCGCTTCAAGGATCACACGGATTACAAATCCTGTCAGCCATTGCAAGATATCAGTGCGACCGATCAGGAGTTGGCCATTGCTGATGGCAGCAATTTTGAGTTTGCAATAATCAAAACCTATGGCAGCAGCTCAACCTCATGGGTCAGAACAATCAGCAAACCGGTAGCTGGAACTGTCATTATCGCCATTGACGGCACTGAGTGTCAAAATAATGAGTTTTCTGTCGATACATCAACCGGCATTGTAACCTTTCAGCAAGACCATATTCCTGCGGCTGGAAGTGTTGTGACGGCTGGTTATGAATTTGATGTGCCGGTACGGTTTGACACTGACTATCTGCAAATAAACCTGGATGCCTTCCGGGCCGGGCAGATTCCCGATATCGCCATCATCGAGATAAAACCATGAAAACCATATCAGCGGAATTAAAGCAGCATTTGCTAACCGGCGCCACCACCATGTGCCGGTGCTGGAAGCTGGAGACCCAAAGTGGTGATCATTTTGGCTTTAGCGATCATGATCATGATATTTCCTTTGATGGGGTTACCTATGAAGCAGCAAGCGGTTTTACCGGATCAGAGATTGAAAACTCGCTAGGGCTGTCTGTCGACAATCTGGATGTTGATGGTGCCCTGTCTTCATCAAGGCTGAATGAAAAAGATCTGCTGGCCGGGGTATTTGATAATGCGGTGGTGGAAATCTGGTCGGTCAACTGGTCAGATACCAGCCAGCGCATTTTGCTGCGCAAGGGAAATCTTGGAGAGGTCAGCCATAATGAAACCGGGTTCAGTGCAGAAATAAGAGGCCTGGCACATCAGCTGAACCAGCCCATGGGCCGGGTATTTCAGAAAAGCTGCGATACATTTGCCGGTAGTGCCAGCTGCATGATCGATCTTGACACACCGGTTTACAGTACAAGTGGCAATGTGATCAGTATGAGCGATAATCACACATTTATTGTCGATGGTCTGGAAGGGTATGAAGATGGCTGGTTCACTCACGGGCTGCTGGTATGGCTTGAAGGGGCTAATGAGGGGCGCAAGAGCGAAATCAAATATCATCATTTGCAGGCAGGCGGGGTATCAATACAAATCTGGCAGCAAATGCCTGATGCCATCGCTATTGGTGACCGGTTCAGCGTGAGTGCTGGATGTGACAAGCGATTTACAACCTGCCGGGACAAATTTGCCAATATAATCAATTTCCAGGGTTTTCCCTTTATGCCCGGCAATGATTTTGTAACCTTTTATCCAAACCGCGATGACGGGAATAATGATGGCTCATCTTTCAACAGCTGAGCGTCAGCACATCATCCAAACAGCCCGGGACTGGATAGGCACACCATATCGCCACCAGGCATCATTACAGGGACATGGCTGTGACTGTCTTGGACTTGTACGCGGCATCTGGCGGGAGATTTATCATAGCGAACCAGAAGCGGTTCCTGCATATTCACCCGACTGGGCCGAAGCAGACAGAAGCGAGAAGCTGGCGCAGGCCGCAAGGCGTAACATGTCCGAGATAGACAAGATGCAATTTACCGGGGGCGACCTGCTTCTGTTTCGCTGGCGCCCGCATTTGCCGGCAAAACATCTGGCAATTGCCACATTTGACAAAACCATGGTCCATGCCCAGCAAGGAGCGGTGGTTTGTGAAGTGCCACTGTCGGGCTGGTGGTTGCGGCATTTGAGTTTCAGCTTTGAATTTCCTTCACAGGAGCATGAATAATGGCAACACTGGTTTTGCAGGCCGCAGGTTCGGTACTGGGCGGCTTTCTGGGCGGACCGGTCGGAGCTGTTGTCGGGCGCGCCATTGGCGGAATTGCCGGTTCATTTGTCGATGAGGCAATATTGGGATCAGCCACCCGCAAGGTTGAAGGCCCTCGCATAAACAGATTACAGGTTCTTTCATCAACACCTGGCACCGCAATACCGAAAATCTATGGCCGGATGCGAGTTGCCGGGCAGATTATCTGGGCCACCCGGTTTGAAGAAGTCATCTCCACCCGCAGCGAAAAATCCGGCAGCAAGGGCGGGATTGGTGGTAAAAAAACCAAGATTACAGAATATTCCTATTATGCCAATTTCGCCGTCGGGCTTTGCCAGGGCAAAATCAATCGTATTGGCCGGGTGTGGGCCGATGGCAAGGAAATCGATCCTGGTCAGTATAATTACCGAATATATGACGGGGCTGGCGACCAGCAGCCTGACAGTCTGATCATTGCCAAGGAAGGCAGTGATGTACCAGGCTTTCGCGGCGTTGCCTATGTGGTATTTGAGCAAATTGCCCTGGAGCGGTTCGGCAACCGTATTCCACAATTGTCATTTGAAGTTTTCAAAGCATCAGGAGAAGTTGAAAAGCTGGTAACGGCAATGAACATCATCCCTGGCAGCACGGAATTTGGCTATGACAGCGAGCCAGTCAGCCGAACTGATGGCTGGGGCGGTATTGTTACCGAGAACCGGCACACAAGATCACAGCTTGCCGACTGGTCGGTATCGATTGACGATTTGCAGTCCACATGTGAAAATATTGGGGCTGTTTCACTGGTAGTATCATGGTTTGGTGATGACCTGCGTTGTGCTGAAACCCGGATCAGGCCGGGTATTGAAAATCGTGACAAGCAGACAATTCCTCATAGTTGGCAGTGCGCCGGGCAAACCAGAGACAATGCCTATTTATTATCCAGGCATAATGGCAGTTCAGCCTTTGGCGGCACGCCTGATGATACCTCGGTTATCCGGGCTATAAGGGATCTTGGCCAACGCGGCTTGCGGGTAATGTTTTACCCTTTCATCATGATGGATATAGAAGCTGGCAATAATCTGCCAAATCCTGTTGACGGGACAACTGGACAACCGGCATATCCATGGCGCGGACAGATCAGTTGTGATCCGATACCGGGGCGCAATCAAACCCCTGACAAGACCTCGGCCATTACCTCACAGGTCGATGCTTTTTTTGGCTCGGCCCAGCCAGATGATTTTACTGCAAGCGGTGATCAGATCATTTATTCAGGGCCGGATGAATGGTCGCTGCGGCGGATGGTATTGCATTATGCACATTTATGCGCTGCAGCTGGCGGGGTGGAGGCATTTCTGATTGCTTCAGAACTGCCGGGCATGACTATGTTGCGCGATGAGAATGACCGATTCAGGGCGGTTGAAGCCCTGACAATTCTGGCCGGGGATGTGGCTGGCATATTACCTCAAACAAAAATATCCTATGCGGCGGACTGGAGCGAATATTTTGGTTATCATCCGCAAGATGGTTCAGGTGATGTATATTTTCATCTGGATGACTTCTGGTCTGACAGTAATGTCGATTTCATTGGTATCGACAACTACATGCCCTTGTCTGACTGGCGCGATGGAGGGGCGCATCTTGATGCGGCGGCAGGTAATATTTATGACCGGGAATATCTGGCCGGAAATATTGCAGGCGGTGAAGGCTATGAATGGTACTATGCCAATATGACAGACCGGCAGTTACAGAGGCGCAGCCCTATAAATGATGGTGCTTATGGCAAGCCATGGGTATTTCGTTACAAGGATCTGGTGAATTGGTGGTCAAGGCCGCATTTCAATCGCCCCGGTGGTATTGAGGCAGCCAGCCCCACCAGCTGGATTGCCCAATCAAAGCCTGTCTGGTTTACCGAGCTTGGCTGCCCGGCAATTGACAAGGGGACCAATCAGCCAAATGTGTTTAATGATCCCAAATCATCACAAGGGGCAATGCCGTATTTTTCATCGGGTTCGCGTGATGATTTCATCCAGCGCCGGTTTGTTGAAGTTCATATGCAGCACTGGAGCAAGGCTGGCAGTCACAATCCACTATCAGCTGTCTATGGCGGGACCATGGTTGATCCGCAATCCATTTTTCTTTGGGCTTGGGATGCACGGCCATATCCGGCATTTCCCTATCTGCAATCAGTCTGGAGTGATGGCGAAAACTACCATAAAGGGCACTGGCTGAATGGCCGACTGGGTTCTGTCAGCCTGGCAGCGCTGGTGGCTGAAGTTCTTGATGATTTCGGATTTGCCGATTATCTGGTTGACGGGCTGAACGGAGTGGTTGATGGCTATGCGATCGAGCGTATCATGTCGGCCAGACAGGCAATTGAAGGCCTGAGCAATATTTTCCCGTTTTCAGCAACTGAATCCGAAGGGTTGATAAAATTCACTCCGCATGACCGGACGGCGATAGCCAGTATAAATCGTGACCTTATGGTTGAAACCGGCCCAGACAAGCCTTTATTAAACATCACCCGGGGCCAGGAAACAGAACTGGCTGATATTGTCAAACTGGCTTTTGTGGATGCGGCTGACAATTACTCCCAAAACTCGGTCGATGCCCGCAAGCTGACCGGTTATTCAAGGCGCGAAGCCCTGCTGGAAGCTGCCATTGCCATGCCCGAGGCGCTGGCATCCAGCCTTGCCAGAATAAAGCTGCATGAAAGCTGGACTGGTCGCACCAGTGCCTCAATAGTTTTGCCTCCCAGCATGGCAGAGATAGAACCGGGGGACATTATCGATGTTGAATCCAGTGCGGCAAAATACAAGCTTCGTATCGAAACGGTTTCTGATGGCACTGATCGGACCGTTACAGCCAGAGCCTGCAATCTGCAGGATTATCACAATCTTCCAGATGAGCCAGTTGCTGTAAATATGGACAGAGCGGTGGTCTTTGGACCACCCCTGTATGAAATACTTGACCTGCCATTGCTTGCTGGAAATTTCAACCCGGTAGCTCAGTGGATAGCAGCAACTGCCGATCCATGGCCAGGATCACTGGTACTGCTTGAAAGTTCCGGCAGCGGCTTTACCGCCATTGCCGAGATTAATTCACCAGCAATTATCGGTGAAACCAGACAGGATTTTCCTGCCGGGCCATTATACAGGTTTGACAAGGCCAACCAGTTGCATATTTATCTGCCGCGCGGAGCACTGCATTCGATCAGTAAGGCTGAATTGCTCAATGGTGGCAATATTGCTGCTATCGGGGACAATCAGTCTGGCTGGGAGATTATCCAGTTTCAGGATGTTTTGCAGCTGTCTGCACATGAGTTTATTCTGACAGGTATGCTGCGAGGTCAGGCAGGTTCCAACAGTGAAATGCCTGCGCTGCGCCCATCCGGTGCCAGATTCATTTTGCTAGATGCTGCCGTGATACAAATACCGGCCACAACAGGCGATATTGGCCGTGAGCGTTTGCTGCGCCTTGGGCCATCCGGGCTTGATCATGGTGATAGTACCTTTGTTGACATGAAAGTCACCAGCAAGGGTCTTGGCTACCGGCCATACTCGCCGGTACATCTGTCAGCCGTCAGGATGAACGATGCGATCGATTTGCGCTGGCAGCGGCGAACCCGGATTGACGGGGATGGCTGGCAGCAGGTTCAGGTGCCGCTTGGCGAGGAAATCGAAAACTATCAGATTGATATTCTATCAGGCCAGGCGGTGGTGCGAAGCATGAACAGCACCGCTACCAGTGTTGAATATACAAACGCCCAGCGCCTTGAGGATTTTGGCTCGCCCCTTCCCGGTGAGCTGCAATGGCGCGTTGCCCAGATCAGCACCATCTTTGGGGCCGGTGCATTTATGGAGACTATCAGCAATGTCTGACACCAACAGATTGAAACTGCCATTTATTGCAAGCTCGCAGGCGCAAAAACATGTAACCCATAATGAGGCTCTGCTGACACTTGATACGCTGGTTCAGGCCAGTGTGACAGATCGCAACCTGACCATACCACCGGCAAACCCTGCAGAGGGTGATTGTTATATTCCAGCCAGTGGGGCCGTTGATGCATGGGCCGGCAGGGATATGTCAATCGCTACATGGCAGGACGGGACATGGAAGTTTCATGCACCGGTTACCGGCTGGCTGGTGCATATAATTGATGAAAATATTATGGGATTGTGGAACGGTGCTGAATGGATTGACCTGTTTTCAACCATTGGTTCGCTGCAAAATCTTTCACTGCTTGGAATAAATGCCTCAGCTGACCAGACAAACCGGCTAGCGGTCAGTTCTGATGCCATTTTATTTAATAATGCCGGTAATGGTATTCAGGCGAAACTGAACAAGAATACTCAGGCAGATACAGCAAGCATATTGTTTCAGACCGGATGGTCTGGCCGGGCTGAGTTCGGTCTTGCCGGTAATGATGATTTGACTGCCAAGGTTTCAGCCGATGGAAACAACTGGTTTGATTCATTCAGTATAGATGGGACTTCCGGACTTCTGACTGTTAGCGGCGGATTATCAACCGGTACTACAAATACCAGATTTGGCTTTGATGCCGGAACCAACAATTCCGGTAATTACCAGACAGTCAGCGGGGTCAGTGCCGGGCGTAACAATTCCGGCAATTATCAAAATGCAAACGGGGTCAGTGCCGGTTATTCCAATAGTGGTGATAATCAGACAGCATCTGGTACAAATTCCGGGCGGTCAAATAGCGGTAGCGGTCAGACAGTCAGCGGCGTTAATTCCGGGTATAATAATAGCGGTGATTTCCAAACGGCAATTGGTGTAAATGCCGGATATGGCAATTCAGGTATTTATAATACTGCCTGTGGCTATCTGTCGGGATATTCAAATAGTGGCAACAGGCAGACATGTATCGGGGTCAATGCCGGTCGGGACAACACAGCTAATGATGTAACCGCAATCGGCTTTGGGGCCAACTTCCAGGTGGGATATGAGAACAGCACCGCCATTGGATATAATAGCCTGTGCACCAGTTCCAATCAGGTACGGCTCGGCAATGATAATGTAAGCGAAGTTTTCTCCAGCGGGTCATTTGTTTCCGGCAGCTTTATCAGGCCTAAAGCATTTACCGTTGCAACCGTGCCAAATGCTGCAACCAGCGGAGCTGGGGCCATTGTCTATCTGAGCAATGAATCAGGCGGGGCAAATCTGGCATTTTCAGATGGCACAGACTGGAGGCGGGTATCCGACCGGGCCGTGATCAGTTAGAGAATTACAATATGGTTTTAAAGGAGACGAATATGGTTCCCTATGAAATATTGATACGTGGAAATGATGCAGCTGATGCAATCAAGGGTATCCATGTGATTGCAAAACCGGGAGACGATCCAAGAGTGCTTGCAGCATCTGATCTGCCTGAAATATTTGGCGAAAAGTCACAATTATTGAGCCAGATTTCCTGCCTGAATGATGAACTGACCAGACTGCGAACTGAAATGCTCCAGACTGTTCCGGTTGATGAAGTAACCGGCATTACTGATGCGGGCAATTGAACAGGAGTTGTCTTGGATGCCTGAAATAACAGTAAAAACCATATTGGAGATCGCAGCCCATGAAGCCCTGGTGCGCGAAGCATATCGTGACAGTGTCGGGGTGTGGACATGGGGGATAGGCATTACCAGCGCCTCTGGACATAATGTTGAGCGCTATATTGGCAAACCACAACCGCTCCGCAAGTGCCTTGAGATTTATATATGGTTGCTGGAAACAAAATATGCACCGGCAGTAAGACTGGCATTCAAGGGCCATGATCTGAGTGAAGAGCAATTCGCTGCCGCATTGTCATTTCACTACAATACCGGTGCAATTACCAGCGCATCATGGGTTGAGCTGTTCAGGCAGGGAAAGATCAGTGAAAGCCGCAAGGCCTTTATGCTGTGGCGAAAACCAAAAGAAATAATCCCGAGGCGCCGCAAGGAACGCGATCTGTTTTTTGATGGCAAATGGAGCGGTGATGGAATGATCACCCAGTACCCGGTAAATTCATCGCACAGGCCTGACTGGTCCGGTG
>JALXCV010000013.1 GCA_026990765.1 Hyphomicrobiales bacterium | reverse complement strand
GCCTTGTAGCTTTTATATATTGGCCACACGAATAACAGGGCGGCAATGGTGAGCATTACTGCGGCAAGTGGCTGGGTGAAGAACACCATCGGTCCATCCATCATGACTGCGCGACGGAAATTTTCCTCCAGCAGTGAGCCAAGCACGATACCCAGCACAACCGGGGCTACCGGATAGCCATAGCGTTTGAATATCCAGCCGATAATGCCAAAACCAAAACAGGCGCCAACATCAAAGAAGGATGAGCGAACCGCATAAGAACCGATCAGCGATATTACCAGTATCATTGGATATAAAACAGCCGGTGGCACCTCGACAACCTTGGCAAAATAACGAACCCCGAACAGCCCAAGTATCAGCATTACTGCATTGGCAACAATCAGGGCTGCGAATATGCCATAGACGATTTCCGGGTTGCTTTCGAATAATAATGGCCCGGGGGTAATGTCATGTAATTGCAGGGCGCCAATCAGCACCGCATCGGTGGCACTGCCGGGAATCCCTAAGGCCAGAAGCGGTATCAGTGCGCCACCAACCGAGCTTGAATTGGCCGCTTCAGATGCTGCAACCCCGTCCATGGCACCCTTGCCGAAGGTTTCAGGCTTTTTGCTGGTTCGCTGGGCAATATTATAGGAGATGAATGAAGCAATAGTGGCACCGGCTCCGGGGAAAATACCAATAATCGTGCCCAGAACTGATGAGCGGATAATAGTTATTTTGGTTTTCCATGATTCAAGCAGGGTCGGGAAACTGCCGCCAACAGCATCAATGGGCCGCTTGGAAAGCTTGTTCTTTTCAAAGGCGGTAAACACCACGCTTAGCGCAAACAGGCCAATCAGCGCCGGGATCAGACTGAAACCGTCATAAAGCGCATCAATGCCAAATGTGAAACGCGACACGCCTGAAATCGGGTCAAGTCCGACAGTATTGATCAACAGGCCAAACAGCACCGCCACCATGGCTTTGGCGACATTGCCGCCACCCAGAGAGCCAACTGTTGTCAGGCCAAATATGGCAAGGGCGAAATAGTCTGCCGGATGAAACCCGATAGCCAGCCTTGCCAGTGGAATGGCAAACACAATCAGGATAATTGTCCCGAAAATACCGCCAATGGTGGAGGCAATCAGCGACATGCCCAACCCCTTGCCGGCCTTGCCCTTAAGGGTCATGGGAAACCCGTCTATGGCGGTGGCAGCTGCTGCCGGGGTGCCTGGAGTGTTGATAAGAACTGCGGTGATCGAGCCGCCATAATTGGATGAGATATAGATGGATACCAGCAGAATTACCGCCAGAGCCGGTGACATTGTGTAGCTGAACGGCACCAGCAGGGCAACGCCGGTTGAAGGCGATAATCCGGGCATGGCACCAACCATAATTCCGACAATCACCCCGGAAATTATTATCAATATCGGCTTCCAGCCCAGTAAAGTACCGAAACCAAATATCAGACTGTCAATAATTTCCATATCAGCTTCCGTCCTATTTAACCAAACCTGCCCCGGTAAAAGCCCTGAAAATTATCCAGTAATCAACCGCATTAACGGGCCTTGCGGTAACTGGATGTATAAAACCTGCGCAAATATGAAATAGGCTATCAACAGCCAGCAGATGGTCACAGCATTCATTACCAGATAATTGCGATAGCTCAGCACATACATGGAGACAATCAGGAACACAAAGGTACTCAGATAATAGCCAACAGCCTCAATCGCAAACAAATATGCAGCCAGCCAGACGGCAAACAGCAACACAAAACCAATCCTGCCAGGTATCGGATCAGGCGGCATTTTGTGCATCAGTGCCTGAATGATCAGCATTACACAAAACAGCGCGGTAAAACCGATCCAAAGATATGGCACACCGGCTGGACCAACATCACCATCACCGCCTGGAAAATCAAATGTCTGAACAAGGCAAACTGCAGCCAGGACCAGAATAACTACAGGCAGCAACAGATTGCCAATATAGCTGTCAGCCCGATCTGGTTGATCCTTGAGCCTGTCTTGATCATTAGTCTGTTTGGCTGTTTCTGGCATAACTATCCCAATTCATTCAGTCCATCCCCCGCCAGATCACACTATGGCTCTGGCGGGGCTGATTGCCGACCGGTCCTTTGCGGGGTTATTTCAGAATACCGGATTTGGTAGCCCAGATCTTGACTTCTTTCATGTCGGATTTAACGACATTCAGGAAGTCATCATTAGTAATCAGAACCGGGTCAATACTTGATTTCTTGACATGTGCCACCCATTCCGGGTCCTTGCTTACCTTGGCAAACAGATCATTCCAGAATTTGCTGACATCTGCCGGAATACCCTTCTTGATGGCAAAACCGCGCCACATGATTTCTGAATCAAGGCCTTTAACCCCCAGTTCGGAGAATGTCGGGGCATCAGGAAATGCTTTCAGACGGCTTTTGCGCGAAAGAGCAGCAACTTTCAGCTTTGGTTGGCCAATTGTATCGCGCGGATTGCCCACATAAACCACACCGCGACCGCCAAGCAGTTCGATAATGGCTTTTTTGCCACCCTTGAAAGGTACATATTTGACATGTTTGGGATTGATCCCGGCAGCAGCCCAGGTTTTCATGGCCATTACATGGTCAAGCCCGCCAGCAGCAGGTCCAACCCAGATCTGCTTTTTACCCTTTGCACCCTTGGCT
>JALXCV010000012.1 GCA_026990765.1 Hyphomicrobiales bacterium | reverse complement strand
CCCAAAAACGCTATCTTCTCCATTGTCCTGTCCTTTGCTTTCCACATAAAAAAAGCCGCCCGGTGAGGGGCGGCCTGTTTCGCGGAAGTTTTCCTTCCGCTATGTAAAGGGCACCGCCCTAATTCTTCTCCTTGTCGACCAGCTGGTTGGCTGCGATCCAGGGCATCATTGCACGAAGTTTCTTACCCACTTCCTCAATCTGATGACCGTCATTCAGACGACGGATTCCCTTGAAACGAGATGCACCAGCCTTGTATTCCTGCATCCAGTCAGATGTGAACTTGCCTGTCTGGATATCATCCAGCACCCGCTTCATTTCTGCCTTGGTTTCATCGGTAATGATGCGCGGGCCAGAGACATATTCGCCCCATTCGGCTGTATTGGAAATTGAGTAGTTCATATTGGCAATGCCGCCTTCATAGATCAGATCAACAATCAGCTTGACCTCGTGCAGGCACTCAAAATAAGCCATTTCCGGTGCATATCCAGCTTCAACCAGAGTTTCAAACCCGGCCCGGATAAGTTCAACCAGACCGCCGCAAAGCACAACCTGTTCACCGAACAGATCGGTTTCGCATTCTTCCTTGAATGTGGTTTCAATAACGCCAGAACGCCCGCCGCCATTGGCGCAGGCATATGACAGGGCAAGATCATGCGCATTGCCGGAAGCATCATGATCAACCGCAATCAATGTCGGCACCCCGCCACCTTTCAGGTACTCACCGCGAACCGTATGGCCCGGCCCCTTGGGTGCAATCATGATCACATCAATAGTATCGCGTGGCTCGATCAGCCCGTAATGAATATTAAGCCCATGGGCAAAAGCAATTGCTGCCCCGTCCTTGATATTATCAGCAATCGATTCATTCCAGATATCAGCCTGCAATTCATCAGGAGTTGCCATCATCATGAGATCAGCCCATTTGGCTGCATCGGCAACGCTCATCACCTTGAAACCGGCAGCTTCTGCCTTGGCTGCAGTGGCTGAACCTTCACGCAGCGCAACCGCAATTTCCTTGACCCCGGAATCCTTGAGGTTCATCGCATGGGCATGCCCTTGCGAACCAAAACCGATAATAACAACCTTTTTGCCCTTGATCAGATTAACATCTGCATCAGCATCATAATAAACCCGCATAAAACGAAACCCTTCTTCAAATGTCGGAAAATTCAGAAAGGTGACAATATACGCTGTGGCGGGAAAAACAAGGGGAATGGCAAATTTTCATACTGCTACCAATTCGCCTGTCAGAACAAACAGCCAATACAATACTGCACAGATGTTACAGATCAGGATTTGTTTTCCGTCTTTGATGTCTGAACTTCCATATACCGGCGCAAGACCGCATTCATTCTGGTGAGATGCCCCTTGCCCTTGCACTTGAAAAATTCAAGCACATCACTATCAACCCGCAAATGAACAGAAGTCTTGCCAACCGGTTTTACAATTTCCGCATCTGCCCACAGCGAATCATCCATATCAGGACCAGGTTCTGCATCGCGTTTGTAGAAAAGTTCACCCCGCTCACGCATGGACTTGAGTTCATCCAGAGAAGCGTTTTTGATAGATTCTTTTCCCATTTCTTCCAGCTTTCCATGCCGTTATCAAGCGATAGCGGTTGTTTCTTAATGTATAAACAAGAGTAAAGAATTCACCATCGACATGTCCCAGCGCTTGATAACGCTGTTCACCATATTCCTTGCGATCATCAGCTTTTACCAGTACTGGATTTTCAAACATCAGCGCTGCATATAACAAGTCAACCTGATGCTGCTCAATAACCTTTTGCCGTTTGGCTTCATCCCACTCAAATTGCATTGACTATCTTCAAAGCATACACATTTGTGTACACAAACGCAATAGTTGTTACTTTACATCCAGCTAGCGCATGTTGCGTTAGCAGACAGGAAATCCGCCAAATTCAAACTGACAAATCAGTTCAATCCCATCAATTTGCGCGGTATGCCATATTCGGTTGGCCATAGATCATAGGCCACATCGGTTGGACCAACTACATATCTGACTTCGCTCCAGCGGCCATTGGAGCGCTCAAGCAATGAGTAATTGGTCAGACCGTCCATCATGTCAGCCCGTGAAGCAAACATGGTTTTGCGGATATTTATCTTGCGGCCATTGGTTTTTTGCGGGGTAACTACCAAAAATGCCCAATCACCATACACATTCATCATGCTAACCACAAATTTGACCTTGCAGCGCATCTCCATTTGAACCCGCGGGCGGATTGTATCCAGTAATTGCTTGCGCAGCGGGTCACCTTTTTGCGGAGTGTAAATTTCCTGGGAAAATGCGGGGGCAACAAACAAACCCGCCAGAACAATCAGCATTGAAACTGCTTTGAATGCCGTTTTTTGCATGAAAGATTAACTCCCTGAAAGTCGATAAATTTTCACCAGTTTCCAAATACTATTAAATAAGCCAGGAGAAAATATCAACATTTAAGTAACACAGCGTCAAGTCAGTTATTGCCTGAACAGGCAATGTGGTCTCAAAGATGGTCGCAAACTGGGGCTAGTCATGCGCTGATCCCGGTTATAATGGTTATTCTGGACCATTATTGTAATTGCTTAATATAACGGAAAAACCCATGACAAAAACCGAACAACTCATCAAGCGCAAGCAGGCTGCCTTGTCAGATGCACTTGCCATCAAGGGCATTTTCACCGAAAAGGCTGAAGGCTCTGAATTATGGGATGCTGAAGGGCGCCGCTTCATCGACTTTGCCGCTGGTATCGCTGTGGTCAATACCGGCCACCGCCACCCAAAGGTAATGCAGGCAGTTGTTGATCAGTGTGAAAAATTCACTCACACCTGTTTTCATGTTGCCCCCTATGAATCCTATATTTCATTATGTGAAAGCCTGAATGAAATAACCCCGGGCGATTTTCCCAAAAAATCCATGCTGGTCTCAACCGGCATAGAAGCTGTTGAGAACGCCCTGAAAGTGGCCCGCTCCTTCACCGGGCGCGCCGGGGTTGTGTCTTTCTTTGGCGGTTTTCATGGCCGCACCATGATGGGGCTGTCGCTCACTGCCCGCCAGACACCTTATAAAAAGGGCTTTGGCCCGATGCTGCCTGATGTGTTCCACTCCCCCATGCCCAACGAATTTCATGGCATGAGTACAAAGCGCGCGCTTGAAGGGCTGGAACAGCTATTCGTTTCCAGTATTGACCCTGAAAGGATTGCTGCCTTTATAATTGAACCGGTGCAGGGCGAAGGCGGATTTGTTGTTGCTCCCAAGGAATTCCTGCAGGCTTTGCGAAAAATTGCCGACAAATACGGCATATTGCTTATTTCCGATGAAATTCAGGCCGGCATGGGCCGTACCGGAAAAATGTTTGCCATTGAGCATTCCAGCGTTGTTCCCGACATTGTCACCATGGCCAAGGGGCTGGCTGGCGGTTTCCCGCTTTCTGCCCTCACCGGGCGCGCTGATGTAATGGATTCAGCTGGACCGGCAAGTCTTGGCGGCACCTATGGCGGCAACCCGCTGGCAGTGGCCGCCGCCAATGCCGTGCTGGAAGTTATCGCAGAAGAAAACCTATGCGATGCAGCAATTAACATTGGCAACATCATGAAGTCACGGCTTGAGGCACTGGCAAAACGTCAGGGTATGGAAGCCATCGGCAATGTGCGCGGCCTTGGGGCCATGGTCGCCTTTGAACTGGTAACTAATCGCAAAACCAATGACCCGGACGCAGCCCTGACCACACAGATCATCGCCGAAGCCCAGCAACGAGGCCTGATTTTGCTTAATTGCGGTGTTCGCGGCAATGTGGTGCGCCTGTTGCCACCACTCACCAGCTCACAATCCATAGTCAATGAGGCCATGGACATTATCGAAGCCTCGGTTGAAGCTGCAATAGCCAAACAGGCTTAAAGACCGGCTTTAAAAATCAGCATGGCCCGCAAAAAACAACAGATTGCGGGCCATACCCTTTCAATCAGGCTTTACGGCCAAGTCCAGTCAATATTTAGCCACTGATTGTCATTTGACCTTCATCAATGTTTAGCCCCTGACTAAACAATAAAAGCAGTGCCTTGACCATGTAGCTGCCTTAACCGGCCAGTTGACAAAACAAATATATCACAATCAACAAGTGAAAACCTTGAATGGCAAAGCCTGGCGCTCTAAACTATATTTGCGCAATTTTCTGTTCAAGCCTTTCCAGCAACCGGTTTTCGCTGATATGCCCATGGAGAAATGCGCAATGGACAAATCACTGCCTGTAAAGCAGGCAACCAATGAAACAGAGGCAGGAGAGACAGACACCTCCCTGGCAGACATGGCAACACTCGACATACCGACAACCATGGATATCAGTGAAAAACTCCGAAAAGCAGGCGTTCCCCTGACCATGCAAAGACTGGCAATCGCCCAGGTATTACTGGCCAAACCAGCACATATGACCCCTGACCAGATTTTGACCGAAGTCCAGAAAAATATGGCCGAAATCTCTCGCGCCACAGTTTATAACACTTTAAACCTGTTCAAGGAAAAAGGTCTGGTGCGCGAATTGATTGTTGGCCCCGGTCAGGCGGTGTATGATTCAAACACTTCCCCGCATTTTCACATCTACAATGTGGTAACAGGTGAAATGTCCGACATTCCAGCCGGTGATTTGAAAGTGGTCGGCAAGACCGCCCTGCTAGCCGGCGTCAAGCTTGAAGAAGTTGATGTAATTATCCGGGTTAACAACAAGTAGCTGTTCAGCTTTGTACCGGGTCACCACAAGCAGCACGATAGCGAACTACCGATCCGGCAAAACCATATACAAGCGCATCTGCAGTTATGCAGTGACCGATTGATACCTCATCCAGAAACGGTAGCCCCATAACAAGTTGTGGCAGATTATCAACCGTCAGGTCATGTCCGGCATTAAGCCCCAGCCCGGCCTGATTGGCCATCATGCCGGCAGCCACCAGTTTTGCCATTTCCTTTTCAGCCAGTTTTGCATCATCATAGGCACCACCATAAGGGCCGGTATAAAGCTCAACCCGGTCTGCACCTGCCTGTTTTGCCAGAAAGACAGTATCACTATCAGCATCAGCAAACATGGCTACCCTGATATTTTTCAGGCTAAATCTGGCCGAAACACTTTGCAGCAACTCCATATTGGCCGCAAAATCCCAGCCATGGTCGGATGTGGCCTGTGAGGGGTCATCGGGCACCAGTGTAGCCTGTGTCGGCACCACCTCCTCAACGATCTCAACAAACCGGTCATCTGGATAGCCTTCAATATTGAATTCACGATCCGGGAACTCATCTTCTATCAGTTTTGCCAGATCATAAACATCACTACGCCTGATATGGCGTTCATCGGGCCGTGGGTGCACAGTCAGACCATAAGCCCCGGCCTTGAGCACAATCCGCCCGATATCCACAAGCGAAGGCCATGGCAGATCACGCCGGTTACGCAACATCGCAACCGCATTCAGGTTCACAGACAATTTGCAGGTCATCCTTGATTATCCACTTTTTTATCCAGCCATAATGTAAGCAGCCATCCTTGAAAAAACAGGCCCTGTCATCACATTACTTGCGGATTATATTTTGTTACAGAAATTTTATCTTCAATTGTACGGATATGAGCCAGATCATAGGCAAGCTGCATACGCAACAGCAATTCCCTGCTAACCCCGAAGGCTTTTTCAACACGTGTTGCCATTTCCGGTGACAGTGATGATCGACCATTCAACAGGCTGCTTAGAGCCTGCCTTCCCACACCAAGAATTTCGGCACCCTTTGTGACAGAAAGACCAAAATGTTCAATTACTTCTGTCCTGATAAATTCTCCCGGGTGACTGGGATTTTTCATACGCATGACACTACCTCAATGATAATCGACCAGATCAACTTGCGAAACTTCTCCATCAGCAAACAGAAAGATCAGCCGCCAGTTTCCGGTAACTGAAAGACTCCAGTAATCGGCAAGCTCTCCTGACAACTTATGCAACCGCCACCCCGGGATAGTACCAAGCTCATCAACATCAACTGCCACATCAAGCGCCGATAACATTTTCTCAAGACGGTCCGGCAGATCAGTTTTGAGGCCCCGGCTGTTGCCTTGCTCAAAGAACCTGCGCAGAGCCTTATGCCGAATACTGACAATCATCCATATTATGTACACTGTCGCGCGACACAAGTCAAACCCGCATCGCTTCCGGTCCGCGTGAAATGGCGGCAATGCCGGTGCGCACTACTTCAATAAGGCCAAGCGGTTTCATCAGTGCCACAAACTGGTCAACCTTGCGGGTTTTGCCAGTCAGCTCAAACACGAAAGAATTATTGGAAGCATCAACCACCCGCGCCCGGAAAGCATCGGCCATACGCAGGGCTTCAACCCGGTTTTCACCTTTTCCGGCAACCTTGACCAGTGCCAGTTCGCGTTCAATAGCATCACCTTCAACCGTCAGGTCAAGCACCGAGTGAACCGGTATCAGCCTTTCAAGCTGCGCCTTTATCTGCCCTACGACCATGGCCGTTCCCGAAGTCACAATTGTTATGCGCGAAATATGGCGAGCCTGCATGGTTTCTGAAACTGTCAGCTGCTCAATATTATAACCGCGCCCGGAAAACAGGCCGATAACTCTGGCCAGAACCCCCGGCTCATTGTCGACCACGACCGATAGAGTATGGCGTTCGCTTTTTTCTTCGTTTTCGGCAATGAAATAGGCCGAAGCTGGTTGTTGAGATGTCATATTATTCTCACCCTGCGGGTGCTCCTTAAACTAGAACTTTGCCTTCTTCATCAATTGCTGAACCAATATTTTCATCGGTTACTTCATCACCCAGCAACATCTTGTTATGCGGTTCACCTGACGGGATCATCGGGAAACAGTTTTCAACATTCACCACCCGGCAGTCAAATATGACCGGCGCATCAGTTTCAATCATCTTGATAATGGCATCATCAAGTTCACCAGGATCTGAACAGCGCATACCAACAGCACCAAATGCTTCAGCAAGAGACACAAAATCCGGCATACCGTCATGATAGGTCTCTGACAGGCGGTTATCATGCAGCAATTGCTGCCACTGGCGCACCATTCCCATATACATGTTGTTGAGAATGAAAATCTTTACCGGCAGCTTGTGCTGAATGGACATGGCCATTTCCTGAATGGTCATCATCACCGAAGCATCACCGGCAATATCAATAACCAGCGCATCCGGGTGCGCCACCTGTACACCCATGGCCGCCGGCAGACCATATCCCATTGTTCCAAGACCGCCAGATGTCATCAACCGGTTTGGTTTGTCAAATTTATAAAACTGGGCAGCCCACATCTGGTGCTGGCCAACTTCGGTGGTAATATATGTGTCGCGATCCTTTGTCAGTTCATATAAGCGCTGCAGCGCATATTGCGGCATGATCACATCATTATTTGGCTTGTAGGCCAGACAGTCACGCGCCCGCCAGACATCAATTTGCGCTTTCCAGTTTGCCAGCGCCTGCTGATCAGCCTTGTATTTGCGTTTCTTCCACTCAGCAATCATGGCATTGAGAACATTGTTGCAGTCACCAACAATCGGTATGTCCACGGCAACGATCTTGTTGATTGATGACGGGTCAATATCAACATGGATTTTCTTTGACCCGGGAGAGAACGCATCCAGCCGCCCGGTAATCCGGTCATCAAACCTGGCCCCGATGCAAATCATCACGTCACAATCATACATCGCCAGATTGGCTTCATAAGTGCCGTGCATTCCCAGCATTCCCAGCCAGTTTTTGCCCTGTGCCGGATAGGCACCCAGCCCCATCAGGGTTGAAGTAATCGGAAAATCAGTCAATTCCACCAGTTCACGCAAGGCAGCACTGGCTTCAGGCCCGGAATTGATCACCCCGCCGCCTGTATAGAATATAGGTTTCTTGGCTTTTGCCATCAACTCGACCGCAGCTTCAATCGCCACCATGTCGCCTTCAACCTGCGGCTTGTAGGTCTTGTGCTCGATATTTTCCGGCCCGACATATTCACCGGTTCCAAACTGCACATCTTTTGGCACATCGATAACCACCGGACCGGGCCGGCCATGGGTTGCAACATAAAAAGCCTCATGAATGGTGCGGGCCAGATCATCAACATGCTTGACCAGATAATTATGCTTGGTACAGGGCCGGGTTATGCCAACCGTATCGCATTCCTGAAATGCGTCATTGCCAATGAGAGTGGTTGGAACCTGCCCGGTAAAACAAACCATCGGGATGGAATCAAGCAGTGCATCAGTCAGACCGGTAACCGCATTGGTGGCCCCTGGTCCTGAAGTTACCAGCACTACACCAGGCTTGCCGGTTGAACGGGCATAACCTTCTGCAGCATGGGTGGCACCCTGCTCATGGCGTACCAGATAATGCCTGATCTTGTTCTGCTGATAAAGCTCATCATAGATCGGAATGACAGCGCCACCTGGATAGCCAAATATATCTTCCACACCCTGATCCACCAGCGCCCGCAATATTATTTCCGCACCGGTCATCCGTTCTGCTTGAGCTTCACTCATTGTCCTTGTCTCACTTTTGTTTTGAGCTACTTTTAATATAGATTCCACCAATAAAAAAGGCCCCTTGAAGGGACCTTGTTTCGCGCACCACCGTTTCCCGGATTGCTATAAGGCAACCCCGGCAGCACGCTTCATCACCACTACTAGAATTTGATTTTTCATGGGAGAATTGTTTATAGCGGTTTGATGGATGGGTCAAGGGAGTTACATGCAGATTCTGCAAATAGCTTCCAGACAGCATTATTTGCCTCTCAAATCCAGTCCCACCCCGTCATCTGGTTCCGCGCCCATGTCATTTGCCGTTTGGCATAGTTGCGGGTTTCGCGGGAGGCGGTCTGGATGGCTTCTTCCAGAGGGCTGTTTCCATCCAGATATGCCCCCAGCGCCCGCACCCCTATTGCCTTCATTACCGGCATGTTCGGGTCAAGCTGGCGCGCCCGCAAGGTTTCAACTTCTTCAAGCGCACCTTCATCGACCATCCGGGCAAACCGGTTATTTATTCGCTGATACAATAATTGCCGATCCGGCATTATCAGTTTTTTCTCAAGCTTCACCCCGGACAAGACCGAATTATGGGCTGCTGTTGCGTGGAACTGTGACAGGGGCACACCAGTTGCGGCATACACCTCAAGCGCTCTGGCAATACGTTGCCCGTCTGCCGGTTTGATGCCGGATGCTGATTTGGCATCGATCTTTTGCAAATCATCATGCAAGGCTTCCGGGCCAAGCTTGACCAGCCTGTGACGTATCTCCTCGCGCAGCTTGTCTGGTACTTCGGGAACCTCTGCCAGACCAAATTCTGCCGCTTTGAAATAAAGCCCGGTCCCGCCAGTCAGCACCGGCAATTTGTCCGCATCCCATATCTGTTGCAAAACCTGCTTCAAATCATCCAGCCAGCGCCCGGTTGAATAGGTTTCAGCTCCGTCAATATGTCCGTAAAGCCGATGCTCAACCAGTTCTTCATCACTTTGCGGCGGCCTAGAAGTCAGCACTCTCAGATCAGCATAAACCTGCATGGAGTCGGCATTGACAATTACACCGCGTCTGTTTTTCGCAATATCGATTGCATATCGGGACTTGCCGCTGGCGGTCGGGCCTGCAATAAGAACAGCTTCTCGGGTCATTTACTATCCAGTTTTGGAAAAACCATAAATCATGAATACAGTTCTTATCGCGATCGCACCACAAGACAAGCTGAAATTGACAGATCAGCATGTTTCAAACATCTCCAGCCAACTAAACCAGCCAAAACCCGCCAATTGGCTAAGTGATGGCGAAGCCTGTGAAGTTGAATTTACTGCCGGTGAAAGTGACGATCTTCTATCTCTGGAAAATAAAATCCACTTCAAACTGGATAATATTCCGATTGATCTGGCAATCCTGCCCAACCAGAACCGCAAAAAGAAGCTGCTGGTTGCCGATATGGATTCAACCATGATCGGTCAGGAATGCCTGGATGAACTGGCCGATATTGCCGGTGTCGGTGACAAGGTAAAACAGATCACCGCCCGCGCCATGGCCGGTGAGCTTGATTTTGAAGCCGCCCTCACCGAGCGCATGAAACTGCTCGCCGGCATGCCGGTCGAAATTATAACCCGCACTATTTCAGAGCGCATAACCCTGACTCCTGGTGCCGTGGAACTGGTACAGACCATGAAGGCAAATGGCGCCTATTGCGGTCTGATATCTGGTGGCTTCAGCAATTTCACCTCCTATATTGCCCGCCTGTGCGGCTTTGATGAGGAACAGGCCAACAGTTTTGAAGTCAAGGACGGCAAGCTGACCGGCAATCCGGTGCCGCCAATTCTGGGTAAAAAGGCCAAATTGCGCGCCATTGCCCAGATGACCATGATGAATGCCCTGTCATTTGCCGATACTATGGCAGTTGGTGACGGTGCCAATGACATCGCCATGTTGCAACGCGCCAATATCGGAGTTGCCCTGCATGGCAAGCCCATTGTGCGTGAATCTGCAAGGGTACGCATTGATCATTGCGATCTCACCAGCCTGTTATTCCTGCAAGGCTACAAGCGCAGCGAGTTTGTTACCACCACATCAAAAGGCGTTGAGATAACCACATCGCGAGACTGAGGCTTGTACAGTCATCTGTCAGGCCCTACATCTCGTTCATGCTTTATCTGATACTGATTATAGTTTTTGCAGGGCTGGTCTTCCTGCCGCAAATCTGGGTACGCAATGCAATTGCCGCCAATGGCAGGCACCGCCCGGACCTTCCTGGAACCGGCAGTGAACTGGCAAGACACCTGCTTGATGAAGCCGGCCTTGACAATGTCGGGGTGGAAGAAGTTGCAGCCGGTGATCATTATGATCCGCAAAAAAAGATGATCCGGCTATCCAGACAGCAATTTCATGGCCGCTCGATAAGCGCCGCAGCTATCGCCGCTCACGAATTTGGCCACGCCCTGCAAGATGCTGAGGGCTACCCTGCCCTTAAATGGCGCAGTGTGCTTATCGGACATGCTGCCAAAATAGAAAAACTCGGTAGTGTTATCTTGCTGGCCACACCCCTGATTGGAGCCATAACCCGGGCGCCATCACTGATCGCGCTGGAAATGCTGGCCGGATTGGGAATTATGGCATCAACCATAATCATCCACATGATCACCCTGCCAGTTGAACTGGATGCAAGTTTTGCCCGCGCTCTGCCAATACTTAAAGCTGGAAAATATCTTGATGATAAAGACCTGCCAGCAACTGAAAAAGTATTAGATCATGTCATGGTTACATTGAAGCATTTGACCGGTTTTTCGCGTTTGCTGGCAAGGCACGTTTCGCGCCGTGGTCTGGTTGACCACAAGCGGGACGTAACGCCGTCCAGCGAGCGCGAAAAACCGGCCTTTCAGGTGGGTCAGACCAGCCCATCTGCTACGTTCCGGCGCTTGCCTGATCAACCAGATCGCGCGGCGCACCGCGCCTTGCAGAGTGAACTGGTCTGATCCCATCAAATGTTTCAATGTAACCATGACATGATCTAAAGGCTGCGGCCTGGACCTATGTCGCAGCCGCTGCCAAATCCCTGTTTGATATTGCCCGCTGGATCAGGATATTGCGATAAAATCCTGATCAGGCAATTTACTACCTATTCCTTGATCTTGAGAGCTATGAAGTGTGGGTCACCACCGCGACTGGTTTTCAGCACCAGCATCAGGATTGATCCGCGACCTTCTTCTTTCAGCTCTTTTATCCGCCTGACGATATCATCAGGTTTACTGACTTCGATTTCTCCAGCCTCTGCAATAACATCACCAGCAACGATACGTTTTTCACCAGCAGTACTGTCTGGATCAACGGCGGTTACCACAACCCCTTTGACATCACTTCTGATCTTGTATTGTTTGCGAAGCGCCTTGGTGATTGGAGAAAGCTTCATCCCAAGCACACTGGTTGTCTCTGGCACATCAGCACTGTCAGAACCACTTGTTCCCTTGCTGGCAAGGATTTTTTCGCCATCTTTCAGCCTGCCAAGCACAACATCAATTTCAGTTTGCTTGCCACTGCGAAGAACAATGACTGATACTTTTTTGCCGATAGCAGTTCTGGCAACGATCTTTGGAAGATCGCTCATCTTGTCGATTTTTTGACCATCAAACTCAATGATCACATCACCAGCCTTCATGCCGGCCTTTTCTGCCGGTCCGGTTGCGGTAACATCTGCAACCAGCGCACCCATTGGCTTGTCCAGACCCAGACTGTCAGCAATATCTTCAGTCACAGTCTGAATGCGAACCCCAAGCCAGCCGCGTCTGGTTTCACCAAACTCGCGCAACTGGTTGATTACCCGGTTTGCAGTTGATGATGGAATTGAAAATCCAATACCTATCGAACCACCAGATGGAGAAATGATTGCCGTATTGATACCCACAACCTCACCATCCATATTGAACAGCGGTCCACCTGAATTGCCTTTGTTGATAGCCGCATCAGTCTGGATAAAATCATCATAAGGACCAGAATTGATATCGCGGTGATGGGCAGAAACAATACCCAGGGATACCGAGCCACCAAGGCCAAATGGATTACCAATAGCCATGACCCAGTCACCAACCCGCAATTTGTCTGAATCACCAAGCTTCACCGAAGCCAGAGGCTTTTCCGGTTTGATCTTCAAAACCGCAATGTCCGTTTTCTTGTCACGCCCGACGATTGTAGCTTTCAAGCGCTTGCCATCAGTAAAAATAACCTCGATCTCATCGGCATTGGCAACCACATGATTATTGGTGACTACAATACCTTCAGGATCAATGACGAAACCGGAGCCAAGAGAGCTTAACCGGCGACGGCTTTTTGGGGTCTTTTTCTTGTCAGGACTTTGCTTGTTAAAGAAATCATCAAAGAAATCCCGAAATGGAGAATCATCTGGCAAATTTGGCACAGGGACCGAATGTTTGCTGGCAACATTCTGTTTTGTAGAAATGTTTACCACTGCCGGCTGCAATCTTTCTGCCAGATCAGCCACAGATTTAGGCCCCTGGGCCATGGCATTAAGCGACAGAGCAACCAGCATCAAACCAGTCAGAAACATCAGCCAGAGTGCATTTACTGCACCATTTTCAGTCTTTCGAACCATCATTCGCATATTTATCTTCCCTTAAATATCCAGCCAGCAACAAGGCTTAACTTTACATATATGATTTTGATACCCAAACAATCAGAACCCCGGTTGCTACTGCTATCAGCCCCATGGTGCGCAAGGAGTCTTCCGGCATCTTCTCCGCCATCGCCATCATCGATTTTAACCGGTGTGGAGCAATTGCATAGAAAATGCCTTCAAGCACAAACACAAGCCCGATTGCAGTTACAAACTCAACCATTATTTGCCAGCATCACCAGATTTTGACTTGTTGAAATACTTGAAAAACTCTGATGTCGGGCTGAGCACCAAGCTTGTATCAGAACCTGACAGGCTTTTATCATAAGCCTTCATGCTCCGATAGAAAGCAAAGAATTCAGGATCACGGTTAAAAGCATCGGCAAACACCTTGTTTCGCGTAGCATCGCCCTGGCCTCGAATAATCTCTGACTGTTTGCGGGCCGTGGCCACCAGTTCAACTTTTTCACGGTCTGCCTGTGCCCTGATCTTGATACGCTGGGTATCACCAATAGCGCGCAATTGTGCGGCCTCGGCAAAGCGTTCAGCATTCATGCGTTCATAGGTCTCTTTCAAAACCTGCGGCATCAGATCAGTTCGCCTGATGCGCACATCAACAATTCGTAACCCAAGATTTTCAGCTGCAGGTCGGACCGCATCGCGAATTTCGCGCATCATTGCCGCCCGGTCCTTTGACAGGGCCGCGCTAAAGGTACGCCTGCCATAAGTCTGGGTCAGGGCCGATTCAATACGGGTTTCAACCCGGTTCCTCGCCGTTGTCAGCGAAGCTCCAACTGTTTCCCTGAATTTCTTGGCATCATCGATCCGCAATACAGTAATTGTATCCACCAGATAGCGGCGACCATCAACTGCCTGAACCGACTTGTCATTTGAGGTGAAAAACAATATCCGGTCTTCAACCGAAACTATCTCCTCAATGATCGGTATTTTGAAATAAAGGCCCGGCTCGGTTTCAGTACGCTGAATTTCACCAAATCTGGTTACCAGCACCTTTTCGCGTTCATCCACGACAAAGATGGAAGAATAAAGTACCAGCGCCAGACCAGCCAGGATAAACAATCCAAATCTTTTAACAAAAGTCATTATTCAGCAACTCCCTTGCTAGTACCCAGAGTCTTGCGCTGTGCTTTTTTTTGCAATTCCGGCAGTGGCAGATATGGCACTACACCGGAACCATTTTTGCCACCTTCAATAATGATCTTGTTGGATTTTGACAAAACATTCTCCATTGTCTCCAGGAAAAGCCGCTTTCTGGTAACGTCCTTGGCCTTGGAATATTCTTCCAGTATCTGGGTAAATCGCTGGGCTTCACCTTCTGCTTCGGCAACGATCCGAGCCTTGTAAGCCTTGGCATCTTCTATGATCTTGGCCGCCTTACCACGTGCCCCGCCCAAAAGATGGTTTCTGTAACGTTCAGCTTCACGGATAAATTTATTTTGATCCTGTTCAGCCCGCTGCACTTCTTCAAAAGCATCAACAACCTGCGGCGGTGGATCAGCCTGTTCAAGCTGCACACCATTAATATGGATACCTGAATCATAGGCATCCATGGTTTCCTGAATGAGTTTCCTCACCTTGTCCTGAGCATCAAGACGACCTTTGGTTCTAACCTCTTCAGCCTTTGTGCGGCCAACCACCTGTCGCATGGCACTGTCTGCAACCACCCTCAACAAATTCACCTGTGGGGCAGAAATATTGAACAGGTATTTCTTGGGATCAGAAATACGCCATTGCACTGTAAAGCGAATATCGACCATATTCTGGTCACCTGCCAGCATCAATCCGTCATTCTGCCCGCGTGCACCAAAAGAGATTGAGTGCTCCTTGGTAACTTTCAGCTTCTCAACTGTCTCGACAGGCCACAGTGCAAACCGCAATCCAGGATCAACCGTGCGGTTCCATGCTCCCAGCCGAAGCACTACACCCTGTTCATCAGGTTGCACACGGTAAAAACTGTTGACAGAAACCAGCACCAAAACCACCAGGGCAATACCGGCAAATACCAGATTTGTTGATCCGCCACCTGACGTTCCAGACGGAAATATCTGCTTGATCTTGTCTTGTCCCTGTTTGATCAGATCATCCAGGTCTGGTGGAATTTGCCCACCACCACCGCCGCCATTTGGTCGCTTTGGCCCCTGTCCCCAGGGACCACCATTACCACCATTGCCGCCTTGATTACTCCATGGCATAGAAATGCACCATCCTTTTTTGGTTTTGTTCACTCAAAGCATCATATAGGCAATGGTTACCCACAAGTCCATGAGTGAAGCAGCAATCACTGGTGAATTCTTGGTAATTATAGCAGATATGCCAGTAGCAAAACCAAAAAGCGGACCATCATAATTGATGATCCGCCACGGAACGGCAATACTTGCCGGATATTACTGGAAAGATATTCTACCAGCTATAGCTGTTAAAATTCCAGGTCAGACCAACCCGCATGGAATGCACAGCTTCAAGGTCCATTTCAGCTTCACAAGGGACACCGCAAACGCCGGCAACATTCAGATCATATGTCTTGTCGCCATAGCTTGAATACAAATATTCCAGTCGACCATGCAGATTACCGGTAAAGGCATATTCAACACCGCCGCCAACAATGTAACCAATATGGGTTTTTGAATCATCTCTTGGGGTTCTGGCTGCACCAATCAGCGCATTCACAGTACCACGCAGAACCGAAATACCGCCAGTTGCATAGAATAATGTTTCATCATTTGCCAGCCAGCCGGCCCGGCCACGCAATGATGACTGCCAGTCAATGTCAAATTTTTCCTGAAAAGCCGAATTGCGGGCTGTTTCCTGACCGAAAGTCCAGTCACCTTCAACACCTACAACCACATTATCAATCTGGTAATTATACCCGCCAACAATACCGCCTTTAAGGCCGCAACCATTCATGTCACCATCAGACAATGTTTCGGCGCGGTCATATGCCTCCATACAGACAGCCCCGACTACCCCGCCAATATATGGCCCGGTCCAGTCATGTACTGACTGTCTGATTTCAACAACAGGTGGCGGTGGTGGCGGCAGATCAGCCGCAATGGATGATGTTGGAAATAAAACTGCTGCAAAACCTGAAATGGCGGTGCTTGCAAGAAAAAAACGTTTGAACATTTGGATGCCCCTGACACAAAACTAACAATTAAGACATCCAATAAATGCTCTATTAAGGTTAATAAATCGTCACCCTGCAACCAGAATGCAAAAACCTTTTGTTTTTGTCAGCTTTACAGTCAAACACCTTGGGGTCAGGACCCATTAATCAAAAACCACAACCGAGCGAATGCTTGTCCTCTTGTGCATCAGGTCAAAAGCCTGATTAATATCCTCCAGTTTCAATATATGGGTGATCATCGGGTCTATCTGGATTTTGCCTTGCATATACCAGTCCACAATCTTTGGAACATCGCTGCGACCTCTGGCTCCACCAAAGGCGGTGCCGCGCCATGAGCGCCCGGTTACCAGTTGAAACGGCCTGGTGGCAATCTCCTGGCCTGCACCGGCAACCCCGATAATAATCGATTCACCCCAGCCCTTATGTGCACATTCCAGCGCAATTCGCATGACATTTACATTACCGATACACTCAAACGTATAATCAGCCCCGCCACCTGTCATCGCAACCAGATATTCAACCAGATCACCATCAACCTTGCCCGGATTGACAAAATCAGTCATTCCGAATTTGCGACCCCATTCTTCACGCTGATCATTAATATCAACCCCGATGATCTGGCTGGCTCCCACCATTGCCGCACCCTGAATGACATTCAGCCCGATACCGCCAAGACCAAACACGATAATTTTTGAACCAGCTTCCACCTTTGCCGTATTGATAACCGCACCAATTCCGGTCGTCACCCCGCAGCCAATATAACAAATACTCTCAAATGGAGCATCCTTTCGCACTTTTGCCAGAGCAATTTCCGGCATCACCGTATGATTGGAAAAAGTGGAACAGCCCATATAGTGAAAGACTGGCTGTCCATTTATCGAAAACCGGCTGGTGCCATCAGGCATTAGCCCCTGGCCCTGGGTTGAACGGATTGACTGGCACAAATTGGTTTTGGGATTAAGGCAATATTCGCATTCGCGGCACTCAGGCGTATAAAGCGGAATCACATGATCACCCGGCTTGAGTGATGTAACCCCTGCCCCGACATCAAGAACAATCCCGGCTCCTTCATGGCCCAGAATTGCCGGAAACAGCCCTTCAGGATCATCACCTGATCTGGTAAATTCATCAGTATGGCAAATGCCGGTTGCCTTTATTTCAACCAGCACTTCCCCTGCCTTTGGTCCCTCAAGATCAATTTCACAAATCTCCAACGGTTTTCCAGCTTCAAAAGCCACTGCAGCGCGTGTTTTCATGATTATTTTCCTCCCGCTTTGAAGCTTGCCAGCAAGCCAGAGCGAACGCAAATCAAATCCTTAACAATACCCTAACAGCTTTCTTCAAACTGCCCTTGTTGCATATACCGCATTTAAAAACACTTGCTGTATTATCTGTGCAAATGGGAGGCAGCCATGAAGCGCTGTTACAGGGACACAAATGAGTAATTCAAATAAACCAGACAGTAATGGACGATTTTCCAGCATGTTCTGGACAACTTCAACCGCCATATTGGGAAATATCGTAACCCTGACCATCTCACTACTGGCCCTGTTGCCATATAGTGAACCTGCTCCATTATTTACCTGGTGGGTTATCAGTATCTCTCTTGCCACCTACATAATTATCAAGGGCAAAGGCCTGCATGGTAATACCAGCAATATCGCGCCACACAAACTGTCGCGCATGCTGTCCTTATCCTCTTTTTCTTTCACCCTGCCATGGACATATCTTATAATCCGCTATATCGGGCACGTGCCGGCAGAAACCGAAATTTTGATCATAACCACCATTGCTGGAATTTCCGCAGCAGGTGCAATCAGACTGTCAAGATACCCCATGGCCTCTCTGACATTCCTGGGGTCAATGATCGTCCCGTCAATCGCAGTATTTCTGTGGATAGGCGATTATCAGCATATATTGCTGACAGTCCTGTTTGCCAGTTTCAGCATTTATCTTGTGGCTACGGTTTACTTCAATGCCAATCTGTGGAAGCAGAAAAGCCAGGCTATGGACAAACTGCATCGACTGGCAATGCAGGACACTTTGACTTCCCTGCCAAACCGTCGTCATTTCAGGGAATATCTTGATCAGGCACTGATTGACACTGACAATCATTCAACCGGTCTTAGCCTGTTTATTTGTGACGTTGATCATTTCAAGAACGTCAATGATACTTCCGGCCATGAAACCGGTGACTTGCTGCTCAAGGAAATAGCCAACCGCCTGAAAGACTGCATTGGTGACAAGGGCATGGTTGCCCGCATTGGTGGTGATGAATTTGCAATAATTGCCAATAATCAGAACACCCCCAAAAACACCCTCGATCTGGCAAAATCCATAATCGCCCAAGTCAGCCGGCCCTTGAAAATCGATAGTCAGCCAATGACCCCGTCCATGTCTATTGGCATTTCAATGTACCCGTTCGATGCCCATGATGAAAAAACCCTGTTGACCCATGCCGACATGGCCCTGCAGCGCGGCAAATCCATTTCACGCGGACAGTTTGATTTCTTTGACCAGAAACTGAAATCCCAGATTTCCAGTGATGAGTTGATTGAATGCGATTTGCGTGTGGCTCTGACAGAAAAACAGTTTGAACTGTTTTATCAGCCAAAAATTGATATACGTTCCGGCCATTTGAGCGGTTTTGAAACCTTGCTGCGCTGGCGCAAATCCAATGGTAAAATTGCAACGCCCGGTGAATTTTTCAGTGTCGCTGAAAAACGTGGCATGATGCCATATGTCTCTGATTTTGCCGGCAAACAGGCCATTCAGGACATGGAAATCTGGGAGAATATGGGACTTGATCCGGTATCTGTCGCCATCAATATTCACTCGTCACAAATACGCGACCCGCATCGCATGGACAAGCTGGTGACGCGCGTCAACAAAGCCGGGATCAACCCCAAAAAACTGATACTTGAAATAACCGAAGATTGCGTAATAGGTCGCGGCACCGAAGATGTACCAAAAATGATGCAGCAATTGCAAAATCACGGATTTTCCATCTCGCTGGATGATTTCGGGACCGGGTTTGCATCGCTAACCCATCTGAAAACCTTGCCCGTCAATGAAATAAAGATAGACCGCAGCTTCATCCGCGATCTGTTGACCAGCCCTCCCGACCGGGCCATCGTCCATGCCATGATCAAACTTGCATCATCCCTGGGACTGCAAACAGTTGCAGAAGGTATTGAAGAAAGCGAACAGCACTCGGTTCTGTTGGCCATGGGCTGCAATATCGGACAGGGCTATTATTATGCAAAACCGATGGATGTGGAAGCTGCCACCAATTACCTGAAATCCTGTTCGATCCGCCAGCAGGCTAGCCAGAGCAATGTAACCCCCATGGTTTCAGCCCAGCTACGTGCCAGCTCCGGTGAAAAGGTCTCCAGTAATTAATCTTGTACCTTTGAGCGCTCATATACTTTGACAGTAAAATCAGCACTGTCTTTGGGACCGGCCTTGACATCTTCAGATGATATCTGTTTCCAGTTGGCAGCATCAAGCGGGGCAAATTTGACATCGCCTTTAGCATCCATATCGACAATGGTCAGATACACCTTGTCAGCCATGCCGCGTGTCTGCTCAAACACATCTCCACCACCAATTATCATAATTTCATCAACACCGCGATTTTTGGCAAATCTTTTGGCCAGAGAACAGGCTTCCTGCAATGAATTGGCAGTATGAACATCATGATCATCAATAGCCCCGGAACGGCTTAAAACAATATTGTCGCGTCCATCCAGCGCTCCACCTATACTTTCATAAGTGTTGCGACCCATGACGATCGGGTGCCCCATTGTTATCTTGCGAAACCGCTTCAAATCGGAAGGTAATGACCACGGCAGGCTATTCTGCTCTCCGATTACATCATTTCTGGCAACGGCCAACACCAGTGAGACCTTAAACTGCGTCATTCATCATCTCCTATGCTGTTAGTCTTCAAATGCAATCAAATTCTAGCAGACAAAAACCTGACCTGCCCATGAAAAAATGTCATGGTCAGATCAGATGATCATCAGGCAGTAATAATCCAGACATATTCAAACTGCCACTTTGGCCGCAATATGCGGGGCTGCTTCATAGCCGCTTATCTGGATATCATCATAGGAAAAACCGTCAATCTGCGTTATTTTTCTGGCAAATTTCAATTGCGGCAAGGGGCCAGGGCGGCGCTGCAATTGTATATCAGCCTGCTCCAGATGGTTCAGATATAAATGCGCATCACCAAAACTGTGGATAAACTCACCCGGCTCAAGCCCGCATACATGGGCTACCATGTGGGTTAACAGTGCATAAGAGGCAATATTGAACGGAACGCCCAGGAAAATGTCCGCCGAACGCTGATAAAGCTGACATGAAAGGCGGCCATCAGCCACATAAAACTGAAACAGGCAATGACAAGGCGGCAGCGCCATCTCGTCAACCTCAGCCGGGTTCCAGGCACTGACCAGCAACCGGCGTGAATCCGGTGTCTGTCTTATCCGCCTGATCACATCGTCAATCTGGTCGATTGGTTCCCCATCAGGGTTTGGCCATGAACGCCACTGGGCACCGTAAACCGGCCCCAGATCACCATTTTCATCAGCCCAGTCATCCCAGATTCTAACCCCGTTTTCCTGTAGATAGGCAATATTGGTATCACCTTTCAGGAACCATAAAAGCTCATGAATGATCGAGCGAATATGCAGTTTCTTGGTAGTCAGCAACGGAAACCCGTCAGCCAGATCAAACCGCATCTGGTGGCCGAAAACCGACAGGGTTCCGGTCCCTGTCCGGTCACCTTTTTTAACACCCTCACTGCGTACCCGCTGCATCAGTTCCAGATATTGCTTCATACCGCCCTGGTCCCGATCAAATGAACAATTCCGTAAGCAGCAATGGAGTTCCAGACAATATGGATGGCAATCGTCATCCATAGTGATCCGGTTCGCTTCAATACCAGCGCCATGATCATGCCGAGGGTGAAAATAGCAGACAAGGCAACAATACTATAGCCGGCATGCAGCAGCGCCCACATGGCCGACACGATTATTGCAGCCCCCCAATAACCAATCCTTGTCTTGGAAAATGCTGACAATAAAAACCCGCGAAACATCATTTCTTCACTCAGCGGTGCACCAATAACCATGGCAAGCAACCCCAGCCACCACAAGTCAGACTGCATAACAATTGTCAAAATCTTGATCATCCCCTGCATATCGGCTGCAGCCGATGATGGGAAAAAATGGCGCTGCCCATACTCATATATCAGCCCGAAGACACCAATAAGTATGATTGCAATAATTGCTTCGCGGATAAAATTCTTTGGTCTGGTCAGCGCCAGAACCCTTGATATGCTGCCGCCCCGCAATCCAGCTGCCAGCATGATGAGCAAGACACCAAGAACCTCAAATGAAATGAAGAACATGTTGACCACATCTCCGGTCTCTTCTCCCAGAAATTGTTCAACCTCGCCTATAATATCAATGCCATATGCGCTGACAATCCAGCCTGCCAGAATGATAATCGCCAGAATTACCTGAAAAATCAGAACAGCAACACAGATGCCAATGGCACCAAACGGCCCCCATGGGGTAGATGTGTTATAACTGCCGGAATGAGTGGCTGCTTTTGGGTAAAACCCCGGTTCCGCATCATTGCTGGACATGGATCACCTGTTAAAAATCCGGCAGTTCCCTTTAAGGAGCCACCGGATTTATAAATATTGTTGAACAGATCAGCCAAGCTTGGCTAATGTACCCGAATTCTTTGCTACCAGATAGTAAAATGTAACCCGGCTCTTCTGGCGATCCGGCTTCATGGTAGCACAGGTGGCCTCAATAGCAGCATCTGCCTTTTCCGGTGTAAGTTCCAGTTTCTTTTTGCAGAAACCGTCACGAACCCGACCAAGTTCTTTCGGGTCGGTACAAGAAACCAGAGACGCATCACGGCTGCGAAGTGCAATACCAAGATAACCAACAATCTTCTTTACAATCATTGGATCTGCATCAGGAACGTATTTTTTAACACCATCCATATACTCAAGATATTTGTCACTCATAAGGAGACCCCCTTTATCAATATATGATTTCAGTTGAAGGCCCCATCACGGAACCATAGGTGACAGTTTAACAGATTCTCTTGATTTTCAAAGCCCCAAGCTTCAAGACTTTACTGTAGCACCCTTGGCCAGTTCATATTCGCCTGTTTGATGTAGCCGGGAATATCCTTTTTCCAGATATCTACAACCTGCCGGTTTATGTTGAGATACAATTTGCCATCAACGATCTTCCACAATAACGGATCACCCTTGACCGTTGCATTTTGCGAAACACCATATGCGCAATAACCGCCATATTGCGGGGCAAAGGCTGTCGGGTTGGCCTTGAATTTCTCAAGATTTTCCTTGCTGGAGAAATACCAGTCAGCACCTTTCCACTCGGTTTGAAAAGCATCCTTGCCCTTGACCGGTTTGCCCATGGTAAAATAGCTAACCGTATCATATCCACCAACCGCCGCATTGGAAAACAGGCTGGTATAAATAGGTGCGCTGGCAGCCATAGCCATGGGCGCTGCCAGGCTCAGCGCGGCAATGCCAGCCATCGCTGACAGGATTCTTCTTCTGTTCATCATTTTGCATAGCTCCAAAACAGCAAATTCCTTACGTGATGCAAAATAACACGCAAGGACTTTTACGCCAGACAAGCATTATCAAATCCCGGTGAACATTTTTTGTGGTTACAGACTTTAATTTCGCCATAAAGCATCCTATATTGAAGATGTCGGATTTATTCGACTATGGCAATAAACAGTTACCGTAATAAACCTATCGGACCCGGGGGCAGTACCCGGCACCTCCACCAAATCTGCCGCGCAGATATGATTGACAACAAAGCGACAGATCTGCTGGGGGTGAAACAGGATCGACGAGGGCGTAAAGGGTAGTCTTTTGCCCGGCATGGTACCGCCGTTATCGGGCTAAACTTTTAGTTGCAAACGACAACTATGCTCCGGTTGCTGTTGCTGCGTAAGCAGTTAACAAATACCGAAATTTAAGCCCTGTACCCTAGCCGGTGCAGGCGGGGTTCGCGGGCACCTGGCAACAGAAGCCCGCACTTTTATTTTATCCCCGACATCCCTTCTTTACCTCTACCCTCCTGACGATTTTTCCGCTACAAACCATCCGGCACCTCCCAAGGCTGCAAGCGCAGCCCGGCGCCCCTGCGCCGCTCTCGCGAAGGCCCGAGCAAAGCGAGGAATAGCCGTGAGCGATAAAAAAGAGCGATAAAATGGACTGGTTCATAACCATAAAAATTATCCACATTCTGTGCGTCATGGGCTGGATGACCTCAATTTTTGCCGTCCCGCGCGCCCTGATCTACTGGAAACGCGAGGTTGAGCAAAGCAGTGAACTAAGCCAGACCGGCCAGTTGACCATAAGGCTTTACCGCTTTTCCGCCGGGCTTGGCATTATTGCCATAATCGCTGGCCTGTGGCTGCAATGGACTTTTGATTACCCGACATGGACCTGGGTAAAACTGGCAGTGGTAACCCTGCTGATCGCCCATTATTCCTATACCGGCTATCTGGTTATCGAGGCCAATAAGGGCAATTTCCCCAAATCTGACAAGTTCTTGCGCATATTCAACGAGATCAGCGTATTTGCGGTAATCGGGATATTATATCTGGTAGTGGCGCAGCCTTTTTAACAAACCAGACCCGCGCCACTTGAGCAAACCGCACTCATAAATACCAAAACTGATAATCAGGGTATTATTTGCTCAGTTTCAGGAAATCGACATAATCTGCGCCGCCAAAATGGTGATCAACTATGAATAACCAGTTGCCATCTGGCTGTTTGCGTTCAACTTCAATTCCACTGGTCGACTGGCTGACCTTCTTGCCATCAGCTGTATTGAACACAACCGTGTATTTTGAGCGAAATACCACCGTATCAGTATAATTGAGACGAAAAACCGTATCCAGCTTGATGCTTTCAATGGATTTTATGGTTTCGGCAAAAAATTCACGTATGGCCTTGCGTCCCCGTATTTCCTTGCCACCTGCGGCTACCATCACCGCATCATCTGCATAAATATCCACCAGAACATCAAGCTTCTTTGCGTTCAGTGCATCAGTAAAAATCTGATGACCCTCGTTTGGGTCAGTAATGGTAATAGACCTTGTTTCAGCATTTGCATTTTCAGGATTAACAGCTGACAGCATGATCGCAGCCAGTATGGCAAGTCGTTTGAGTTTCATTTTTTTCACCTTTGATTTGTAGACAAACATATAACTTTACACGCTGTAAACTACACAAGCCTTTACACCGTGTCAAGTAATGGTTGACTGTCAATTCAAGTTGAAAAATCTACAAAAACCCAACCTCTCCCAAAAACCGCCTGAACGGAGTATCAGTCACCTCAGGTGCATTGCTGATATATTTGCGGGCCTCAACCAGCGCATCACCTTCAAGCGTTTGCAAATATGCCAGACCGTTTTCATGACTGAATATCTTGCCGGTCTCATCTTCAAAATTGGCTGGCAGCGCCGCCCACACCACAGCATCAAAACTGGCACTTTCCAGCCATGAACTGACACTGTTTTGAATAAACGGCGTTAAATGCGCGCCCCTTCCCGCCCGATCCAGATAACCAATAAATTCCGGCCTGCACCGCTCTCTTGCTGCCAGATCAATAATGGCTTCATCCAGCACCACGCGTTTGCTTGCAATAAAACTGGTTGCGCATTCATGAGACAATCCTTCATCGATTATCAGCACCAGCGCCTTTTTTCGCTTGGGCGAAACCCGCGAAAACTCGACCGGCATTTTCGGCCCCTTGCCGACATGCCAGTTGCCGCGAACCCTTGGCGCCAGATCATCCAGATCCCAGATCAGCGACCCGTACCCCAAAATTGCAATCTTGCTCAAATCATACTCCACAGCCTTAAACCTGGCTTCATCTGTTGGTCCTTGCTCTTTCAACCGCGTTCCATGCAAGGCAAAACCGGCTATTACGTCAACAATGACTATTCACCGATAGACTGAACACAAAAACTACTCCAAACACAAAAAGATACATATGCCTCATCTGGCAGGCAACGGATAATATCCTTCCTGGAACATCAAACCAGCAGAAATTTACTGTAACTGTCATAACGGACTTTTCATTGCCACATAATCTTGTGTAAGGTAGCGCACAGATTCGCTAACAGATTTTAATGGATGAAACCCAAATGGCCGAAGACCAGATGCGATATGATTTGCTGGCGCAGGATGCCTTGCGCTCCGTTGTCCGCCTGGCACTGAAAAGGGTTGAAAAGGATGGTCTTCCCGGCGAACATCATTTCTTTATCGCGGTTGCCACCACCCACCCCGGCGTTCGCATCTCTGATCGCCTGCGCAAGAAATACGAAACCGAAATGACCGTGGTCTTGCAGCACCAGTTCTGGAACCTGCAGGTTTTCGACCATTTCTTTGAAGTCGAATTGTCATTTGACAACACGCTGGAACAGCTGGTCATTCCCTTTGACGCGGTAAAGGGCTTCTTTGACCCGCATGTGCAGTTCGGCCTGCAATTTGAAGTCAGTGAAGCCCCCGAAATCGAGGAAACCGACAGCACTGGGCAAGCCTCTGACATTACAGCAGACAGCCAGCCCGAAATTGAAGAAACATCCGGTTCGGTTCCCTCCATTCCGGCCAGACCTGCGGCAAAAGACAATCTTGAAAATCCTGATGAAGAAAAGGCCAAACCATCCAATGATGATACAACGGTAGTGTCACTTGATTCATTTCGCAAAAAATAGGGCCGCCCTCAAACTGGCGATTATCGCCCTTGCTGCCATGTCAGTGTTTTCCGCCCTGCCGGCCATCGCGGCCAATATTGACACCATCCCGGTCAAAAAACTGTTTGGCCACAAGAAAACCCCGGCGCATTTGCCAGCCCAACCATATGGCTTTTATTCAAAGGGCTGTATTGCCGGTGCGGTGCAATTGCCTCCAACCGGTTCTGCCTGGCAGGCCATGCGCCTTGGACGCAACCGCAACTGGGGCCATCCCAGGCTGATTGAACTGGTAAAGCGTCTGGCGATTGAAGCCAAAGCCCAGGATGGCTGGAACGGCCTGCTGGTCGGTGACATGTCCCAGCCGCGCGGCGGCCCGATGCTGTCCGGCCATGCCAGCCACCAGATAGGCCTTGATGCCGATATCTGGCTGACACCCATGCCGAACCGCATTCTGACCCGGCATGAACGCGCCACCATCAGCGCCAAACTCATGGTGCTGGACCGCAAGCGCATCAATCCCAAACGCTGGACCAACGCCCATAACCGGCTGATCAGGCGGGCAGCTTCTTATCCTGAAGTCCAGCGCATATTCGTGCATCCGCCAATTAAAAAGGCCCTGTGTGACTGGTCACGCGGACAGCCCAATCGCTCATGGTTGCGCAAGGTCCGCCCCTATTACGGTCACAATTACCATTTCCACATCCGCATGCGCTGCCCAAAGGGAGCACAATTTTGCAAACATCAGGCTGAACCGCGCCCCGCAGATGGCACCGGCTGTGGTAAGAACCTTGCCTACTGGTATTCAAACAAGCCATGGGCCAAACCCAAACCACCAAAGCGTTTCGTCAATGGCATACCATTGCCGCGCAAGAAACCCAAACGCCACAAATATCGCCCCAAACTGCTTTCCAGCCTGCCGCCGCAATGCCGAAAGGTACTGCTGGCCAATTAGCAACAGCTGCCAATGGATATAGCATCAACAATACAAACAGCCCTTGGCAGCAAATGCCTCAAGCTTTCGCATGTCTCATCAAGCTGGGGCATGCAGGTGGTAAAGGCGGAACTGGCTACCAGTCCCCCGGTGCTGGTTAAATATGGCAGATCGCAACTGCCCGGCCATCTGGAAACTGAAAGCTACATGCTGAAAAAGCTGGCAACTGACACCGCCCTGCCAGTGCCGCAAGTATTGCATATACAAGCTGACCTGTTGATCATGCAGTGGATTGAAACCGCACCGGGCGGCATATCCACAGCCCATCAGCATCATGCCGGCGAGATTTTGGCCGCAGCTCACAATATCAAACAGGATTATTTCGGACTGGAACGCGACACGGTAATCGGTGCCATTCACCAGCCAAACCCCAAAACCACTAACTGGATAGAGTTTTTCGGCCAGCACCGGCTGTTATATATGGCAGGGCAAGCCGCCGTTCCCGCCAGACTGTATGAACGGCTTGAGAACTTCACCGCCAACCTTGATAACTTCATCAGCGAACCACCCCACCCCTCGCTACTGCATGGCGATCTGTGGGGCGGCAATGTGCTGACCGGCCAGAACGGCAAGATCGCCGCTTTCATTGACCCGGCAATCTATTACGGCCACCCGGAGATTGAACTGGCCTTCACCACCATGTTCGCAACATTCTCAACCCCGTTCTTTGATGCCTACGCCGCCAATGCCCCGTTTGAGCAGGACTTCTTCGAGCTCCGCCGCGACATTTACAATATCTACCCCAATCTGGTCCACGCCGCTCTGTTCGGCTCATCCTATCTGATACCGGTTGAACAGACATTGTCACGGGCAGGATTTTAAGCTGACCACCATGCGGAAATGTCCATTCCATTCATAAACAGGTCGCAGCCAGACTTGTATTCACGCACCGTTTTGCTGATAAGGGAACAGACGGACTTAAAAACACCAAGGGCCAATCCCCATGCCTGAACTTGCTCCCTTTTCCGCCTCCGGCCAATTCTGGCGCGGCAATCTGCACACCCATTCCACCATGTCCGATGGCAGGCTGACACCACAGCAGGTGATTGAAGCCTACAAGGCCCGCGGCTATGATTTTGTGCAATTATCCGAACATTTCCTGAAATTTTTCAACTGGCCGATCACCGATACCAGAAAATTTCGATCCGACGATTTCACCACCATAATCGGGGCCGAGTTGCACGCACTTGCCACATCTGTGGGTGAATACTGGCACATTCTGGCAACCGGTCTGCCGCTTGATTTTGCCCCTTGCGGTGATGATGAAACCCCGGCTGCAATCGCCCGGCGCGCCGCTGATGCCGGTGCCTTCATCACCCTTGCCCATCCGGCATGGTCGCAACTGACAATCGATGATGGCATGAGCATCGATGCCGCCCATTCGCTGGAAATATACAACACCGGCTGTTCGGTTGAAAATGACCGCGGTGATGGCTCCTACCTGCTTGACCAGATGCTAAACAAGGCCCGTCGCCTTACATGTATAGCCACCGATGATGCCCATTTCCACACCGGCGATTTTGATGCCTTTGGCGGCTGGATAAATGTCAAGGCGGAAAAACTGGAACCTGATGCACTGGTTGCTGCCATGATCAGGGGCAATTATTATTCCACCCAGGGACCGCAAATCCATTCCGTCTCGATAGATGACAATATAGTCTCGGTTTCCTCATCCCCGGTAAATTCGATCAGCCTGATAGGCGGCACCTCAAGAACATCCACCCGGCTCGGCAAATCCATATGCAGCGCCCGGCTTGATCTGGCAGAACTTGAACATAGCTTCGCCCCTGCCCCGCCATCCCCCTGGCTGCGGCTGGTAATAATAGACGAACACGGCAAACGGGCCTGGACCAACCCCATCTGGCTGGATGAACTATAACCCCCCCTTCTCCCCTTGCGGGAGAAGGTGCCCGAAGGGCGGATGAGGGGTGAAAATGGTGCGGGGGATTGCTGATGGTTTTAATCGGGCTATTGCCGGTCGTGAGTTGTACTCGCGACCGTAATGTTCATGCAGATATATATGGCTTTCCGGTTTTGGCATGAATGTTCCGGATCGGGAGTTTAACTCCCGACCGGCTGAGGTTATAGCCCCCCTGTTGCCGGTCGTGAGTTGTACTCGCGACCGTAATGTTCATGCAGATGGATATGGCTTTCAGGTTTTGGCATGAATGTTCCGGATCGGGAGTTTAACTCCCGACCGGCTGAGTAAAATAATTTGACATTGCAATAAATATCCAATTACCTGCCCGCATGAACCGCGATGAATCGATAAAGCTGTGGCAACAGGGCAAGGATGCCTGGAACAAATGGGCCAATGCAATGCTGGCCGAGCGCCAGCGGCTGGAGGATGCGGGCAAGTGGGATGCTGAAAAAGACCGCCTTGGCAGGCTTGCAGGCAAAAACCCGGCCACTGAAAAATGGCTTGCAGAAGCCAGCGCTGATTTCTCTTTCCTGTGGTTGCGCCTAAATGACCAACCACAGGAAAGAGAAATAACAGAACCGGAAAACGCAAGCCAACTCAAATCAAAATTACTTGATGTGGATAACATCGATTTTGACGGTTTTCTATTTCCAGCTGATGCTGATTTCTCAAATAGCTGGCTTGATTGCGGTCCTGCGGACTTCAGTTCCACGACCTTCAGCGGTCCTGCGTACTTCAGTTCCACGACCTTCAGCGGTGATGCGGACTTCAGTTCCACGACCTTCAGTGGTTATGCG
>JALXCV010000011.1 GCA_026990765.1 Hyphomicrobiales bacterium | reverse complement strand
TTGTCAGCCCCGACATGCTGAAAGATGCAACTATTGATATGTGCAACACCATAAGCACCAATGCACCACTAACCATCAGTGCCTGCAAACACACCATAAATGAACTGCATTATAATCCACAAAACCATGATATGGAGATGCTGCAACAACTATCAACACGCTGTTTTGAAAGTCTTGATTACAAGGAAGGACGCGCTGCTTTCCTTGAAAAGCGCCAACCGGTTTTCAAGGGCAAATGAACAAAAGCGCAAATCATTCGGAATTGATCTGCAATGATTTCAGTTTTCTGTGCAGTGCTGAACGTTCCATGCCGATAAAAGCTGCAGTTTTTGAAATATTACCGCCAAAGCGCAGTAATTGCGCTGACAAATAGTCTTTTTCAAATACTTCGCGGGCTTCGCGCAAGGTCATGGACAACAATTCCTCCTTGCCGGAGCTGCTGGCGGTTGAAGGCATGGAATCACCCACTTCTTCGGGCAGCATGGAGACAGTAATTTCGCTGCCATCTTCGCCCTCGGCCAGAATCAGCAATCGTTCCACATTATTGCGCAACTGCCTGACATTTCCAGGCCAGCTGTGAGTTTGCAATATTGCCACTACATCTTCCCCGATCTTGCGTGCCGGCTGGCCAGATTGCTGGGAATACTGACTGGCAAAATATTCAATCAGTTCAGGTATGTCACCGGCATGTTCCTTAAGGCCGGGAACCCTCAAGGGAAGAACATTCAGCCGGTGATAAAGGTCTTCCCGAAACTCGCCATCAGCCACCAGATTTTCCAGATTACGGCTGGTGGACGATACTACCCTGACATCAACCTTGACCTTGGAATCACCACCTACCCGCTGAAATTCCTGCGCCACCAGAACCCTTAAGATCTTGCTTTGGGTCTCAGGTGGCATATCAGCTATTTCATCAATATACAGCGTTCCCTGATGCGCTTCTTCCATCGCCCCGATACGTTTGCCCTCAACCCCGAACAGTTCTTCTTCCATCCGCTCAGGCATCATCATTGCGGCATTAAGCAATATGAATGGTCCATTTGCCCGCAAGGACTGCGCATGCAGGATTCTTGCAACCAGTTCCTTGCCCGATCCATGTGGTCCGGTAATCATCACCCGGCCATTGGTTGGAGCCATTTTTTCAATATTCTGCTTTAGCTGCCTGATAACCGGAGATGAGCCAATCAGCATGTCATCAACGCCGGTACGTTCGCGCAATTCGGCATTTTCACGTTTCAGCCGTGAGTTCTCAAGCGCCCTTTCAACTACCAGAACCAGCCGGTCAGCCTTGAATGGTTTTTCAATATAGTCATAGGCGCCTCGCTTGATGGCAGACACTGCTGTTTCAATATTGCCATGACCTGAAATAATCACCACCGGCAATCCCGGATGTGTCTCTTGCACCGCACTCAACAATTCAAGACCGTCAAGCTTTGATCCCTGCAACCAGATATCCAGCACAATCAGCGATGGTTTGCGTTTTTCTATCTGCTCAAGGGCTGAATCACTGTCAAAAGCCAGTCTGGTTTCAAACCCCTCATCTTCCAGAATCCCTGAAATAAGTTCCCTGATGTCGGTTTCATCATCAACTATAAGAATATCGGCTGACATTTTCTATTCCTGGTCTGCTTTGGTTTTTACTGTTTGTTGTTCTTTCGGGAACCGCAAGGTAACCCGTGCACCCATTCCACCGTCAAAATCACTATCTGCATCTTCAAGTATGATATCCCCGCCATGGTCTTGCATGATCCGCTTGACAATCGCCAGTCCAAGACCGGTGCCCTTGGCTCTGGTCGTCATGTAAGGTTCAGTCAGCTTGCCGCGATTTTCTGACGGCAGACCGATACCATTATCCGAAACACTGATCGAAACGTAATTCTCATCGCTCTTTAATCTGACGATAATGCACCCACCCGGTTCAGGCTGTCTTTCAAGCCTTGTATCAATTGCCTCCTTGGCATTCTTCACCAGATTGGTCATTGCCTGGGTTATCAAACGACGATCAAACTCAAGCATGATCGGCCCGTCAGGAATATCGGTTTCAATTTTCAGCTCTTCAAAACTGGCCTTTTGCAAAACCAGTGCATTCCTGATCTCATCAACAATATCCTGTCTTTCCAGAATTGCGCTTGGCATCCGGGCAAATGATGAGAATTCATCTACCATCGAGCGAATATCACCAACCTGGCGGATAATGGTTTCAGTGCATTTATCGAAAACTTCAGGGGTAGTCTCGATCTCCCTGCCATATTTGCGTTTCAGCCTTTCAGCCGCCAATTGTATCGGGGTTAGAGGATTTTTGATTTCATGGGCAATCCGGCGGGCAATATCGGCCCATGCCGAATTGCGCTGGGCTGCTACAAGATCAGAAATATCATCAAATGTGACCACAGAACCATGCTCTTCCTCACTGGTCTTTTCACTGGTAACCTGAACCACGAAACTTCGATCATCCTGCTTGACCCGCAATGATACCTGACCTTCGGCCTGACCGTTCTTTCTGGCTTCTGCCTCATTGTGAATCCTGGCCATTTCCGGCAGCACATCCGCCAGTTTTTTATCCAGCAGTTCAATCCTGTTACGGTTCAGCAACCGCAAGGCCGAGCGGTTTACCAGTGTTATGCGACCATCCGGGTCCAGCCCCATAACCCCGGCACTGACACCTGACATGACAGCTTCGGTAAAGCGTCGCCGTTCATCCAGCTGATGATTTGCAGATACAAGTTCATTGCGCTGCATGGATAATTGCGAAGTCATATTATTGAAGGTTTGCCCAAGTGTTTCCAGATCATCACCGCCTGCTGTCACCTTGACCTTGGTATCAAGCTTTCCTTTTGAAACCTGGCGTGCGCCGCGAACCAGACCAACTATCGGTTCCACCAGCTTGTCGGCAAACCAGAAACCAAACCATGCGGCTGCCAGAAGAAATACAAAGGCAACACCAGTATACATCATGGCAAATGTAACCTGCAGACCGGTGCGCTGATCGCGCATCTGGTCATAGGCCTTTTTCTGCTCATTTGCCTTGGCCAGTTGCTCCATGATCACCGGGTTGATCAAACGATAGACATAAAGATAATGATCCTTGAAATTATCCAGTTTTTTTAACCCGCGAATGACATTGCCATTACCAGGGCCAATAACTACAAGTTCACCCTTGCTGGCTCTTTCCAAATGTATCTGCCAGGGTGGTCTGAATTGCACCGATGAGTTGGCGGTGATGCGTGCTACCAACTGCTTTTTCTTGCGATCAATTATATAAACCGCCGTCAGATTCCTGAGTGCTACAATCGTTGCCAATTGCCGTGAAAAGGCCTTTGGTTCATTGTCAAAAACATTTTTGTTGGCTGATATATTATTGGCAAGCCCTGAAACATCAGCACGCACCAGATCACGCTGTTCTTCAATATAGGATTTGGCCACAATTACCGAGGAATCAACAATTGAGCGTGTCTGTTCGGAAAACCAGGTATCAAGCCCCCGGTTCAGGGTAACAGTAGCAAAAGACGCCACAATAATAGCTGGAACCGCAGCAAAGATGGAAAACAACCCGACAATGCGCATGTGCAAAACTGCGCCGGGAACCTTTTTGCGGCGGGCAATAAACAGTCTTAATACCTGCCAGCCAATCAGCAAGGCCATCAGGGTAATCAAAACAGCATTAAGCCCCAAAAGCCAGACAACGACATTTCTTTCAGGAGCTATCGGAGTAAGACCGGTCAGGATAAGAAAGGTTGCAAGCCCCAGACAAACAGCCAGCAGCATCAAGGCAGCCCCGAGGCGACCTATACCTTTGCGTCTGATACCAACGAAAGTCGCCAGTTCCCGATCCACCTCATAATTGTCAGAAATTTCTGACAGATCCTTGTGGTCGCCTTGAGCAAGCGTACTCATCATTATCCCCATTTAACGTAACGACAGCTATATCCTTGCACTGTTGTTGCCCAGAATCAACACCTATGTGGCATTTTTACGACTATCAGGTCAAAGCCATGGGGAAAAGACTAATTTGTCTTGCGGATAATGGTAATTTCAAGATCGCGAATTCTGGTGCGCAAGGTGTTTCGGTTGATACCCAGTAATTGGGCAGCCTTGATCTGATTGCCATTCGTTGCTGACAGCGCTGCCATGATCAGCGGTTTTTCAACCTGCCTGATAATTCTTTCATGCAGTCCTGATGGTGGCAGACCACCTTCATATTCAGCAAAATGCTGGGCCAGATATTTCTCCGTGGCCAGCCCCAAATCAACTTTGTCATCAGCACCACCACTGCCGGTATTACTGGCAATTGACGCCATTTCGCGTTCCACCGCGGCAGCATTGATTTCATCTTCAATTTCAATTGCCACCAGCCGTTGCAGCAGATTTTCCAGTTCGCGCACATTACCCGGCCAGCGATATTTGCGCAATTGCGCAATGGCATTTCTGGAAAGAGTTTTCTCGGGCAAACCAAGTGCCTTGCAATTATCGAGAAAATGCTGCACCAGATCATCTATATCACCAAGTCTTTCACGCAATGGCGGTAGTCTTATCGGCACCACATTCAGCCGGAAATACAAATCCTCGCGGAACCGGCCATCATTGATCAGTGTTTGCAGATCGCGGTGAGTAGCGGCAATGATTCGAACATTGGTACGGCGCGACTTGCTACCCCCCACCGGGCTGAATTCCCCCTCCTGCAACACCCTTAGCAACCGGGTTTGCGCTTCCATTGGCATATCACCAATTTCATCCAGAAACAGTGTGCCGCCATGCGCCTGCTCAAATCGCCCGGCATAGCGCGCCGAGGCTCCGGTAAATGCGCCTTTTTCATGCCCGAATAATTCAGACTCGATCAGTTCACGCGGAATTGCAGCCATGTTGATAGCTACAAAAGGCGCATTCTTGCGGCGCGAATAATCATGAATAGCCCGTGCAACCAGTTCCTTGCCGGTGCCCGATTCACCTGTAATCATCACTCGCAATTCAGTTTGCGTCATCCGGGCAATCACCCGGTAAATATCCTGCATTGCCGCAGAGCGCCCGACAATCGGTAATTCTTCTGCCTGCTGCTTTTTGCGTTCTGATGTTGTCGATGCTCCCCTTGCTGCCTGTTCAAGTCCCTTTTCAACTACCGAAAGCATCTCATTGAGATCAAAAGGTTTCGGCAGATATTCAAATGCCCCGCGTTCAGTAGCAGTAATTGCCGTCATAATAGTGTTTTTGGCACTCATGACCACAATTGGCAGCCCTGGCCGGGCTTTTTTGAAGCGTGGCAGCAATTCAAAAATATTCTCATCGGGCAGCACTACATCAGTAACCACCAGATCACCTTCACCTTCTGCAATCATCCGCCACAAAGACATTGCATTGCCGGTCGCCATGACATCATAGCCGGCTCTGGTCAGGGCTTGTGTCAAAACAGTTCTGATTGCCAGGTCATCATCTGCCAGCAAAATGGTTTTATCAGGCATCTGCAGCCTCCTCCCGCGAGAGTGGCAGTAATATCCGAAATACTGTAGCTTTTCCGTCAAATACGGATTCGATTATACCGCCATGATCACCAACAATCTTGGCCGTCAATGCCAGCCCCAACCCCTTGCCATTGGGCTTGCTGGAGACAAAAGGTTCAAACAGATGCGGTTGAATATCTTTGGATATTCTGGCCCCGGTATTCTTGACACAAACCTCAAACGGCAATGAAATCATGGCCTTTGAACCTTGAACGCCAAGCCGCACCCCCGGTTTGAAAGCTGTTGACAGGGTAATGTCTCCTTGTCCCTTTTCCTCGGCAATTGCTTCAGCCGCATTCTTTACCAGATTCATGAAAACCTGCACCAGTTGATCCCGGTTGCCAAGCACAGGCGGCAATGACGGGTCATAGACTTCATTAATCTTGATCCCCCTTGCGAAACCGGCAAGGGCAACCTGCTTTACATGATTGAGAACCGAGTGAATATTTACAGCGGTTTTCTGAATGGGCCTTGCATCTGAAAATGCTTCCATCTGATTGACCAGATCGCGTATCCGGTCTGTCTCGCTAACTATCAGCCGGGTCAGTTCAATATCAGCTCCCTCAAGCCCGCCTTCCAGCAATTGCGCCGCTCCTCTTATGCCAGATAAAGGGTTCTTGATCTCATGCGCCAGCATTTCCGCCATACCGGTAACCGAGCGGGCCGCATTGCGGTGTGTCAGTTGCCGGTCGATCTTGGATGCTACTGACCTTTGCTGCACCTGTATCAGGGCAAAGCCGGGAGAATCAATCAATGGTGCAATCTGTAAATCCACCAGCCTTTCACCGCCGGTGCGCGGTTTGCCTATAACGACTTCATATTCATAAATACTGTTGCGCGATTGTCGCACCTCATCCAGCAATTCATAAACAGGACTGGTCTGGGGAATGACTGATTTAAGGCCTGAAGCCTTTAACATCCTGGCACTGGTATGAAAAAAATTCTCCGCTGTAAGATTGGCCAGCACCACGCCATCATTCTCGTCAACCACCAATATCGGGTTGGGAATGGAATCAACCAGACCGGCAATCAGCGCCATATCCTGTCTTTGCCTGGAACTCATGCCGCCCTCACCTTGCGGTCCTGCATCTGCAAACCCAGTTCAGTAAAAGCATCAAGCACTTTACAGTGATCGCTCTCTTGCATCAAAGCCTTGCGCCATATGGGTAGTTCATCACTGGCCAGCATCCGGTTTTCCACACAATGATCAAGAAACCATCCAAGATGCTTGCGGGCAAATTTGACACCTGTCCCTGTTCCATAAAACGATAATATGGAATGATATAATTGTTCAGTTACCGCAAGTTGCCCAGCCAGTTGCAACGGTTCAATCCCGCTTCCCTTGTCAAGCTGGTTGGCCAGTTCACCAATCAGCCATGGCCGCCCGTAAGCCCCGCGCCCGATCATCACCGCATCAGCTCCAGATTGTGCCAGCATCTGCCTGATATCTGTAACAGTTTTGGCATCCCCATTGGCAACCACCGGAATATTCACATTTTGCTTTACCGCAGCAATTGCTTTCCAGTCAGCCTTGCCCTTGTAGAACTGACAGCGGGTGCGACCATGTACAATAATCATCGAAACCCCGGCATCTTCAGCTCTTTTGGCAAGCTCAGCTGCATTTATGCTTTTTTCATCCCAGCCAAGTCGCATTTTAAGCGTCACCGGCACATCACTGGCACCAACTACTGCATCAACCAACTGCATCGCATGATCAAGATTGCGCATCAGTGCAGAACCTGAAGCTGAACCGGTTACCCGCCTTGCAGGACAACCCATATTTATATCGATGGCCTGACAGCCCATATCAGCCGCCACTTTGGCACCTTGTGCCATCCATTCAGCTTCGCGCCCGGCCAGTTGCACAATCCAGGCACCGGTATTTTCACCACCTGATTTGCGCAGCATGTCCTTGCGGGTTTGCACCAGCTCTTTGGATGCAACCATTTCTGAAACAACCAGCCCTGCCCCGTGATTATAGGCTATCTGGCGAAATGGCAGATCCGTAACGCCCGACATTGGCGCCAGAAATACCCGGTTGCGGGTTTCAATATTTGCAAATTGAAAACTCATATATAACCTGCCTAATTTTCAGGCACAATTACGCAAAGCCGGCAGACTTGGCAATAGCAAACCAAACTTTACATTGCCGCATGTCATACACCGCGCTAAAAGACCGGGTAATAAAACAAAGGGAACAGCAATGAGCACAGGCGTTATCATCGTCGCTGCCGGGTCGGGCACCCGCGCCGGTGGGCAGATACCCAAACAATACCAGATGATAGGATCAAAACCGGTTATCTGTCATACGCTTGAGGCGTTCCTTGCTCATCCAGATATTGACCATATCCAGTTGGTTATCGGCCACAATCAGGATGATTTATATGCAGATGCCCTTGGCGATTATGATATTCCAGCCCCGGTTGCAGGTGGTAATACCCGTCAGGCCTCGGTTTTTGCCGGTCTGAAAGCCATGCAATCCAGACAACCCGATAATATATTGATCCATGATGCAGCACGCCCGTTTGTTTCCAGCGAAATGATCACTAAAACCATTGCCGCGCTTGATGAACATGCAGGCGCCATCCCCGGACTGCCAGTAACCGATACCATCAAGCAGGTATCAGGCGATCTGATCGAAAGCACAATTGATCGCGAACAGTTGCGCGCGGTTCAGACCCCGCAAGGTTTCATATTTGAAACTATCTTCAATGCTCATAAAAATGCTGAAGCACAGGCCGTAACCGGGCTTACTGATGATGCTTCAATTCTCGAATGGGCCGGTATTGAAGTGGCAATAATTGCTGGCGACCCGGCCAACACCAAACTGACCACAGCAGATGACATTAAAAAGGCTGATGCAAAAATGACCGGCACAAATCCTTTCTCCCTTACAGATATCCGCGTTGGTCAGGGCTTTGATGTGCACGCATTTGAACCAGGTGACCACGTGATATTATGCGGCATCAAGCTGCCTCACACTGCAAAATTAAAAGGCCATTCAGACGCTGATGTGGCAATGCACGCCTTGACCGATGCAATATTGGGAGCCATCAGTGAGGGCGATATTGGCTCTCACTTCCCGCCATCTGATCCGCAATGGAAAGGTGCTGCTTCTGCAATCTTTCTTAAAGGTGCAAATGATCTGGTAAAACAGAAAAATGGTGTCCTTGCACATTGCGATATAACCATAATCTGCGAAGCCCCGAAACTGCGCCCCTTTATTGATGATATGCGCAAAACCATGGCAGAAATTCTCGGGCTTGAAATAAGTCGCATGTCAATCAAGGCAACTACCAGCGAGCAGCTGGGATTTACCGGTCGCAGGGAGGGCATTGCCGCAATGGCAACCGCAACCGTGCGTCTGCCTGAACAGGATTAACAAGATGTTTGACAAAAAACTCATATTGCAAGTCAAGGAAGTACTTGATAACGCCCGCTCATCCGGCCTGATGATTGCCACTGCTGAAAGCTGCAC
>JALXCV010000010.1 GCA_026990765.1 Hyphomicrobiales bacterium | reverse complement strand
GGGTGGCAATGTCGGTAAATGATCTGGTGGTGCAAGGTGCCGAGCCTTTGTTCTTTTTAGACTATTTTGCTTCCGGCAAGCTGGATATTGCAACCGCGCGCGATGTAGTGGCCGGGATTGCCGATGGCTGTATTGATGCCGGTTGCGCCCTTATTGGTGGCGAGACGGCAGAAATGCCGGGCATGTATGCAGATGGTGATTATGATCTGGCAGGCTTTGCCGTCGGGGCGGTTGAACGCGGCAGGGTTTTGCCTTCAGGAGTGAAAAAGGGTGATGTGATTCTGGGACTGCCATCATCAGGGCCGCACTCCAATGGTTATTCACTGATCCGCAAGCTGGTGGAATTAAGTGGCATGTCATGGGATGACAAGGCCCCGTTTGCCGATATGACAATGGGACAAGCCCTGCTGACGCCAACAAGGATTTATGTAAAACCGGTATTGGCGGCATTAAAGGCTGGCGGCATAAACGGGCTGGTACATATTACCGGGGGAGGTTTTACCGAAAACCTGCCGCGGGTGGTTGGCGATGATCTTGGGTTTGAGATCAATCTGGATGCCATTGAGGTGCCGCCAGTATTTGGCTGGCTGGCAAAAACCGGCAATATCGCAGAGTCAGAAATGCTGAAAACATTTAATTGCGGCATAGGCATGTGCGTGATTGCTGACCTGGAACATGCAGTGGCTTTTGATGATGCGGTTGAACTTGGCCGGATCACTGGCGAAGCGGGTGTCAAATATAAGGGCGGGCTGAAACTGTGAGTCATAAAATGCGGGTTGGAATATTGATATCCGGGCGCGGTTCCAACATGACGGCACTGATCAAGGCTGCCAAAGACCCGGATTATCCTGCTGAAATAGTGGTGGTGATTTCCAACCGCCCTGATGCTGCCGGACTTGATAGCGCCAGACAGGAAGGAATTGCGGCAATCAGCATTGATCACAAGCAGTTTGACAGCCGCGAGGCATTTGAAGATGCGCTGCATAATGAATTGCTGGCTCACAAGGTGGAGATGGTTGCCTGTGCCGGGTTCATGCGGATAATGACTTCAGGGTTTGTAAAAAAATGGCAGGACAGGATGCTAAATATCCACCCTTCCCTGCTACCTGCCTATAAGGGGCTGCATACGCATGAACGGGCTTTGAAAGATGGGGCCAAGACCCATGGCTGCACAGTGCATTATGTCATTGCCGATCTTGATGCCGGACCGATCATCATGCAGGCTGAAGTTCCGGTTCTTGCAGGTGACACAGCTGATAGTCTGGCCAAACGGGTGCTGGCCGAAGAACACCGGATATATCCCCTGTCCCTGGCAAAGGCCATTAACAAGCTATCCTGATCGCACCAGCATGTAATCCCCATATTTTTCTGAATCCTGCTTCCACCAGCGATGAAACAGCTGATCCTTGCGTTCGGGAATTTTCTCTCCAGTCAACTCCAGTGTTTCAATACGGTCAACCCGGAAATGGCGAAAATCCTGTCGCAATTCACAAAACCCCACCAACAGGCGAATGCCGGAATGATAAGCCATGGCTATTGGCCAGATGGTGCGCACGGTTTTTCGCTGTTCGGCATCGCTGTAATGCAGTTTCAGCTTTGTCTGGTCACGCAATGCCTTGCGAATGAGGCCGGAATCAACCTGATCTATTTCGCTGCTGCCAAAATCCGGGGCGAAAAGCGGTGTATCAAGCATGACAGGTTTCAGCTTTGCCGGCAGGACAGTGGCAATCTTGGCAACTGCGTCACGGGCTGAACGGGCAAGGATTTCATCGCCCTGTGTGGCAACCAGCCGGGCACCAAGCATAATCGCCTCCAGTTCATCAGCTGTGAACATCAATGGCGGCAGATCATAGCCCTGATCCATAATGTAACCAACACCGGCTTCGCCCCTGATCGGCACACCATTGGCAATCAGGCTGGCAATATCGCGATAGACAGTGCGCCGGGTGACTTCCAGCTCTCTGGCCAGAACATCAGAAGTGACCGGGCCGCGAAGGCGTCGGAATATCTGGATTATCTGCATCAAACGATCAGCACGGCGCATGGCTTTCTCCTTTGGCGGGGATAATAGCTGAACACTGCTGACACCATGTTGTCAGCAGGGTGTCAGTATATAGCAATCAGGAGGCAAGCAAATGAAAAGCTGGACAGAAAAACTCAATTCTGAAAAACCGCATCAGGTCAAACCTGTGCCGATGAATATTGCAGGGATGAAAAAGGGACAGATCATGCTGATCCCGACAGCACTGATTGTCGACAGGTTCATTCGCAATATTCCAGAAGGTGAAGCAATGAACCCGCGCCAGATGCGCGATCAGCTGGCAAATGAGTTTGATGCCGAGGTTACATGCCCGATAACCACCGGAATATTCCTTAGAATAGTGGCAGAAGCGGCATGGGAAGCACATGAGAACGGCACACCGGTCAGCCAGATATGCCCGGTCTGGCGGGTAATATCCAAAGACACACCAACAATAAGGAAAATAACATTTGATCCGCAATTTCTTTTGGAGCAACGGCGCAAAGAGGGAATAGACAATTGATAATTTTGTACAAGTTCGGCCCGATGCACTCCCTGATTGATGCTTCACCCTTTGTAGTCAAGGCGGAAATCATGCTGAAAATGGCCGGGCTGGAATATGAGGCCGATTATGACGGTTTCAACAAGGCACCAAAGGGCAAGCTTCCATATATAAATGATGATGGTAAGGTGATTGCCGATAGTGTGTTTATCCGCATGCATATTGAGGACAAATACAAATTTGACTTTGATGCCGGGCTGGATGAACGCCAGCGCGGAATTGCCTGGGCGATTGAAAAAATGGTCGAGGATCATCTTTACTGGGCCATGGTGCGCGAACGCTGGCTGGAAGATGACAATTTCAACAAGGGTCCACGGGCCTTTTTTGACAAAGCCCCGGCCCTGATCAGACCGCTTATTGCTGCTATGGTGCAAAAAAAGGTTCGCAAGAATCTTTATGGGCAAGGGCTTGGCCGTCACTCTCGCACGGAAGCCAATATTCTGGCCGGACGGGCAGTTGACGCGCTGGCGGCAATTTTGGGAAAGCGGCAATTCATCATGTCTGATCAGCCTTGCGGTGCCGATGCCATGGTATTTGCCAATCTGGCCAGCATGGCAGAACCTGCCTTTAATTCACCAATGATTGACAGGATAAATTCACACGCCAATCTTGAAGCCTATCTCAAACGGATGAAACAGCGCTATTTCCCTGATGTTCAGGGAAAGCTTCTTAAGAAATAAGCAGTGCCGGAATGATAGTGGCAATGGCCAGAGCGGCGGCCATCATCATCAGTAATTTGTTATTGTTGCTCATGGTTTCCATTTTTGTTTTCCAGCCGTTAAATCTGTAGAATCATTTATGGTTAACAATATATCAGCGGCAATATGAAAGCTGGCTGAGGGAGCCGTTCATCTGCGATTCATCCTGGCTGGCTGGTACTTGCAATTGCTTGTCTTATCGACTATTCATGATATATGGATAAGTCAAATGCAATTTCTGCCTTCTCGGCCCTGTCACAGGAGACCCGACTGGATGTTTTCCGGTTGCTGGTTCGCGCTGGCAGCAACGGTATTGCTTCGGGTGCGATCGGGGAGATTCTTGGGGTGAAGCAGAACACCATGTCTGCCAATCTGACAATACTTTCCAATGCCGGACTGATACGCAAGCAGCGTCAGGGGCGATCTGTCCGGTATTTTGCAGATTTTGACGGGGTTCGCGGACTTCTGGCTTTTCTGATGGAAGATTGCTGCGGTGGTGAGCATATGCTTTGCCAGCCGGTGATTGATGAAATTGGCTGTAATGAAAACAGCACGGCCAATTATGGCTAATCACTGGAATTGATAACAGCTATTGGAAAAAACCGGGGAACAGGGTTAGTGGAATTTACCAAAGCGCGCAAATATGCAGCCGAATTTACAGGTACAGCCTTGCTTCTGGCAACCGTGGTTGGTTCTGGAATTATGGCCGAGACACTGGCAGGCGGCAATGTTGCAATTGCCCTGCTTGGCAACACCATCCCGACCGGGGCAATTCTGGTGGTGCTGATTACCATGCTGGGACCGATTTCAGGCGCGCATTTCAACCCGGCAGTTACCATGGTGTTTGCCATAAGGGGTGAAATCAGCCTGTCAGACAGTATAGTTTATGTACTTTGCCAGATATTGGGTGGCATTGCCGGTGTGTGGGCGGCACATTTGATGTTTGATCTGGATTTGCTGCAATTCTCACTGAAAGTTCGCAGCGGTCCGCCACAATGGTTTGCCGAAGCAGTGGCAACATTCGGGCTGGTATTTACCATTCTTGCAACCATCAAATCCCGTCCAGGGGCCGTGCCAGTCGCTGTAGGGCTTTACATAACCGCTGCCTACTGGTTCACAGCCTCAACATCTTTCGCCAATCCGGCTGTAACCATTGCCCGCGGGCTTTCTGACACGTTTGCCGGTATCAGACCGATGGATATTCCACTATTTATAGTTTTCCAGCTGACAGGTGCGATTATTGCGGCAGTTTTTTGCAGATGGTTGCTCATAGAACAGAAAGAGAATGCTGTATAATTATCCGGCCATTTGATGGATTACAGGCACCGGGGCGCTCTAGCCGGCAGCCAGCACCACCACCGGAGCCAGCGTTGCCAGAAACAGGGCTGCCGCCATTGCCTGAAGCAGCCGTCTGGTATGGATTTCATTGGTCTTGTTCATGGGTCCAGTAATGACTCGATTCTATCGGTTTGAAAATGATTCTTTTCAAAGGTTTGGCAAATTTTTTTGCCACATTGATTCAATTAATTTTACTGACATTAATTTGACAGTCACCCTACACACTCCTATAATTTGAAATTCAGGACTACAGAAAGTCCAGGGCAGAAAAGAATATTTCAAAAACAAAGGGAGTAATAAAATGCGTCGACTGCTATTAACGACTGCTACAGCAATAACCATGGCTGCAACCGCCTATTCAGCACAGGCAAGCGGGCGTCTGGTTATCTATTGCAGCATGCAGGCTGACTGGTGCCAGAAGGCAGCAGAAACCTTCGGGAAGAAGTTTGATGTCAAGGTATCCATGAGCCGTAATGGTTCAGGTTCAACATATGCCAAGATACTGGCAGAAAAAGCTAACCCGAAAGGTGATGTATGGTATGGTGGTACACTTGATCCGCATTCACAGGCTGGTGTCAACGGGCTGCTTGAATCCTACGCATCTCCGATGTTGAAAGAAATTGGCGAAGCATACAGGAATCCGGCAACCAGCAAGAAGCATCACTCCACCGGTATCTATGTTGGTATTCTTGGCTATTCGGTTAATACTGATCTTTTGAAAAAAGCCAAACTTGAAATGCCAAAATGCTGGGCAGACCTGACCAAACCTGAATTCAAGGGCAAGGTGCAGGTAGCCAGTCCGCAAAGCTCGGGCACTGCATATACTGCGACTGCAACCTTTGTTCAGCTGTGGGGCGAAGAAAAAGCCTTTGAATTCTTCAAAAAGCTGCACAAGAATGTTGCCCAATATACCAAATCAGGATCAGCTCCTGGCAAGAATGCCGGTCGCGGTGAAGTTATGGTTGGCATCGGCTTTTTGCATGATCATGCCAAGGTCAAGGCCAAGGGTTTCCCGCTGCAACTGGTTGCACCTTGTGAAGGCACCGGCTATGAAATTGGCGGGTTGAGCATCATCAAGGGTGCACGCAACATGGAAAATGCCAAGAAGTTTGTTGACTGGGCATTGAGCAAGGAAGGCCAGGAAATCGCCGCAACAGTGAGTGCTTTCCAGGTGCCTACCAATGTTAATGCAGCGGTTCCCAAAGAAGCTATCCGGCTGGAATCAACCAAGCTGATCGATTATGATTTTGTCAAATACGGATCAGAAGAAATGCGCAAGCATCTGATTGATCGCTGGATCAAGGAAGTCAAACCACTTGAACGCTAGACAATACTGCACAGTCACCCAAATCGGGTGACTGTGTTGCTTTTGCTCTTCGTCATTCCCGTGATGGCGGGAAAATGGCAAAGACAATGATTGAACATACCTGCCTGGTTGCGGTTCATGCTGCAATTATACGTGGGGTACTGACACCAGATGTCAGGAAAGCGGGGAATAATGAGCGATACGATTAGGGTGGAATCATTTTCGTGGAGTAATCCGATATTGCGATGGTGTCTGCTCGGCTTTGCAGCGTTTTTCCTGTTACCATGGAATGCGCTGGAATATGGCGTATTTGATGCAACATACAGCGAATTCTATAACGCATATGCCTGGAGCAGCATCAAATCATCAGCATTTTCACTGGTTTGCCTGATACTGATTGCAGTTCGGCCATGGCGGTCAATGGCAAAGGCAGATCTGATTGACGCCATTATCTGCACAATTGCATTTATCGGCATACTGGTTATTGCCACACTGAATGGTGAGGCGCTAGGCTATGGCGCGGCTATCCAGATGGTTGCCTTTGGCGGGATTCTGGCGCTGGCGCTGGCACGGTTGGGCTTCATTCAGGGCGATCCATTCATGACCGGGGCCATTTTGCTGGTTGGCGGTCTGGTTGGTGTATTCATCTATTTCCCGGTTCTGACGATTTTCTCCAAGGTTGTTGTTGATGATAAAGGCGCCTTCACGCCATTCATGTTCTTCAACCTTATTACCAGTTTCGGCATGGGCCGGGTTGTGTGGAATTCCCTGACAATGGCCATATTTGTCGGGGCATCAACTACATTTCTAGGTCTGGTATTTGCGCTTTATGCAGCACGTATCTCAACCAGGGCGCAAGGGGTTATCCGCATATTCTCCATGCTGCCAATAATTACCCCGCCCTTTGTTATAGGTCTGGCGCTGATCCTGATTTTCGGGCGCAGTGGCACTATTAACGACTTCCTTTTGTATCTGTTTGGTGATGGCGGTCTGTTTATTGGCTCGGGCAATGAGGGCTGGTTTGAACGCTCGGCCTATATTTACGGCTTCTGGGGGATTTTTCTGGCCCAGACACTGTCCTTCACTCCGATCAGCTTCATGTTGCTGATGGGTATGGTTTCTACCATTTCTCCGTCGATGGAAGAAGCGTCTTTGACCATGCGGGCCGATGACTGGCAGACCTTCAAGAATGTCACTTTCCCGCTATTAAGGCCCGGCATAGCCAATGCCTATCTGTTGGCAATGATTTCTTCACTGGCCGACTTTGGCAACCCGATGGTTCTGGGCGGTGATTATGATGTGATGGCAACGGAAATTTATTTTTCCATTGTCGGGGCACAGCTCGATTATGCCCGTGCGGCAACACTTGGTATCACCCTGCTCGGCTTTTCGCTCATCGGTTTTGCAATTCAACGCTACTGGATTGGCAACAAGTCCTATGTAACCGTGACCGGCAAGGGGACTGCTGGTGGCTTCCAGCCATTGCCACGCTGGTTGCAGCGCGGCTGCACTGTTATCGCCATTAGCTGGATGTCCTTTACAGCAATCTTGTATGTATCAATTCTGGTTGGCGGGTTTGTGGTCAACTGGGGTGCTGATTACACCCCGACCCTGGCGCATTATGAAGAACTATGGGCGCGCGGGTTTGGCTATGGTGCATGGCCTTCCTATATCACCACTTTGGAATTTTCAGCCGTTGGCGCACCGCTAACTGCCATGTTTGGTATTTTGATAGCCTATGTGACCACAAGGCGGCGATTTGCCGGACGCAATCTGGTGGATTTCGGTGCGATGATCTGTTTTGCAATTCCCGGCACGGTTATCGGTATTTCATATATTCTGGCATTCAATACGGCACCATTATTGCTGACCGGATCAGCCGCGGTAGTGATCATATCATTTATCGTCCGCAATATGCCAGTTGGCATCAGAGCCGGGGTTTCAGGTCTTGCCCAGATAGACCCGGCGCTTGAGGAGGCCTCGCTCACCCAGCGAGCCAGCTCATTGCGTACCATTTTCACTATAGTCCTGCCGCTGCTCAAGCCGGCACTGATTTCAGCTGTGGTGTTCTCATTTGTCAAATCAATGACCACCGTCAGTGCTATCATCTTTCTGGTGACACCTGACACACAAGTTGCAACCACTTACATTTTGAGCCGGGTTGAAGACGGTGATTTCGGTCAGGCGATCTGTTACGGGTCAGTGCTGATTGTAACCATGATGATCTTCATTTTGGTAGTCGACAAGCTTGTCGGCAAGTCACGCACCCAGCGCACAATCAAAGCCAGTTAAAGGAAACGATTATGACTAACAAAAAATCCTATGGCGTTTCCCTGCGCAACGTCGTTAAAGCCTATGATGACAATATAGTCCTGAAAGGAATTGATCTTGAAATTGCCCCGGGCAGTCTGACCACGCTTTTAGGGCCGTCAGGTTGCGGCAAGACTACAATCCTGCGGCTGATTGCCGGGCTGGAATTGCCAACCAGTGGCCAGCTTTTCCTTGGTGATGAGGATGTATCAACCCTGTCAGCATCGCGCCGGGATGTGGCCATGGTGTTTCAGTCATACGCCCTGTTCCCGCATATGACAGTCGGGGAGAATGTCGGCTACGGGCTGAAAGTGCAAAAGGTTCCAGCAAGTGAGCGCAAGGACCGGATTGCAGCAGCTCTTGATTCTGTTGGCATGGGTGGTTTTCAGGAACGCTATATCGATCAGATTTCAGGCGGACAACAACAACGCGTGGCTGTGGCCAGAGCGCTGATTCTGGAGCCGCATGTGATGCTGTTTGATGAACCTTTGAGTAATCTTGACACCAAACTGCGCCGGCAGATGCGCGAGGACATCAGGCGCCTGCAACAGGAAACCGGCATTACTTCGGTATATGTTACCCATGACCAGAATGAAGCCCTTTCAGTGTCTGACGCAGTATTGGTGATGAAGGCCGGGGAAATATCACAGCTTGGCACCCCGGAAGAATTATACCTGCAACCAAAATCAGAATTTGTTGCCACCTTCATGGGCGATGCCAATATTGTTGATGCTGACCTGTCTTTCAAAAACAAGAAAGCATTTGCTTCAATCAATGGCTATAAACTGGAACTGATTAGTGATACGCGTGGTCAGGATGCCGGTCCGGTCAGGCTGGCAATACGTCCTGAAGCCCTGACCATGGTCAAGGGGGAGAGCAAAACAGGTATTTGCGGGGTTGTTACCAGCCGCGCCTATATTGGCTCAGGCACTGAATATGTGACGCGCTGGAAAGATGCAGATATTTTCACGGTCATGCCGACAACCGGCGACCAGTTCAAGCTGGGCGACATGGTACATATGGAAATCAGTTCCATAGGCGTTTCTGTTATTATGGGCTAGTCAAGAGGTGCTGGCAGCTCAGGCAATGGCTGTCAGCAACTCCATTGGATCAACCGGTTTGGGCAGCACACCAAGGGCGCCTTCATCCAGTGCGCGCTGCACCAGATCACCTGATGAATAGCCGGTCATGAAATATACCTGGGCATCAGGGTGTTTCTTGCGAATTTCAAAGAAACTCTCAACACCGTTCAGGCCGGGCATCATGATGTCCATAAAGGCTATATCAAAATTGTCATTCTCATAGGCGCTGATTGCGGTTTCACCATTATAAGCCACAGTTACGTGATGATCGTCCATCTCAAACAGCTCGGCAAGAGAATCTGCAGCATCTGTATCATCATCCACCACTAAAATCCGTTTTGTGTCGGCCATTAACTTTCCCCTAAAAGAACTTGTTGAATTACCCGATGATGTCTCGAAATTTGTTAAGGGGTAATTAATTACATATGGAAAATTGCATGGAAACGCATAAAAATCCGGTAATTTCAACAAAGTACAACCTGGCCGGGTGAACCTGTCTGCATTACTGCTTTTAGGCCATGAAACTATAGCGCCTGTCACGTTAAGATTAATTCACTTTGCATATACTAACGGCCTTGCCTTGCAATGACTTAATCAAAGCTGCAAGTGAATGATTGAATCCGTTCTAACGCCATATGCGCCTGGATCAGGACACTGATACCGCTGGCAGGATTACACTGGCTTTATGTCTGTGGCTTTATGTATCTTACTATGACTAATCGACGCGTTGTTGCTTAATTGTCAGCTTTTGGGGACATTTTCCTTGCAATTGCATTTTGTATAGGCCACTACATCCATAGTGTGCGGCATTTTTTGTTGAATTGTTCCTGATTTTCACAGGTAAAGGCAGAAAATTTTTACCGCCACTAGAGTGCCGCCGTAATTTTTCTGGCGGATATATTAGAAAAAGATACAAAGGATACAGTAAAATGGCCACGGGTACGGTTAAATGGTTCAACACAACCAAAGGCTATGGGTTCATCGCTCCCGATGATGGTGGTAAAGACGTTTTCGTTCATATTTCCGCAGTGGAAAATGCCGGATTGTCAGAATTGAAGGACAACCAAAAAGTATCCTTTGAACTTGAAGAAGGCCGCAATGGCCGCTCTGCTGCCGGAGCCTTGCAACTGGTAGACTAAGCAATTGCAGTTTATTGAATGCTGAAAGGTCAGACCATGAGTCTGGCCTTTTTTATTTGCCTGTACTTGCCAATATACACAGTCGGATGATGAAAAAAATAAAAATTTTCTAATTTTTTTCTTGTCTTTTCAAAGATATAACACTCAAACAAACCTAAATGAACGAAATATGAACCAGGGTTTACGGTTTTGTTCAGGCGGCAAATTGCATTGTGTTTTCAACGTTGAGAACAGCGCCACCCAGATTAACCAGCTGGCGCAAACAGGAAATGAGGAAAACCATGTTGAAGAAAACACTTATCGCAGCCACCATATTGTTCACAGCCGCCACAGCCTTGCAGCCGGTTGAAAAAGCTGAAGCCAGAGTAAACTTTGACGTGAGTATCGGGTTTCCTGGCGCTTACTACCCTGCCCCTTATTATGCTGGTGGATATTATGGCGGCGGATATTATGTGGCTCCGCGTCATCGCTCGCGGCGTGTAAGCTGCGCCAGAGGCAAACGGATTGTCCGCAATCATGGATATCGCAATGTAAGGGCCGTTGATTGTCGCGGCAGTGTTTACAAGTTTGAAGGTCGCCGCTGGGGCAACTGGTATCTGTTGAAAATGAAATCACGCACTGGTCGTATCTATCGCCGTATCCATATCTGAGCAAATCTTGTCTAATTCAAATATATGAATATGAACGATCGATGAACGGGATTATTTGATCCCGTTCATTTTTATTCTGATATTATTTTCCTCATTGAAGTCAGGCTGAATAGCGGCGGATTTGACCTGATCAGACCACTTGAGGAGGACAAAATGATCAAACAAGGATTAGTGGTGGTTGCCGCAACTTTGCTTGCAGCATTTACAATTCAACCTGCTGAAAAGGCCATGGCTGCCTCAGCTGTGCAATTTGACTTGAGCTTTACAGAGAATCTTCCAACAAACAATGACAGGCCTGGATACTATAATGGACCCGGTATCACTTTGGCCAGTCAGTCGATCCGTTGGCTCAAATTGTCCTGCGGACAAGGCCGGCGGATCGTCAGAAATCGCGGATTTCGTCAGATCAAGGCGCTGGATTGCCGCGGACGCGCCTACACATATCAGGGAAGAAAACGTGGGCGCTGGTACACGATTGAAATCAAATCCAGCAATGGCCGGGTAATCAGGACAAAACCATTATATCGCCGCGGTTACGACCGGGGATATGATCGTGGATATGACCGGTGGTATAATGGCTATGACGGATATAATGGTTATGATCGCGGATATGACCGCAGATATGATTCAGATTATTATACCCCGCCTTATCGCCTGTCATGTCGTGAAGTTATAAGCCTGATACGTGATCAGGGATATTACCGGGTGCGGCCACGTGATTGTCGCGGTAACAATTACACATTCCATGCCAAAAGGCGCGGAGTATGGTTCAAATTGCGGGTCAGATCCAGCAGTGGGGAAATATTCCGACGCAGTCGCCTGTAGCAACAGACAATTGATTAAAAGCGGTCAGACTGAAAGCAATTTCAGTCTGGCCTTTTTATTATATTTTCATTACTGACTTTGCAGTCTGGTTGAATTGATAAAAATGTTGCGCAGCGCCCCATAAGGCACAAGCATAATCAAGGCCATGGTCATTTTTACCGCAAAATCACCAATTGCCCATGATATCCAGCGTGGCAGTTCAATGGCAAAAATGCCGATCAGCGGAGCATGGCCAATAGCAAATTCATCATTCGCCCCCAGCATTGCAAAATTTGCAGCAAATGCCAGACTGAAAAACAGCGCTGTATCAATTGCCGAACCAATAAAGGATGAGGTGAGCGGTGCCCGCCACCAGACATTATTTCGCAGCCGGTTGAAAATGAAAACATCAAGCAGTTGTGCTGTTAAAAAAGCTGTGCCCGATGCAATGGCAATGCGCGGGGTTGCCAGCACTATTGACAATGTTACCGCAATGACAAAACCGGCAAAAACCACAATCCGCGCCCTGCCCGGTCCAAAAGTGCGGTTGGTAAGATCGGTTACCAGAAAGGCTGCTGGATAGGTAAACGCACCCCAGGTTAAAAGATCAGCCAGGTTTAGCGAACCGATCCGGGCATTAACCGGAAACTGTACCAGAAAGTTTGACGCCACAACCACAAGGACCATGGCGGCAATCAGAAATATCAAGCGCGGGTTGGACAACTTGTTCAACCAACAATTTCAGCTTCAGTGAAGCACTGGGCAATTTCAATGGCAGCATTTTCTTCACTGTCAGAACCATGCACTGAATTGGCTTCAAGGCTTTCAGCAAATTCCTTGCGGATTGTACCTTCTGCTGCTTCTTCAGGATTGGTTGCACCCATGGTTTCACGGTTAAGCGCAATAGCGTTTTCACCTTCCAGCACCTGCAAGACAACCGGACCGGAAGTCATGAAAGCCACCAGATCATTAAAGAACGGGCGTTCGGCATGTACTGCATAGAATTTTTCAGCATCAGCCTTTTCCCATTTCACCCGCTTGGAAGCAACTACCCGCAGGCCGGCATCTTCCAGCTTGGCAATAATCTTGCCGGTAATATTGCGACGGGTTGCATCAGGTTTGATAATCGAAAAAGTACGTTGAATGGCCATGGGTTTTGGTCTTTCCTTGAAGTTGATTGAGAATGTAAGTGATTTGAATTTGGCTGGGTTATAGCGCCGGATTGCATTGTCTTCAAGCAAAAGGGTGCGCCATTGCCGATAAAGCTGATGACGCACCCTTTTAAAGGTCATATATGTCTGTATCAGCGACGATACAGTAACGGGGTTATCCGGCGAATGGTAACCCTGCGGTTTTCAGCTTCTGCTTCCGGGGTTGGAATTTTCAGATAATCCTCGCCAAAACCGACCGTTACCAGGGCGCGGGACGGGATTACGAAGAATTTGGTCAGTGCATGTTTTACCGCTTTGGCCCTTGCAAGGGATAAACGGTAATTATAAGCCGCTGATCCTACCGCATCAGTGTGGCCTTCAAGCTGGAACACCTCATCAGGATTATAGGCCAGTTGCTGTTCAATGAACCGGGCAATCGTATCAAGCTCGTCAATTTCCTCTTCACGGATAAAGGCCTCATTAAAGCCGAATCTGATTGTATCAAGGTCTACCCCTGGCATCTGGCGGGTAATGGAAGGATTGCGCCTTACTTCATTTAATGTGTAACGGCGTTTGAACTTGCGCTTAACCGGTGCGGTCAGATAGGCGCCGATACGCTCATCATCTGCTTCTGCAGCAGCAATATCATTGGTGCGATTGATACCAAAGCTGATGCGCGGAGACAGAATGATTTCAAATTTTGGCCTTTTCGGCTTTGATCTGGCAAGTTCGCGCTGACGCTGGCGACGATGAACCAGCAGGCGGCGGCGTTTTTCTGCCCGGTCCTCACTTAGCATGTCGCGCAAATCGCGGCGCTGCCCAGGTCGCAGGAATGCGCCATCAAGGACTGACAATATTCTTTTGATCCGGCGGCGCAATTGCCGGTCCGAGAGATCGCGCGAACCGCGCCTGTCATCAAGCAATTCCAGCACACCAATATCGATCTGTTCAGGAGCTGGCCGATAAGCATCCCTTACCGGGCGATTATTGGCTTCGGCCACACGGTTGCGCAGGATTTTGCGGTCACGAGCCAGAACTTCGCGCAGGCTCCGGCTGTCAGACGAACGCAGGGCCGGGTTACGCAAAAGCTGGCGAATTGAAGCTATACGGTTGCGCAAATCTGCATCGCTCATCCTGTTGGGGTCACGCTGATCATTCAAAATCCTGCGCGCCTGTTTTTTTGCCTGATATTTCATCGTCTGAAAATCACGGGCCTTTTGTGCCTGCTGTTGCTGGCGCTGCCTGTTGGCCTTGCGCTGCAATCTGGCATCGCGGCGGCTTGTCAGTTCACGGCTGATTGCAACTGAAAGACGCTTTGCGCGCTGTTGCTGGTCACGATCAAACTGGCGATTGGCGATTGCCAGTTCAATTGCTCTTTGGCGTTTGCGCAATTGTTTGTCATTGAGCCTGCCAATATATGGATCAAGCAGTTTTTCCAGTCTTGGATCAGGCCCGGCCTGGCGTTGCCGGTTATTATTTTGCCGTCTGGCCCGCAATTTTCTGCGCAATTCATTACTGGCCGAATTACGCATGTCAGTCAGTATCTGGCGCTGAATGGCGTTAATCCGGGGGCTTGCAAGGGTGCCATTGAGCTTCCTTACCCGGTCTTTCAACTGGGCAATGCTCTGCTTGCGCAATGATTGCTGATACAGGCGCAAATCTCGATCCTGATTAAGCAGTTTTTTTGGCTTGGGCTTGCGTTGGGGTGAAGCTGATCGGTCTATCTGGATTTTTATACGCGGTTGCCCGTCAAATCCATCACGAGACTCTGAATTTGCTGTCAGCGAACCAGCAAGCAGCGTTAGCGATACTGCACCAGCAAATATGGTAATAGTTCTGGTCAAATGCATGCAAAGCATTCCTTGTCATCCGGGCAGATAATCCTGCTTTATCAAATAGTCCCGAACATCTGGCCCCGGTTGCCAGACGTCATAAATTTGACAGCGGCAGTTTAATGGAAAAAACATGAACGCGACATGAACCTGCAAAAACAAATGGAAACAGTAGAATAAAATTCCATAAACAACCTATATAAACCGGTATCTTTACCAAACATCAACCTGATTGACATAGACTTCCAGCCAATTTGCAACCATTAACAGACAGGCGACTTTCATGTTCAACTCAGACAGTGCAACAAAAAATGTTCCAGCAACAGTCAAGCTGACTGACGGGCGTTGTTTGCAGGGGAATATTATTCTTGCCATGTCTTCAGACCTGCCTCGCACGCTGAATGGAGAATCGAGATTCATCCAGTTTGAAACCCTTAACGGTCAGCGATCCTTTATCGCCAAAACCTCTCTGGCCGAAGCCATACCTTCAGATATTCCAAAGGTAAAAAAACTGGATACCGGGACAGATTCCGACAAGGACTTCAATCCATACAGAATTTTGCAGATTTCACCAGAATCTGATTTTTCCGAAGTTCGCACCGCCTATTTCGAAAGAGCAAAAGCCTATCATCCCGACAGGTTTTCCGGGGTGGAGCTGCCGCAGGAAATGGCGCTTTATGCGGCCAACATGTCCCGGCTGATCAATGCGGCATATCAGATGCTTGAAGTCCAGCTGAAGAATCCGGCACCTGCTGCAAATGATGGTTTCAACAATAGCCAGCAACCGGCTACAGCGATTTAACATTCTGTTTAGTATGTGTTTTTCTTCACTGTTTGTTTGCCGTTTGAATTAACTGCCCGATAAAGCAATAATTGTAATATTCCACAACACCAGACATGGGTTTTGGTTGTGCGTAATAAAACAAAAAGAGGTCAGTAATGTTCACCGCCAAAGAAAGATGCAAACACGTTTTTGCCAAGGTCAAACTGTCTGACGGTCGCGAAATAGACGGCAAATTTGTCATTGCCGAAACATCTGACCTTTTCCGCACATTAAATGGTGAAGGCAAATTTGTGATGTTTGTCACTCATGATGATGATCACAAGCTGATTGCCAAGTCATCGATTATTGAAACCCACGAACATGACATGCGCAAAATCAAGCCATTAGCGGCAAAAAATGATAATGGGTTCAATGCCTACAAGACACTGAAACTTGAGCCTGGGGCCAGTGCCAGTGAGATTGAGGAAAGCTATCGCAGGCTGTCACGCTCATATCATCCAAAGCGCTACAGACATGCCGAAATGCCGCTGGAAATCCGTGACTATGCAATCGCCATGTCAAAACAGATAGAACTTGCATACTCAATGTTGCAGACTGGCAAAACCGTGGCCGAAGCCAGTTAGGCAGAAATCAGCAGCACAGCTATTTCCAAACTACCAATAATGTCGTAATTGCTTGGTTCGCGATAAGCTATCACCCTGGCAAGACGACTTTGCATGCTGCACATTAATGACTTAACCTATCGTATTGAAGGCCGGACGCTGTTTGATCGGGCAACGGCTGCCCTGCCAACCGGGCATACTGTCGGGCTGGTTGGCCGCAATGGTACAGGCAAGTCCACACTTATAAAAATCATTCTGGGTGAATTGCATCCAGAGGGCGGGTCAACCTCGGTTCCCCGGCAGGCCCGCATAGGCACGGTGGCGCAAGAGGCACCAGGCGGCGAGACCAGCCTGATTGATACAGTACTGGCAGCAGATAAAGAGCGATCAGAACTGATGGTTGAGGCTGAAACAGCCATGGACCCGCACCGGATTGCCGATATCCACACCAGACTGGCTGATATTGATGCCCATTCAGCACCGGCAAGAGCTGCTACCATTCTGTCAGGCCTGGGTTTTTCCCATGAAGCCCAGCATGGCCCCTGCTCGGCGCTTTCAGGGGGCTGGCGGATGCGGGTGGCACTGGCTGCGGGCTTATTTGCCAATCCTGATGTATTGCTGCTTGATGAGCCTACCAACTATCTTGATCTGGAAGGGGTTATCTGGCTGAAACAATATTTGCGCAATTATCGCAATACGGTTCTGATTGTCAGCCATGATCGTGATCTGTTGAATGATGTGGTTGATGCCATATTGCATTTAAGCCAGCACAAGCTGACTCTTTATCAGGGGAACTATGATAATTTCGAACGCCAGAGACGAGAAAAACAGGCACTGCAATTAAAGCTGAAAAAGAAGCAGGAAGAAACCAAACGGCATATGGAAGCCTTTGTGAACCGCTTCAGGGCACAGGCCAACAAGGCAAGGCAGGCCCAGTCACGCTTAAAGGCTCTGGCCCGGCTGGAGCCGATAGCCGATGTGATCGAGGAACGCTCGGTCAATTTCTATTTTCCCAAGGCCCAGAAAATTTTGAATCCGCCACTGGTGCGGTTTGAAAATGCCTCGGTTGGTTATGAACCGGGAAAGCCGATATTGCGCGATATAAATCTGCGGATTGATGGCGATGACCGGATCGCACTGTTGGGTGCCAATGGCAATGGCAAGTCAACATTTGCCAAATTGCTGTGCGGACGATTACAGATTGAAGACGGGGTCATGCGCAATCACAAAAGGCTGGATGTTGCATATTTCGCCCAGCATCAGGTTGATGAACTGGAAGCTGATCTTACCCCATATGATTATTTCAACCGGTTGATGGAAGATTCCACACAGGCCAAAAGGCGGGCAAAACTTGGGCAATACGGGTTTGGAGCTGAACATGCCGACACCAAATGCAGTCGGCTTTCAGGCGGTGAGAAGGCAAGATTGCTGTTTGCTCTTGCCGCATTTCACGGACCGCATATTCTGGTGCTGGATGAACCAACCAACCACCTTGATGTCAATGCACGCGAGGCTCTTATTCATGCGATCAACGAGTTTGAAGGTGCGGTAATTCTGATTTCGCATGACCGGCATTTGATTGAAACCTGTGTCGACCGGCTGTGGCTGGTACGCGAGGGAACCGTTGCTCCATATGATGGTGACCTTGATGATTACACCAGGCTGATACTGGAAGATGCAAGACAGGCCCGGCGCGAACTTGGCCAGTCTGGAAAGTCAGATGGCAAGGCTTCTGTGAAGGTTGATGCCAGACAGTCGAGGCAGGAACGCGCTGCCCGGCGTGACGGCCTGATTGAAGTTAAGAGAAAGATTCAACAAACCGAGAGCAAGTTACAGAAATTACAGGATAAAATTGCCGTCATCGACAAGGCACTGGCGGTGCAGTCTTTATATGTTGATGATCCAAAACAGGCTGAAGAGCTGTCAATATTGCGTGCCAGATTGTGCAGCCAGATTGAAGAAACCGAAATTGAATGGATGGCAGCAACCGAGGAACTGGAGGCTTGAAAAATGTCTGGAATGATAACGGCAACAGGTATCAGCAAAGCGGTCAAGTCAATTGATCCGGTGTTCCTTGATTCCCCGCTGGTTGATAACCGGCAGGCTGATGAGCTGCTTGGATGCAAGCTGCATCTGAAAGTTGAAAGCATAAACCCCATCCGCTCATTCAAGGGGCGCGGTGCGCAATGGTTCATGGCCTCAATTGGAGATGATGGCCAGTTGCTGGTGGCCGCCTCTGCCGGCAATTTTGGCCAGGGTCTGGCCTATGCAGCGCGCTCACGTGGGCGCAAGCTGGTGATGTTTGCTGCAACCAGTGCCAATCAGTTGAAAATAGCGGCCATGCGTGATTTTGGGGCCGAGGTTATTCTGTCGGGTGATGATTTTGACGCTGCCAAGGATGCTGCACGCCAATATGCTCAAGCAAAAAACGGCATGTTCATCGAAGATGGCGCCATAGCAGAAATTGCCGAAGGTGCCGGAACGATTGCACTTGAGATAGAGCGGCAACTGAAAACCCGCAAGCAGACAATAGATACAATGATAGTACCATTGGGAAACGGGGCGCTGATTAGTGGTATTGGAACATGGATCAGGGCGCATATGCCTGATTGCAGGGTAATTGGCGTGGTGGCTGAAAAAGCCCCTTCAATGCTGCTTTCATGGCAGCAGGGCACGATCATCACCACCCTCAAGGCACCAACAATTGCTGACGGAATAGCTGTTCGGGTGCCGGTGCCTGAAGCTCTTGCAGCCATGGCCGATACAGTAGATGAAGTGATTTCAGTCAGTGAAGATGCAATCAGGCAGGCAATGGCATTCAGTCTTAAACAATATGGGCTGGTTGGGGAAGCTGCCGGGGTTGCCGGTCTGGCTGCCATCATTGAGCACAAGGACCGCTTTGCCGGACATGAGGTTGCAACGATCATGTGTGGCAGCAATATTGCCTGACAGGTGCTGCAATATGGAGCAAATGGACTATCAGTCAGGCAAAATCACTGCCTGGGCGACAATGCAGCGCTCACCATTATAGGTGATTGAAGGCGAGCCATATAGCTGATAGCCATCTTTCAGGGCCTGTGATACACGCTCACAAAAGCTGGCATCATCCGGGCCGGTCAACAATCGATAGGTCAGTTTTTCCGTGCTCACAATATTCAACTCCTTTGATAGAGAATGCGGAAATGCGGGATGGTTCGCGATTCTTTTACGTCAAAACTTTCATGATTGATCACTTCAAGACCATTGGCTTCAAATGCTGAAAGCTCCTTGCCAGATAACGGCCATGGCGGACCGGATGGTTCAACATCATCAGCTCTGGAACGGCAGATAACCAGCAAATAACCGCCCGGTTTGACCAGACTGGCAATGGCGGCAAATGCCCGCTGGCGAAACTCGGCTTTCAGGGCCTGTATCGTGTAGGTTTCGTTCACCAGATCAAACGCATGATGCCATTGAGGCGGCAGGTTGAACAAGTCTGCCTGACAGTAGTTGACCCTTGTTGGCTGGTTCCTTCTGATCGCCCATTTAACGGCAGATGGTGACAGATCAAAAGCATCGGTCTGAAAACCTGCTGCTGCCAGTGCTTCAGCATTGTCCCCCAGACCGCAACCAACATCCACCGCCCTGCCCTTATGGGCAATTACACCGGTTTTGAGCCATTCGCTTAAAGCTGGATGTGGTTCAAGATCGGCCCAGGGGATCATTGCCGGATCATTATTGGCGGCATGATACAAATCCTCAAACCAGTCCAGCGGCCTTCCCTGACTTTCTCTTGCGGCCTGCATCTCATCAGAAGCCTGCCTGCCCTTCATGCGCCGGGCGGCAAAATCTTCATCACTCATGCCTTTTTCTCCCATCTACCTTGCGGGTTCTGTTGCCAGTATGTCAGTTGATGTTCACTGCCTTTAAGTGCCTTCCACTGGGCGCGGGCATGGTTGACGGCATCTTCATCATGGCCGTCAAACATGTAGATACAGCGTTCGAATTTTTCGATATTGCTGGCCGTTGCCCCGTCAATGCAAAAGCGGATATTGGCCTGGTTGGGGGTTTCATCATCACAGCATAGCCATATTGGCTGCATTCCAGCAAACCCGTCTTCGGCGCTGCCATGCGCAAGGAAAGAACCATCGCCCCAGTTCCACAAGGCAGCAGACAGGGATTTGACCCGCTCAGGACTGGATGCCTGAACAACAACCCGCCAGCCACGCTGCAGCGATGTTTCAAGCAATCCCGGCAATACCTGCTCAAGCGGGCGCAATTCAAGATGATAAAAAAGTACTTCACTCATTTTGCTATCAATGCCGGATTGTCGATCAAGGTCAAGCGATGAATGATTTTTGCACATGACATCTTGAAGAAAAACTGATCCGGGTTAGAATATGCCCAAGGGATTAGAATCTTTGCAGGGAGTTTACAAAAATGAACATGAAAATGGTACTGTCAGCCATGAGCATTGCTTTTACGGCTGCAATGCTTACCAGCCCGGCAGCAAAGGCGGGAGCCGTTGGCATTTGCAAATGTGATCAACAGGCTGGAATTTTGCCTGCCTGTAAAAACATATGTGAAGAAGCAGCCAGTCACTCCAATTTTCCGCGCCCTGCAGTGTATTTTGGCACGGATGAAACAGTGTGCAATGCCAAACAGCCTTTGAACGGTACGTCTTTGAAGTTTCTGTATATTCCCAAGCCCACAAGGAAGAATATGGAAGATTTCCGGCAATTTCTGGAAACCAATCGCAAAAATTCTGAAAAAATGTTCAAGGCCTATAAGCACAGCTACAAAATTGGTCATGTGGGGCCGGAAGAATTCAGGGAAGCTGAAAAAATACGCGATGAGGCACTGGTCAATTATCATCATGGAATGCGGGTTTATCTGAACACACCCAGCCCCAGATAGGCAATGGTATGGCAAAAATAGTGGCTTTTTCCGATACCGGATTTAACGGCAAGGCACGGATCATCCAGTCAAATGATCCTGATCTGATCATTAATGGTGAGGATTTTGCCTTGCAGTCCGCAATTGTGATATCTGGCAACTGGTCGCTTTATTCCCAGACCAGCTACAGGGGTGAGCGCATATTATTGAATCACAATGGCGGCCCGGACCGTGATGGCGTCTATAAGGACTATGGTGACTGGCACGGTTCCGGCCTGTTCCGGGTCAGATCAATTCTGGCCGGTTAAGCGAGACATGTATAGTCGGCGTCATGGAAAAGTCCACAACGCCATTTTCATCAGTCCTCATAGTGATCAGCAACCAGCTTGCTTAGTAGGCGCACACCCCAGCCTGATCCCCAGCTTTTGCAGATGGCGGTTTTCGGGCTGTCCATGGCGGTGCCGGCAATATCGAGATGCGCCCAAGGAGTGTCATTGACAAAGCGCTTGAGAAACTGGGCGGCAGTGATTGAACCGGCATAACGCCCTCCAATATTTTTCATATCGGCAATATCGGAATCAATCAGCTTGTCATAGGCCTTGTCCAGCGGCAGGCGCCAGACTTTCTCACCGGTCTTGTTGCCGGTTGCATGCAGCTGTTCGGCCAGTTCATCATCATTTGAGAACAGACCGGCATGTTCCTTGCCCAATGCTACCAGAATGGCACCGGTCAGGGTTGCAAGATTGACCATGAATTTTGGCTCGAACCGGTCCTGCGTGTACCAAAGCGCATCAGCCAGTACCAGTCGGCCCTCGGCATCAGTATTGAGGACCGCAATGGTCTGGCCCGACATGGAAGTTACCACATCACCGGGGCGCTGGGCCTTGCCATCCGGCATATTCTCAACCAGACCAATCACACCAACCGCATTGACCTTGGCACCGCGCCCGGCAAGGGCTGCCATCAGACCGGTAACACAGGCAGCACCGCCCATATCACCCTTCATGTCCCACATGCCATTGCCAGGTTTTAGTGAAATGCCACCAGAGTCAAAAGTTACCCCCTTGCCAACAAAGGCCACCGGTTTGTCCTTGGCCTTGCCGCCATTCCAGCGCATAATTGCCAGTCGCGAGCGGTTTTGCGACCCCTGCCCGACACCCAGCAGCGAACCCATGCCCAGTTCGTGCATTTTCTTTTCTGACAGAACTTCAACTTCAAGCCCCAGGCTGGTAAGGGATTTGGCACGCCGGGCAAATTCTTTCGGGGTCAGAATATTTGAAGGCTCGTTAACCAGATCACGGGCCAGATGTACGCCTGAAGCAATGGCTTGAAGCGGGGCAAAAGCGGTTTTGGCTTTGGCTGGATTGCCGCACAAAATGCTCACCGAAGTTAGTTTTTCGGTCTTGTCATCTTCCTTGCCGGTTTTGTACTTGTCGAATGAATAGCTGCGCAGGGCCATGCCGGATGCGATCAGGGCACAAATATCAGCAGTAGCAATATGTTGTGCTTCAAGGCTTGCGCTGATTTTTGCTGATTCTGCCTTTAGCTCGTTTAACACCCCGGCAATGCCACCGCCAACAAGTTCCAGCTTGTATTCATCAAGCTTGTCGCTCTCGCCTGCCCCATATAAAACAATGTGAGACAGCTTGGTATTGGCAGGGGCTGGAATTATCAGTTTGGAATCTTTTTTGCCTTTGAAATCAGCAGCTTTCATCGCATTGGAGATTTGCGAACCGGTAAGCTCATCAGCAGTGGCGGCCAGTCCGCTCAAATCTTCATCCATGGCTGTCAACAGGACAAGAATACCGGTTTTGGGCATTTTTTCGGCTGTAAATTTTACGGAAAGAGTCAAGGCATTTGTCCTTTTGAGAGTTGAATTGATTGGCTGTATTTAACCATTACCGGCAGGCGGTTCAATGGCAGGAATAATCAAATTGCCGGCCCGGGTGTATCAATCTGGCAGCGCCCGGTCACTTCATCATTAATCCAGTTGATGAATTTACTTATCGACGGTTCGTTCTGTCTGCCCCTGGCCACCACCAGATAGAATGAAAAATCTGCCTTTAACCTTAGATCAAATGGTGCAACCAGACGTCCGGCTTCAAGGTCACCGCCTGACAGGATGGTCCGCCCGAACACCACACCAGCCCCTGAAATGGCAGCATCGATTGAATTGTCGGCAATATCAAAATGCAAACCGCCCTCAGCATTTACCTTGTCGGTAACCCCGGCTTTTTCAAGCCAGACCTGCCAGTCGGGCAATTCGAATATTCCGATATGAGTATCATCATGGATCAATGTATGGTTAGCCAGATCTTCCGGCCTTTTCAGCGGGTTATCTCCCTCAAGCAGGCGCGGGGCACACATTGGTGTCATATATTCATCCATCAACTTGATGGAGGTACAGCCGGGGTAGGTCCCTGTGCCAAAACGCAGGGCAATATCGACATCACCGGAAACCAGATCAACCTTGTTCAATGATGCTGAAATCCGCAAATCAATATCAGGATTGATGGCCAAAAACCGGTAAATTCTGGGGGTCAGCCATTTGGTGGTAAAGGCAGGCCCTGCCGATATTACCAGAACATTTGTCTGTTTTCTTCGGTGCAAGTGGTTAATTGTGCGCCGCAAAATGGCAAAACCATCTTCCACACCTGCTGCCAGAAGCTCACCATCCGGGGTTAGTTCAACCGCTCGGTTCAGGCGGTTGAACAATCTGGTTGCAAGCTGTTCTTCAAGCTGGCGTATCTGGTAGCTTAGGGCCGCAGGCGTAACAAAAAGCTCATCAGCTGCCCTTTGGAAACTCATATGTCGCTGGGCTGCTTCAAAAGCACGAAGTGCGTTGAGGGATGGAAGTCTGGCAGTCATGTCAGTTCAAATTTATTTAAGTGAATAGCTAAAATAACTCGTTTGCAGCAATGCGTCAACAACCGTATATTTGCTTCAACAAATAGCTGACAGGAATAAACACATGAAAAATCAATATATTAGCCATCACTCAATACGACATTATCAGAACAAGGCTCATATTGAGCGATCACTGGCTTTTAATGCGCTGATTAAATTTATTGCCGAGTTGCCAAAAAAACTTTTTCGTTCACCACCCACTGCAAACGAGTGTGGAAATAATCAACAGCTGGCCGGGTGCAGACAAACAACCTGAAGAATCCACAAACTATTAATAAAACACTAATTTCCCCTTACCTCGACACAGGTTTTTGCTATAAGGGTGCATTGCAAAAATTTTGTAAAACGATTCAATTTTCTTGTTGCGGGGAATATGGCAGGCAATTGCAAAAAGCTAAAGGTGGGCATGACAGCGCTACAGGCGCTGTCATTGCTGTTTGCCGCCATGGTTTTTGGCTCTGCTGTCACTCCGGCAAATGCTGCCTATTCAGCCGTTGCCGGCAAAACCAGCATCAAGAAACAGCGCACCCCGCCAAAGGGTTCGCCGGTCAATGTTGTTACTGACAAGCTTGAATATGACGGGCGCACCAAGATAGCCACAGCAACCGGACGGGTTGTCATCACCTATGGCAATTATGTGCTGGTGGCAACAAAGGCTGTCTACAACACCAATACCGATACGATGAGAGCTATTGGCGAAGTGCGGTTGCGGGAGCCGGGCGGCAATATCATGGAAGCTGATATCGCCCAGTTACAAAACCGGTTTCGTGATGGTTTTGCCAGACATTTGCGGCTTTTGATGACCAATGATGCAACCATTACCGCAGATTATGCCAAGCGTCAGGACGGTACAATAACCACCTACACCCATGTAACCTATACTCGCTGCAAGACCTGCATGATGGCCACTGGTGAACCTTTATGGCAGATAAGGTCGTTAAAGGTTGTGCATAATGAGGATGAACATACTGTTTATCATACAGATGCAACTTTTGAATTTTTGGGGGCACCAGTATTCTGGCTGCCGTTTTTCAGCCATCCTGACCCGACAGTAAAGCGCCGCACCGGGTTTCTCATTCCCCGGTTCAACTACTCCAATACTTACGGTTTCGGGGTGGAAATTCCTTACTTTATCAATCTTGCTCCCAATTATGATTTAACCCTCAGGCCGTTGATCACTTCCACGCAAGGACCGCTATTGCGGGCTGAATGGCGGCATCGGCTGGAAAAGGGCAGTTACTCGGTTGATGCAGGTGGCATATACCAGCTGGACAAGAACCTTCCCTCCCCCGGTGATCGCAGGCTTAGAGGGTTTGTGCGTACCACCGGTAATTTTTCCATCACCAAACACTGGAACTGGGGCTGGGATGGGACGGTTTCAACCGATGATACATTCATGCGGCGTTATGATATTGACAAGCGCACACTGCTTACCAACCGGGCATATCTTACCGGCATTCGCAATCGCAATTTCTTTTCCGCCGAAGCCTTGCATTTCAGGGGACTGCTGAATACTGACAATAATGATATTGATCCAATTGCGGTTCCGTATTTGCGGCATCAGATAACTCTGGACCAGCCGGTTTTTGGCGGGCAATTGGGGTTCAATACAAATTTTTATTCAATTCACCGCAAAAAATCCAATCGTCTCAATCCGGCGTTTAATGAAGTCAATCAGGGAACTGACCAGACAAGAGCGGTTATAGAAGGTACATGGAAACGCCAGATCATATCGGGCATGGGGCATGTAATCACCCCCTTTGCCAGCCTGCGTGGTGATGTATTTGTTACAGACAGGGTGCCAACAGCTGCCGGAATCAACCGCCGTGACAAGATAACCACACGTTTTCTGCCCACCGCCGGTGTTGATATTCGCTGGCCGTTTGTTCGCAGTGATGAGCTTGGCCAGCAGGTTATAACTCCGGTTTTCCAGCTCATTTCGTCCAGAAATGAACACAAGACAGAATATCTGGGCAATGAGGATGCTGCATCGGTCAATTTTGACTCATCCAACCTTTTCCTGCATGACCGGTTTACCGGCAAGGATCGCTATGAAGGTGGAACCCGGGTAAATGCCGGTTTCCTTTATAACTGGATGTTCAATGATGGCGGATTTGCCAGGGCTTCTTTTGGGCAGAGCATCCATCTGTCGGGCCGCAACTCATTTATCAGGGGCACCGGGCTTAACGGCAATTATTCTGACTTCATCGCAGCATTGGCGTTTCAGCCAAACGAGCAGATACGGTTCAACTATCAGGCACGGTTTGACCAGAAGAGTTTCAATATACATTCACAGGAAATCGGGCTATCATACGGGATGTATGGATTTACCGGCAATATTGATTATGTCCAGATAAATTCGTCACCGGCATTTGGTAGATTATCCAGTGAAGAACAGATATGGGCATCAGCGCAATACAAGTTCGACAATGACTGGAATGTGTTTGGCTCCATGCGTTATGATCTGGCCCGCAATCGCCAGTTAAATCACACTGTCGGAGTTGGTTATGATTGTGATTGTTTTGCTTTCTCACTGGCATATGAGGAATCTCACTCTAGCGACCGTGATGCTGATGTCTCACGATCAGTGAAAATGACAATTGAATTCAAAACCCTTGGTTCGGCAACAATTGGCTCTGGTTTATAAATTGATCTTGCGTCACAAGATCGACCCAATTACATGAGAAGCAACCTCAAGAGTTACTCAGGATCGGCAATGTTCAGAACCATAATCATCATATCACTGGCTTTGATGCTATCTGCCTGTTCAGGTTCTGCCCTTACCGACTATGTAATTGGTGATGGCAAACCAAAGCCTGTACGCCGGACCGCCCCGGTTGCCAATACTGGTCTTGCTGCCGGGCAGAACCTTTCATCATATTCCTATGATGGCAAATCAGCTTCTGGTCGCTCAGGCTCGGTAAAGCTTGGACCGGCTCCCAAAAGTTCACAGCGTGTATATGTAACTGTCAATGATACTCCGATCACCGGCTATGATATTTCCCAGCGGGCCAGACTTAATTCACTGCTAGGATATTCACGCGGCACCGGCAAGGCAGCCCGCAAACAAGCCATGCGCGAGTTGATTGATGATGTAATCCGTATCAAGGAAGCCAAGCGCAACAACATTGATATTTCCGACAAACGGGTAATGGACACGATTGGCGGTATGGCCAAAGCCAGTGGGTCAAGTCTTGAAAGTTTCAAAAAACGCTTGCGCAAGAATGGAGTGGCTTTTTCATCACTTAAAAAGCAGGTGAAAGCCAACCTTGCATCAAGATGGCTGTTGCAGAGCAAGGGGCAATCCAACATCAAGGTGGATGAGGCAGCAGTAGATCGCAAGCTGCGCAAGATAAATTCTGACCCACGCAGACAAGGGGTCACGGTTTACATGTTACGGCAGATAGATCTGCCGGTTGAGCAGACATCACCAGCCATGGCACCACAATTAATGCTGGCAAGAGCTGCTGAAGCCCAGCAGATTGCTGCCAGATATCGGGGTTGCCGCACTCTAAAAAGTGCTGCCAGAGGCTTTTACAATGTCAAAGTCGGTCGCAGGATAGAGGCTGACGGCAGAAAACTGCCCAAACAGATGCGCAAGGCATTAAGGGCCGCCGGCACCAAAAAGCTTATCGGGCCGATGCGCACCAGACGGGGAATACAAATGGTTGCCTTTTGCGGCACCAAACGCATTCAGCCGCCAAAGGTCAGCCGGGCGCAAGTCAAGAATTCCCTGTTAAATGCCAAATTCTCCCAGGCATCAGAGCGGGTAATGCGTGATCTGAGGCGTCAGGCATTTATTGACTATAAAGACAACTCGCTTAGATAGATGCGATGAAAGCTTCAGCCAAACTGATTGCGGTTACCATGGGCGAGCCAGCCGGTATTGCCGGGGAAATAACCCTGAAAGCCTGGTTGAAACTGCAAAAAAACGATAATGCAGCATTCTTTGTGATTGGCGACAGCAAGTATTATCGAGATACTGCCCGGCAATTAAAACTAGATGTACCTGTAAAGACTGTAACTACCACAAATGAGGCCAGAAAGGTTTTTCATCAGGCTTTGCCGGTGATTGAATATAAACTGGATTATCCGGTTACCATTGCAAAGCCGGATAGCCAGAATGCTAAATCCGTTATAGCCAGCATTGAACAGGCCGCCAAAATGGCAATCGATCATTCAGTTGATGCAATCGTTACCAATCCGATACAGAAGGAGACTCTTTATCAGGCCGGATTTCATCATCAGGGGCATACTGATTTTCTGGGTAATATTGTGAACGAAAATGGCGGCAAGGCCGAGCCGGTAATGATGTTGAGCACTGGTGATCTTCGAACTGTTCCGATCACTGTTCACATATCACTGGCCGAGGTTCTAAAAGACCTTGATACCGGATTGATCGTTTCCCAGACCAGACAGGCTATTGCCGGTCTGCAACGCTGGTACGGGCTTGCCAGACCGCGCGTGGCAATTACCGGTTTGAACCCGCATGCCGGTGAAAAAGGGGCCATGGGATCAGAAGAGGAAACCATCATCGAGCCGGCAATTGCCGAATTGAAAGCCGAAGGCCATGATGTAAGAGGGCCTTTCCCGGCAGATACGGTTTTTAATGAAATTTCGCGCAAACATTTTGATATTATCATGTGCATGTATCATGATCAGGCACTGATACCGGTCAAGACTATCGGCTTTCATGATGGGGTTAATACTACTTTGGGATTGGGCTTTATTCGCACTTCACCAGATCATGGCACTGCGCTTGATCTTGCCGGCAAGGGAGTGGCCGATCCATCCAGCCTTGTTTCTGCTATCAATCTGGCCTGTAAAATGTCGATCAGTGAAAGTGGCCGATCATGAGCACTGATGATGGTCTGCCCCCGCTTCGTGAAGTCATTGCGACACATGGCATCTCGGCCCGGAAAAACCTTGGCCAGAATTTTCTGTTTGATCTGAACCTTACAGGCAAAATCGCCAGAGCTGCCGGGCCACTTGCAGATTATACTATAATTGAAGTTGGACCGGGACCGGGCGGATTGACCAGAGCATTGCTGATGGAGGGGGCCAAAAAGGTCGTTGCCATTGAACGTGATGAGAGGGTTTTGCCGATACTCAATGAAATAAAAGCTGCCTATCCCGGTCGAGTTGAAGTTATTTGCGATGATGCAACCAGGGTTGATTATCACAAACTGGTCAATGGGCCGGTAAAGATTATTGCCAATTTGCCCTATAATATTGCAACTGTGCTGCTGGTTAACTGGCTCAGCGTGCAGCAATGGCCGCCATTTTTTGAAAGCGCTACCTTGATGTTTCAAAGGGAAGTGGCAATGCGCATCGTCTCGGAACCGGGCAGCAAGGTTTACGGGCGATTATCAGTGCTCAGCCAATGGCGGACACAGGCTAAAAAGCTGTTTGATGTACCAGCGCAGGCTTTCACACCGCCCCCGAAAGTAACATCGTCAATTGTCCAGATCATTCCCGATCACAAGCCACAGTTTGAATGCAATATTCAATCGCTGGAAGCAGTAGCCAAAGCCGCTTTTGGTCAGAGACGCAAAATGCTGCGCTCCAGTCTCAAAGCTGTATTCGCAGACCCGCAAACGATCCTTGAAAATTGTGATATTGAACCAACCATGCGGGCTGAACAGCTAGGAGTGAGTGATTTTTGCCGACTTTCGCAAGAATTATGACACAACTTTACCGCGGCCCAACCAGCCGTTTACGCATGGAAGTTATTTGAAACACAAGATTGTAATTGCTGTTTACGCAAGTACGACAAACCATAAGGTGGTAAAATACATTCCTTACAACCAATAATGTTTTAAAACTTTACGGGAATATGTTTCAGTGTATTTCAGATGGTTGCGCTGATCGTTTACCTTTCATTTATAGATTATCAGTTAAAGTTAGTCAGTGGGGTGTGTCTGTAATGATTAGAGTTGACCATGCAACAACCAAAAGACCCATTATTTGCTCGCAATAATTCAGGTGAATCAAATTCCA
>JALXCV010000009.1 GCA_026990765.1 Hyphomicrobiales bacterium | reverse complement strand
ATGATATCCCGGGCGACTGGGGAACCGCTGTAAACGTTCAGGCCATGGTATTTGGCAATATGGGCGATAAATCAGCTACCGGCGTTGCCTTTACCCGTGATCCTGGAACTGGTGAAAATGCCCTGTTTGGCGAATTTCTGGTAAATGCCCAGGGTGAAGATGTGGTTGCAGGTATCAGAACTCCGCAAAACATCACCGAAGCTGCCCGCAAAAAGGCCGGTTCTACTGAAAGCTCGCTTGAAGCCTTAATGCCTGAGCAGTTCAAGGAGCTAAAAGGCTATTTCGACAGGCTTGAAGCCCATTACAAGGACATGCAGGATCTCGAATTCACCATCCAGGATGGCAAATTATGGATGTTGCAAACCCGCATTGGCAAGCGCACCACCCCGGCAGCCATCAAGATTGCCGTTGATATGGTCGAAGAAGGCCTGATTGATGAAAAAACAGCAGTAACCAGGGTCAATCCGGCTGATCTGGACCAGTTGCTGCACCCCACACTCGACCCAAAAGCCAAACGTGACATTATCGCCACCGGGCTTCCTGCATCACCTGGTGCTGCATGTGGTGAAATCGTTTTTGATTCAGATGAAGCCGAACAGCTCAAATCCCTTGGTCATGATGTCATACTGGTGCGGACCGAAACTTCACCAGAAGATATTCACGGCATGCACGCATCCACCGGCATTTTGACAGCACGTGGCGGCATGACCTCACACGCTGCTGTTGTTGCCCGCGGCATGGGCAAGCCTTGCGTTTCCGGTGCCGGTACAGTGAAGATTGACTATGCTTCACAAACCATGACCACATCCGGTCAAACCCTTGCAAAGGGAGACATCATTACCATTGACGGTTCAACCGGTCAGGTAATGAAAGGCAAGGTTGCCACTATCCAGCCGGAACTGTCTGGTAATTTCTCCACCTTGATGCAATGGGCGGACAATATCCGTACACTGAAAGTCAGAACCAACGCTGACACTCCGCATGATGCGCAAACTGCCCGCAAATTTGGCGCAGAAGGCATCGGCCTGTGCCGCACCGAACATATGTTCTTTGAAGCTGACCGCATCATTGCCGTGCGCGAAATGATCGTTGCCGACACTGAAGAAGAACGCCGTCTGGCACTGGATAAAATCCTGCCAATGCAGCGTGGTGATTTTACCGAGCTGTTTGAAATCATGTCAGGTTTGCCGGTCACCATTCGCCTTCTGGATCCGCCATTACATGAATTCTTGCCATCAACCGACAAGGAAATTGAAGAAGTTGCCACATCGCTCAATACCGACCCGGAAAAATTGCGGTCTCGCGTTGCCGAACTGAAAGAGTTCAACCCGATGCTTGGCCATCGCGGTGTGCGTCTGGCTGTTACCTATCCTGAAATTGCCGAAATGCAGGCCCGGGCAATCTTTGAAGCTGCAATTGAAGTAGGCCGCAAAACCGGCTCACCACCATTGCCGGAAGTAATGGTGCCACTGATTGCCACCAAAGCTGAACTGGACCTGATTGCCGACCGTATTGTTGCGGTTGCCGAACAGGTACAAAATGAAACCGGTGAAACCCTCGAATATCGCATTGGAACCATGATCGAGCTGCCTCGCGCCTGTCTGACAGCTGACAGGATTGCCGAACGCGCCGAATTCTTCTCTTTCGGCACCAATGATCTGACCCAGACAACATTCGGTATCAGTCGCGATGATTCAGCCAGATTCCTTGGCGAATATACGCAAAAAGGCATTCTGGAAGTTGATCCGTTTGTTTCAATCGATGTAAAAGGTGTCGGCCAGTTGATTGAAATGGCAGCCCGCAAGGGCCGTTCGGTCAAACCGGATATGAAACTTGGTATTTGCGGCGAACATGGCGGCGATCCGGCATCCGTCAAATTCTGCCACAAGACCGGCCTCAATTATGTCTCATGCTCACCATTCAGGGTTCCAATTGCCCGTCTGGCCGCAGCTCAGGCAGCAGTTGAGGAATAACAGAACGGCACATATATTAAGGATAAAGCCAACTACTGCCCTGTGGTAAATATTTCGCACAGGGTAGTGGTTGATGCTATGGTTAACTTATGATAAAGATGTTTCCCATAATCTGTATATATGTGAGTAATAGCGTTTCTGCAGATTAGGAATTGAGTTTTGAAAAAACATCATCGGGATAGCAGGGTGCATCACCACAAAACAGGTGGAAACCATGAGCGGCAAGTACGTGCCAAAGCGCGCGTATCACAATTGCTGTCTTTTGGTATGGGCGGTGTTTTGATCGTCGGAGCCGTTGCTTTTGCCGGTCACTATATGGGCGAGAACGCAGCTGCCCGCGGCTTGCCTGATGCAGCATGGTCTGATGTGATATCACCATCCACAACAATCATGCGCAAATCCTCACTCCTTGGCAGCATCTCCAAAGAAAAACTTGCCGCACTGGCTGAACCGGTTGAGCAAATCGTCAAAACCAGTTCCAAAGGCGACTTCATGGTCGATCATTCCCTGATCACCGGCCGCAAGGACACTCTGGCCCGGCTCGAAACCCTGATTCCCACCCCGGCAATCTGGAAAATGGAGCGCAACTGGAAACTTGGCCAGAAGCAAAAACGTCAGGTCATGTCCAAACGCCGCCAGCGTCTTGCCCAGAAAGACTGTCTGGCTCGCGCAGTTTACTTTGAAGCCCGCTCAGAATCAGAACTTGGCCAGCTTGCTGTAGCCAAGGTTATTCTTAACAGGGTAAAATCCAAAAATTATCCCAACACGATTTGCGGTGTGGTCTATCAAGGCTCTTATCGCAAAAATTCCTGCCAGTTCTCATTTGCCTGTGATGGCCGCGCTGACAATCCGCGCAAGGGCAATTCATGGGCACAGGCCAAACGTGTCGCCAACCGCGCCCTGTCAAATGGCAGCCTGTTACGGGTAATCTCGACAGCAACGCATTATCATGCCGACTATGTGAATCCACGCTGGTCCAGAGCCATGGACAGGCTGATAAAAATCGGTAATCACATATTCTACCGCGGCACCTGATAATCCATGTTTTTTAACTGCTTGCTGTAGTTTCGGGTTGTAAAACAGCCCGTCAAATGCCATTCTCGCACCAGATTTTACTGAATTCAATAAAGAGGCATTTGTCATGACCAGCTGGACTTTTTTCAAAGATGAATGGATTGAAGGCAACCCGCCAATAATGGGTCCTATGGACCATGCTCCATGGCTGGGTTCAACAGTTTTTGATGGCGCCAGATACTTTGAAGGCGTATCACCCGATCTTGACCGGCATTGCCAGCGTATCGTCAATTCAGCCAAAACCTTTGCCCTTGATCCAATGTATCAGGCCGAAGAAATCATTGAACTGTCAAAAGACGGTATTGCCAGGTTTGACAAGGACGCCGCCCTTTACATCCGTCCAATGTACTGGGCCCAGACCGGGTTCGTCGATGTTGACCCTGAAAGCACGACTTTCTGCCTGACCGTACATGATATGGCCATGCCCGATGTTTCAACCGGTGCTTCCATCACCTGTTCGCAATTTCGTCGCCCGTCGGTAGAATCAGCCCCGACAGATGCCAAGGCCTCCTGCCATTATCCAAATTCGGCCAGAGTACTGCGCGAAGCTCATGCCAAGGGCTTCAATAATGCCATCATGCTCGACCCGTTAGGCAATGTTGCCGAACTGGCCACTGCCAATATTTTCTATGTCAAGGATGGCGAGGTCCACACCCCCGTTCCCAACGGCACCTTCCTTAATGGCATTACCCGCCAGCGGGTAATCAAGCTTTTGACCAGTGCCGGTATCAAGGTGCATGAACGCACATTGTCATATGGTGACTTCCTGAAAGCCGATGAAATCTTTTCGACCAATAATTATGGCAAGGTAATGCCGATCACCAAAATTGACGATCAGGACCTGCAACCAGGCCCCGTCTATACCAAGGCTCGCGAGCTATATTGGGAATTCGCCCACGCCGGCTGATTTATAGTATCCCTATTAATCAGTCTTTAGCAGGGCCAGGCAAATACCTGGCCCTCAAAAGCATAAGACCCGCGCCCGATATCGGCAATGGCCGCAATCATTCTTCCACCACGGCCCATAATATTGTCGCCATGCGCCACCAGCATCGGGTTGGGTGTCGCCATTGGTGACAGATCGCGCAATTGAGCAGCCAGCTTTTCCTCATCTCCTTCAGGCTCATACATGCACTTGGCAATATAGGCACTGGCAGTTGAGCGCGAAATACCGGCCCAGCAATGTATCAGCATATTGCCCTGCCGGTCCCATTCACGCACAAAATCCATCAGTTTCAGCACATGTTCAGCCCCCGGCGTCACCATGCCTGCAACCGGTGCTGCCAAATCATTCAGCGTCAGTCGCAAATGCCTGCCCGCTTCAAGCATCGGCAATAGCGGATGCTGATTGTCACTACCTAAAAGCGAGACAACATGGGTGATATTTTCAGTTGCCACCAGCTCTGCAACCACATGCAGTGGTGATACAAAAATCTTTGCACTCATCTTATCTCAATGCCCGAAACCTTGATAAAAACTGCTGACATGCTGCATCTGGTGCCAGAGGCTGCAATTTGACATGCCCGATCTTTCCCAATCCTTTTGGCCTGCCGAATAATCTGGCTGCCTCATCATGGCCAAACCCGGCCAATTGTGTTGCTTCATAAAAGGCTGAATATTTATCGGCCCGCTTGATCAGCTTTTTAATCTTCACCGGCACTTTTACCGGCAGCGAAAACCTCATATGTACCGCCACCATCAGCCGGTCTTCAAATTCATGATAATCAAGACCCAGCGCCGACTTGAATGGTGAAATCATATCGCCAATCACATATTCAGAAGCATCATGCAGCAGGCTGGCCAGCCGCCACTTCCGGTCAAGTCCAGGGTCAATCTCGACGCATAATCTTTCCACCAATACCGAATGTTCAGCCACTGAAAAAGCATGTTCTCCCATGGTCTGGCCATTCCATCGTGCCACCCGCGCCAGCCCGTGAGCAATATCCTCAATTTCAATATCCAGCGGTGACGGGTCAAGCAGATCAAGCCTGCGCCCCGACAACATGCGCTGCCATGCTCTTGCCTCAGCCATCTAGGCGCTCCTGCCCAGTTTCCTGCATTCCTCATGCCGGTAGCAGCTAACCAGATGATCATTGACCATCCCCACTGCCTGCATGAAAGCATAGACTATGGTTGGACCACAAAATTTGAAACCACAGGCTTTCAACTGTTTGGAAACTGTCTCTGCAAGTGCAGTTTTAGCCGGCACCTGCCCGTCACTGACAAACTGGTTGCAAATCGGTTCACCATCAACAAAATCCCAGAGAAAATTGCCAAAACCCTGCTTTTCCTCAATCGCAAGCCATGCTCGCGCATTACCGACCGAAGCGGTTATTTTCGCCCGGTTGCGGACAATCCCCGCATCATTCATCAGCAAACCCAGCTTTGCATCATCATAAGACGCAATTTTTTCCGGTTCGAACCCGTCAAAGGCTTTGCGGAAATTATCCCGCTTGCGCAAAATGGTAATCCATGACAATCCGGCCTGAAATCCGTCAAGTATCAGCTTTTCAAACAATGCCCGATCATCATATTCCGGCACTCCCCATTCCTCATCATGATATTGCAGATAAAGCGGATCACTGCCCGGCCATGTACAGCGCTGCAACCCGTCTGTATGATCTGTCATCATAAATATCCTTTAATGCGGGAAATCGAACTTTGCCCAGTCGGGTTTTTCAAGTCTGATTTCCACCTCGCCAGCCATAATCGCTTCTGAATTGTCAATAGCTGTTTGTGCGCGATCAAGCCGGACCAGCGCAAGCCCCTTTTGATCTATTGTTGACAACATATGACCAATCCGCTTGCCCCCGGCCCGCAATTCCTGTTCTTGCGGTTTGTCAGCAAATCTGACCGGTACAATTCGCGATCTGACATTTGTCTTGTGCTGCATCCGCGAAACAACTTCCTGTCCCACATAACAGCCCTTGTTAAAAGACACCGAACCCAACTGGTCAAAATTTGCTTCATGCGGAAATATCTGGCCAGAACCGATATCAACAGAATCAGCAATACCAAGACCAATCCGGTGAATATGGTAATCCTCAATGCTTGCCGTTGCCTCATTCTCAGCACCCATAATCCGCCATCCCAAAGCTTCAAGCCTTGGGTCTTTATAGGCCCCGGCAATTGCCTCACCTGACCATCCGGCACCAACTTGCAGATCATCCCTTGCGGTAATCTCAACCTTGGCCCGCAATTTATACATTGTCAGGCGCTGTATAAGCTGGTCACATCTGTCACCGGCCACATCAAGCAGAAACCCGCCATCAACTGCCATGATGAAAAAATCAAACAATATCTTGCCCTGCGGCGTCAGCATCCCGGCATGCACTGCATCGCCTTGCTGCAATCCTTCAAGCTGGGCCGTTACCAGCCCTTGCAAAAAACTGCCTGCATCCTCGCCACTCACACTAATTACCGCCCTGTCATCCAGCAAAGCAAACTTATCGGTCATATCATCTTGTTCCATCTTGTTTGGCCGTCTGTCAGCCTTTAGAGTTATCTACCATGTATGATCTAATCTTGAAAAATGGAACCCTGGTCAACCAGAATGGCATCACAAAAGCTGATGTTGGGGTTAGTGCCGGGAAAATTGTCGCCATTGGCCAGCTTGCTTCGGCAAAAGCTGGCAAGTTGATTGACTGCACCAGACTGACCATCATGCCCGGAGTAATCGATACCCAGGTGCATATGCGCGAGCCGGGCAGCGAGCACAAGGAAGACCTTGAAACCGGTGGTCGCGCTGCGGTAATGGGCGGGGTAACGGCAGTGTTTGAAATGCCCAACACCAACCCGCTGACCATCACCCGCAGCGCCCATGCCGACAAGATAACCCGCGCCCGCAACCGCATGTATTGCGATTTCGCCTTTTACATTGGTGGCACCAGGGAAAATACAGATCAGCTGGCTGAACTGGAGCAACTGCCGGGTTGTTGCGGTATCAAGGTGTTCATGGGATCATCCACCGGTGATCTGCTGGTTGAAGATGATACCGGAGTTGAAAATATCTTGCGCTCAATCAACCGGCGCGCAGCCTTTCATTCAGAAGATGAAGCCCGGCTGATTGCCCGCGAACCCTTGCGGGTAAATAATGATCCATCCAGCCATCCAATATGGCGCGATGGAAAAGCTGCCCGCCTGTGCACCGAGCGCTTATTGCGTATCGCCCGCAAATGCGGCAAGCGCATTCACGTGCTGCATGTATCAACTGCAGATGAAATTGCACTCCTTGCAGCCAATCGTGATATTGCAACCGTCGAATTTACCCCCCAGCATCTAACCCTTACTGATGAGGCCTATGCCCGTATTGGCACCTTGGCCCAGATGAACCCGCCAATTCGTTCGGCTGAGCACAAACAGGCCTTGTGGAAAGCACTGGCAAATGGCCTGCCCGATGTACTTGGCTCTGATCATGCCCCGCACACTATTGCAGAAAAACAGCACCCCTATCCAGCGTCCCCTTCAGGAATGCCGGGTGTGCAGACGCTGGTGCCGATTATGCTTGATCATGTAAACAAGGGAAAACTGAGTCTTGAACGTCTGGTTGACCTGACCAGCCACGGACCATCACGGGTTTTCCAGATTGCCGGAAAGGGCCGCATTGCTGCAGGATATGATGCCGACTTCACTATTGTTGACATGCAGGCCAGACGCACTATCAGCAATGACTGGATAGAAAGCCGTTGCGGCTGGACACCATTTGCCGGGCATGAAGTTACCGGCTGGCCCATAGGCACCATTGTCAGAGGCAATATGGTCATGTGGGAAGATCAGATAATCGGCAAGGCAGGCGGTCAGCCAATACGGTTTCAGGAAACCCTGCCCCGGATCATATAGATTTGGCGTTCAGCAAAGTGACCTCGCACCACCAGTCAGGGTTGGCCTGACTTATGGCCATGGCAGCCTGTTCCGCCGAACCCATCGCGTCATAAATTCCAAAACAGGTGGCACCTGATCCTGACATGCGCGACATCATGCAGCCCTTTTGCTCAGCCAGCCGGTTCAGCACATGATTGATTTCCGGCACCAGCGCCACAGCCGGGGCCTGCAAATCATTACGCGCCCCGCCCAGCCATTGCACCCATGCAGCCAGTGCCGGATTTGCCGGATGTGGCCGCAATGACGGAAAGGCTCTGGCACCGGGTTTGATATCAAGACTATTAAAGATTTCAGCAGTTGAAATCTCCACCCCCGGATTGACCAGAACCGTTGCAAAGCTTGGCATGCCAAGAACCGGTTTCAATGTCTCACCAATTCCTGACATGTGGCTTGCCAGTGAATGCAGGCACACCGGTACATCTGCACCAAGAGCCAGCGATGCCTTGAGCAGTGCCTGCACATCATCACCCTTGCCCAGTTCCCATAATCTGATCAGCGCCCGCATGGTTGCTGCCGCATCAGCCGAACCCCCGCCAATACCTGATGCCAGCGGCAGATTTTTCTCAAGTTTTATGGCAACCGCACTGTCTTGTCGATCGAACCTGCCGGCCATCAGTGCCAGGGCTTTTATCACCAGATTATTACCGTCTGTCGCCAGCCCTTCAGCAAATGGACCAGAAATTTCAAGACTGCTGGAATCAGCTTCTTCAACCCCGATTTCATCGCCGGTTTCAGCAAAGGCTACAATCGAATCCAGCAGGTGATAGCCATCATCACGCCGCCCGGTAACATGCAGCGCCAGATTTATCTTGGCTGGAGCTTTTTCAAAAATCATAGCAGCAACGATCCCGCCCTGATCAGCCCTTGTCCAGACCGGATTTCAGTTTTTTCAGTATTATCGCCAGCAGATCCTTTTCCGGCTTGCTGTCGCGTGCATGTGCCCACTGGAATTTGGCTTCCAGCTTGCGTCCGACCCTCCAATAGGCATCGCCCAGATGGTCATTGACTGTCGGATCACCCGGCAACAGTTCAACCGCTTTTTCCAGCCGTTTCACTGCTTCCTTGTACTCACCAAGCTGATAATGCGCCCAGCCTACACTGTCTGCAATATAACCATCACGAGGCCGCAATTCTGCAGCCTTTTTAACA
>JALXCV010000008.1 GCA_026990765.1 Hyphomicrobiales bacterium | reverse complement strand
CGAAATACGTATCGCCTGTCATCATTGCCGGTGGTGGCAATATCGGCGGTGGTGCGTTCCAGCTGGGCTGATTCCATTTGCGAGGCAATGGTGCGGTTCCAGATAAGCTCATACAGTGCAGCATGTTCACCAGTGAGCAGCTTTTTCATCTGTTTGGGGCTGCGGCTCAAATCTGTTGGGCGGATGGCCTCGTGAGCTTCCTGGGCATTTTTTGCCTTGGTTTTGTAAATTCTGGGTTTTGAAGGCACATAAGGCTCACCAAAGGTGTTTTGAATTTCATTGCGGGTCTGGGCTATGGCTTCGGGTGCCATCTGCACACCGTCAGTACGCATATAGGTGATAAAACCGATTGTCTCACCACCAATGTCAAAGCCTTCATACAATTTCTGGGCAACCTGCATGGTCTGGCGGGAGGAAAAGCCCAGTTTGCGCGATGCTTCCTGTTGCAGGGTGGATGTGGTGAACGGGCTTTGCGGATTTCGTTTTGATGGTTTGCTCTCGACATTGGAGATTTCAAAACTGGCATTTTCAAGCGCGGCTTCGATTTTTTTGGCGCTGTCAGCATCGGGTATATCAAATTTGCCAAGCTTTTTCCCATCCATCGACCATAATTTGCTGGCAAAGCTCTTGCCTTCGCCAGTGGTCATGTCTGCTTCGATTGTCCAGTACTCCTGGGATTTGAATGATTCTATTTCCAGTTCGCGTTCGCAGATCAGCCGCAAAGATACAGACTGCACGCGACCGGCAGAGCGGGCGCCGGGCAGTTTTCGCCATAAAACCGGGGACAGGGTGAAACCAACCAGATAATCAAGGGCGCGGCGGGCCAGATAGGCATCTACCAGGGCAATATCAAGATCGCGCGGGTTCTGCATGGCTTCCAAAACTGATGATCTGGTGATGGCATTGAACACCACCCGGTTGATCTCCCGGTTTTTCAGCAAGCCTTTTTTCTTTAATATTTCAAGCACATGCCATGATATGGCTTCACCTTCGCGATCCGGGTCAGTTGCCAGGATCAGCTTGTCATCATTTTTCAGGGCATCAGCAATTGCCTTGATATGTTTGGTGGACTTTGACGCCTGTTTCCAGGACATGGCAAAGTCTTCATCCGGTCTGACCGAGCCATCTTTGGCCGGTAAATCGCGCACATGTCCGTAAGAAGCAAGCACAGTGTAACCGGGTCCCAGATACTTGTTGATGGTTTTAGCTTTTGCAGGTGATTCGACTACGACAACGGCCATTTTTGTTTCTTCTTTGAGTAACATGAACAGGTTTCAGGTGGGTGCGGTCTTAATGCAAACCGATACATTACCGCAAGTGGCAATATCAAAAAGCGTTCTATTTAGCCGATAATCGGTAAGATACATTCATATACACGCATAGGTTGTTTGGCAAATAATTAACAACCCTTACATTATATTTTCATTCAGTGTTTATTGAGGATGCAGTTACACTGGCAATATTACACATTATATGAGGGACAGGCAAATGAAACAGGATCAGGCACTGCGATTAATGAAAACAGAGGTGAGGCAGGATGATTTGACAAATGGCAATGTAAGCCTGGATCAATCAGAAACGGCAACCTATATAGCCGATGTAACGCTGCAATTACGCAATCTGGCCAAAAAGGCTGATCTCAAATTTCTGGTATATTTACTTGAAATGTCGTTTCAGGAAGCTTTTTCGCGTGCCCAGAAAGAGAAAACTGACCGTTAAATCACCATGGGCCAGATAATGATTGTGTTAACAGGCTGATTCAACAGAAACTGACAGACATATGAAAAATCAGGATAATTAAGATCAATCTTCAAAGTGCCAGGTAGTTGATACATATTCATCATCTTCCTGGCCTTTGCGCTCAAATTGCAGAAAGTCATAATAGCCGCAATTATTCGTTCCCGGAAATGAACGGCATATTGCAGGGCGGGCCTTGTAGATTGTGCAACGGCGTTTTTCCAGATCAAAGAAGCCGCAGATACGACCGAAATGTTCATCATCAACCCGGCGGATTATCCGCTTGTAGCCGTGATCAGGTCTGGTATAGCGGTGTTCGGCATCCTCAAAGCTCAGTCCCTTGAATTTGGCAAGCCTGATTACATCGCGCTTGGTGAGCACGATAATCGGATAGGAGCAACAATAGCCCGGACAGTTCATGCAGTCATAAGTTTCTGGCATGTTATTCTTGCTGAAGGTTGTTAATTGGTTGTTGAAGGCTTATAGAAGCGCACGTGAATATATTAAACAACTAAATAACTGGAGTTCAGGTAAATGACCGCCATTTTGGACATAAATGCACGTGAAATTCTTGATAGCAGGGGCAATCCTACTATCGAGGTGGATGTAACCCTTGAAGACGGGTCATTTGGTCGTGCTGGTGTTCCATCAGGTGCATCAACCGGGAGCCATGAAGCGGTTGAATTGCGCGATGGTGATTCTGCAAGATTTAGTGGTAAAGGTGTCCTGAAAGCTGTTGAAGCGGTTAATGGTGAAATTCTTGACCTGCTTGCAGAAGCTGATGCGGAAGACCAGATTTCCATTGACAAGGCCATGATTGAACTTGATGGCACGCCCAACAAGTCACGACTTGGAGCAAACTCCATTCTGGGTGTATCTCTGGCCGTTGCCAAGGCGGCAGCAGCTGCGTCAGGTTTGCCGCTTTATCGCTATATTGGCGGAACATCGGCCCATATTCTGCCAGTGCCACAGATGAATATTATCAATGGTGGTGAACATGCTGACAATCCGATTGATATTCAGGAATTTCTGATCATGCCGGTAGGGGCGCAGACCGTGCGCGATGCGGTTCGCATGGGATCGGAAGTTTTCCATGCACTAAAGAAAAATCTGTCAGATGCCGGCCACAATACCAATGTTGGGGATGAGGGCGGTTTTGCTCCGGGGCTCTCATCAACTGATGAGGCATTGGGGTTTATTACCAAGGCCATTGAGGCAGCAGGCTACAAGCCGGGTGAAGATGTGTTCCTTGCGCTTGACAGTGCTGCTTCTGAATTCTTCAGGGACGGCAAATATATGCTTAAAGGCGAAGGCATCGAGCTTGATTCAGACGGTATGGTCAAATATCTGGCCGATCTTGCCGCCCGCTATCCGATTATTTCGATTGAAGATGGCATGGCAGAAGATGACTGGGCCGGCTGGCAGGCCATGACGTCAGAACTTGGTGACAAGCTGCAACTGGTTGGCGATGATCTGTTCGTTACTAATACTGAAAGGCTGCAACGCGGTATTGATGAAGGCTCGGCCAATTCAATTTTGATCAAGCTTAACCAGATTGGTACGCTGACCGAAACCCTGAGCGCAGTTGAAATGGCTCACAAGGCTGGCTTTACCGCAGTTATCTCGCATCGCTCGGGAGAGACTGAAGATTCAACCATTGCTGATCTGGCTGTTGCCACCAATAGCGGACAGATCAAAACTGGCTCACTGTCGCGGTCTGATCGCCTGAGCAAATATAATCAGCTTATCAGGATTGAAGAAGATCTTGGTGATCAGGCCACTTATGGCGGGGCAATGCTGAGAAGCTAGCGCCTGTCGCGCCAAGGCAAATAATTTGCGGGGGATCAGTTTCCCCGCAAACCTATACAAAGCGTTAACCAGTTTTGTTGCATGATGTGCAAGCACCTGATGCAAGGTTGCCTGTTGATCTTTTCAGATTTGGTTCAAGTCTGAAAACCAATGGTTAAACCTTTGATATAGTTAGAATTCATGTTGAACTTGTAGTTCAATCCAAACATGAAACCCTCCAGGGGATATTTGCATGCGCCGTTCATTTGTTTTTGATATTTGTGTTTTTACCGCTCTTGTGGCGGGTATCGGCTATTTCTCCTGGGCCGGCTTTATGGGGCCGCGATCCTATGTGCATGAAGCACAGGTCGCAGAGAAGGTTGCTGCAATCAAGGCTGAGCTGAAAACCATTCAGAACAAGCGCCAAAAGCGTAACAAGCGTGTGGCCTTGCTGCGTCCAGCTACTATTGATCCTGACATGCTGGATGAAATGGCCAGAAAACAATTGGGGTTTGCTAATAAAAGTGATCTGATCATAGCTGAAAAGCAGAATTAACCGAAATTCAGTTAATCCATATATTTTCATTATATTACAGCTGGTTAATACCTATTCACTTTTGTATTTTCCTGTGACATAATAAGCCTGTTCAGTAATGGTAGCGCCAGAATGGGCGCATAAAAGCAAAAACCATCTGCATTGCAAATTATACAGGAGGTCTTTATGGCCAAATCTTCTGCGAAAAAGGCAGGCGGCAAGCCGTTGCCTGATTTTACCAGACAGGAAGAATTTGAAGCTTATGAAACCATGCTGCTGATCCGCCGGTTTGAAGAAAAGGCCGGTCAGCTTTATGGAATGGGATATATTGGCGGCTTCTGCCATTTATATATTGGTCAGGAAGCTGTTGTTACCGGCATGAAAATGGCTATGAGTGAAGGTGACCAGATGATCACCTCTTACCGCGACCATGGTCATATGCTGGCCTGCGAAATGGACCCGAAAGGGGTTATGGCTGAACTTACCGGGCGCTCTGGCGGTTATTCGGCAGGCAAGGGCGGTTCAATGCACATGTTTTCTGCAGAAAAGAATTTTTATGGCGGTCATGGAATTGTTGGCGCCCAGGTGCCGATTGGTGCCGGGCTGGCATTTGCCAATAAATACCGGGAAAATGGTGCAGTTTCTGCCACTTTCTTTGGCGATGGCGCGGCCAATCAGGGGCAGGTCTATGAAAGTTTCAATATGGCCGCTCTGTGGAAGTTGCCGGTTATATTTGTGATTGAGAATAATCGCTATGCCATGGGAACCGCAGCCAAACGCTCAACCGCAAAATCCACTGAATTGTTCAATCGCGGTTCTGTCTATGGAATTGCGGGCATGCAGGTTAATGGCATGGATGTACGTGCAGTCAGGCAGGCGGGCGAGAAAGCCTATGCGCATTGCCGAAGTGGCAAGGGGCCGATGATACTGGAAATGATGACCTATCGCTATCGTGGCCACTCAATGTCTGACCCGGCCAAATATCGCTCAAAAGAAGAAGTCAAACGCATGCGTCAGGAACATGATCCGATTGAAATGGTAAAGGCCAGAATGATCGAAAGAGGTTTTGCCGATGAGGCCGCGCTTAAGGAGATTGATGCCAAAATCCGCAAAATCGTATCAGCGGCATCAGATTTTTCACAAACTGATCCGGAACCTGACGCATCCAGTCTGTGGACAGATATTCTGGTGGAGGCATAGATCATGGCTGTAAATGTTTTGATGCCGGCTTTGTCGCCGACCATGGAAGAAGGTAAACTGGCAAAATGGCTGATGAAAGAAGGTGACAAGGTTGAGGCTGGTGATGTGCTGGCCGAAATTGAAACCGACAAGGCAACAATGGAAATTGAGGCTGTTGATGAAGGTGTGCTTGCCAAAATACTGGTTGGTGATGGCACCGAAGGGGTAAAGGTCAATTCGGTCATTGCTGTCATTGGCGAACAGGGCGAGGAAGTGTCTGGGGCTGAGCCGCAGGAAACTGCATCGCCGGTAATTGAAAAGCCAGATGAAATACAAGCTGAACCGGCGGTCGTTGTTGATGCGCCTGGGCCAGCAGATTTTACCGCAGCAGCCGATACTGAAATCCCTGAAGGTACTGAGATGGTGGAAATCACGGTACGCGAGGCGTTGCGCGATGCCATGGCAGAAGAAATGCGGCGTGATGCAGATGTATTCCTGATGGGTGAGGAAGTGGCGCAATATCAGGGGGCCTATAAGGTTTCACAAGGTCTGCTGGATGAGTTTGGTGATAAACGGGTGATTGATACTCCAATCACAGAGCATGGCTTTACCGGCATTGCGGTTGGTGCAGCCTTTGCCGGTTTAAGACCGATTGTTGAGTTCATGACCTTCAATTTTGCCATGCAGGCAATGGATCAGATTATCAATTCTGCTGCCAAGACCCGCTATATGTCTGGTGGGCAGATGGGTGCGCCAATGGTGTTTCGCGGTGCCAATGGGGCCGCTGCCCGGGTTGGTGCCCAGCATTCGCAGGATTTTGCTGCATGGTTTGCCCAGATACCAGGGCTGAAAGTGGTTCAGCCATATTCAGCTGCTGATGCCAAGGGATTGCTGAAATCTGCCATTCGTGACCCGAATCCGGTGGTGTTTCTGGAAAATGAAATCCTTTATGGCAAGAAATTTGAAGTACCTGTTATCGATGACTGGACAGTTCCGATCGGCAAGGCAAAAATTGCGCGTAAAGGTTCTGATGCAACCATTGTCTCGTTTGGCATTGGTATGAGTTATGCGCTGGAAGCGGCTGAAAGACTGGCGGCAAAAGGGGTGCTGGTGGAGGTTATTGACCTTAGAACCCTAAGGCCAATGGATATTCCAAGTGTTGTGGAAAGCGTGAAGAAAACCAATCGATGTGTGGTGGTGGAAGAGGGCTGGCCGGTATGTTCAATCGGTTCAGAAGTGGCAGCGCAGATAATGACACATGCGTTTGATTATCTGGATGCACCGGTTGGCCGGGTGGCCGGCAAGGATGTGCCGATGCCTTATGCAGCCAATCTGGAAAAGCTGGCCCTGCCTAATGTTGATGAAGTTATTGAAGCGGTCAAAGCCATTTTATATGTATAGCGAGGGTCACAACTGATGCCGATACCAATTTTAATGCCAGCCCTGTCGCCAACCATGGAAAAGGGCAAGCTGGCCAAATGGCTGGTAAAGCAGGGCGACAAGATCAGTTCCGGGGATGTGCTGGCAGAAATCGAAACCGACAAGGCAACCATGGAGGTTGAGGCGGTTGATGAAGGAACAATTGGCAAGATTCTGGTTGCAGATGGAACCGATGATGTTGCAGTGAATACTACTATTGCACTGGTGCTGGAATATGGCGAGGATGCTTCATCGCTTGCAGATTATGATGCCGGACAATCAGTTGCCGGAGACAAGCCCGTTGAGGCCAAAGAGCCGGAAGTGGCAGAGGAAACACCACCTGCTGAAACTGTTGAAAAAGTTGAAACCCCAGCAAAAACGACCGCGGTTGCAGATACTGGCAACGGGTCGCGCCTGTTTGCCTCACCGCTGGCCCGGCGAATTGCAGCCCGGAACAATATTGACCTGAAAGCCATTACCGGTAGCGGTCCGTATAATCGCATTATCAGGCGAGATGTGGAAAAGGCGATAAGTGAAGGGGGCAGAACAGCCCCGGCTCCTGTATCTTCTGCCAGTGCGGTTGCATCCATGTCGGATGATACCATTCTGTCCATGTTTGATGAGGGCACTTATGAGATTGAACCGCATGATTCCATGCGTAAAATCATTGCTGAACGCCTGACCCAGTCAAAACAGACTGTTCCGCATTTCTACCTGTCGGTTGACTGTCAACTGGACAGTTTGCTGGCGGTTCGCAGCAAGCTGAACGCATCTGCTCCAAAGGATGTGGATGGCAGGCCGCAATGGAAGATTTCGGTCAATGATTTCATTATCAAGGCAATGGCGATAGCCCTGCAAAAAGTCCCTGATGCCAATGCTTCATGGAGTGAGCAGGGGATGCTGAAACACAAATTTTCAGATGTCGGGGTGGCGGTTGCCATTGATGGCGGGCTGATAACACCGATTGTGCGCAAAGCTGAAACCAAGGGACTGGCGCAGATTTCCATTGAAATGAAAGACCTTGCCCGGCGTGCCCGCGAGCGAAAACTGATGCCGGAAGAATATCAGGGGGGCTCAACTTCTGTATCCAACCTTGGCATGTTTGGCATTAAAAATTTCTCTGCAGTAATCAATCCGCCCCAGGCAACCATTCTGGCTGTCGGGGCAGGGGAAAAACAGGCTGTTGTGGTTGGTGATTCTGTGGAAATCAGAACTATTATGAGCGTTACCCTGTCAACTGATCACCGCGCGGTGGATGGAGCATTGGGGGCGCAGATGCTGGGAGCATTTAAGGAGTGTATTGAAGAACCGGCTATGATGCTGGTTTAAAAGAAAAATATCGTAAAATTTTGAAAAAGTTGACTTTGCTCAATAATCAGTTGTTGCGGACAGTTTAGTTTTCTTGTTATCTGAATGGCAGAACAACAAGGAGTGGTAAACACATGACACACGCACCCAACCAGATTTCTGAAGATTTCGAGCCATATGCCGGTAAACTTGCATCTTTGATGGCCAGAGATGAAGGTTTTACCAAACTGATGCGCGACTATGAAGAATTGAACGACAAGATTTACAGTTCAGAACAGCAGATTGAACCACGAAGTGACATCAGGCTCGAGACGCTGAAAAAACAACGACTGGCATTAAAGGACAGAATTATTCTGGCTCTGTCTACATCTTGAGGCACATTTGATTGTGCTGCCAGTACCAAAAGAAAAGGTAAGGTGGCGCAATGGATGCGCGAAAACAAATTCTTGCATATGGCGGCTCTTTACGCTGGGGCACCGTTCCAGCAACACGCCAGCACCATAAATACATAAATCGCCCGCACCAAATTCTTGCAGCGGAAACGGGCGACAAAGACCTTTTTACTACTAAATATCTTCCCGGACTAACTTTTGCCCGGGAAGATGTTTTTCGAAGTGGTCGAAACAGGCGTTCCAGCTTTTTATCCATAATTGAATCTCATGCACCGGTTGAACTGGTGGTGACTATGTTTGGCGTCAATGACCTTCCAATTACAGACAAGACGGGAAAAAATCGATGAGTGATGACAAGTTTGATGTCCTGATTATTGGTGCCGGGCCGGGCGGTTATGTTACAGCAATTCGTTCAGCCCAGCTTGGCTTTAAAACAGCTATTGTTGAAGACAGGCATGTTGGTGGAATCTGTCTTAACTGGGGTTGTATTCCAACCAAGGCACTGCTTCGTTCTGCTGAAGTGTTTGATCTGTTCAAACGGGCAAAGGAATTTGGATTGTCGGTTGAAAATCCTGCCTTTGATGCAAAAGCCGTAGTTGATCGTTCCCGCGGTGTTTCCAGGCGCCTGTCGCAAGGTGTGCAGCACCTGTTGAAAAAGAACAAGGTTACACTGATTGACGGGCGAGGAACCCTAACGGGCAGGGGCAGCGTATCTGTCAGCAAGGATGGCAAG
>JALXCV010000007.1 GCA_026990765.1 Hyphomicrobiales bacterium | reverse complement strand
ATATTACACCTGAATTATGCTTTCAGTTCCACTATTTTGCCCTGCGCAAGATGCACTTTCTCAAACGCGCCAAGGCACTGGTGGCATTTCCCGGAGGTTTTGGCACTTTTGATGAACTGTTTGAGGTTCTCACCCTGGTGCAGACCAGAAAAGTGCCGTTATTGCCGATTGTACTTATGGGCAAGGAATATTGGAACAAGGCTGTCAATATCGAATTTCTGGCCGAGGAAGGCTTTATCAGCAAACAGGATTTGAAGTTGTTCAATATTACTGACGAGGCTGAGGAAGCTGTGCAGCTCATCAGTGATTTTTATAATGGTGATATTTCATAAGACCTAATGAATGACAAAGACCCATGGCGAACCATTCACCTTGCTTCCAGTGTCAGGGTTATTATTACAAATGACAATCGCCAGAACAGTAAAGCTCAAACACCCAAATAGGCATTCTTTACCCGCTCATCACTCATCAGTTCATCGCCGGTGCCAGATATGGTGGTGTGACCACCTTCCAGCACGTAGCCGCGATCGGCAATGGAAAGCGCCATATAGGCGTTTTGTTCTACAAGGAAGATTGTGGTGCCCTGTTTGGCCAGTTTCTTGATGGTGGCGAAGGTTTGATCAACCAGCAAGGGGGACAGGCCCATGCTTGGTTCATCCAGCAGTAACAGCTTTGGTCTGGCCATCAGGGCGCGGCCTATGGCTACCATTTGCTGTTCACCGCCTGACAGGGTTCCAGCCGGCTGGTCCTTGCGTTCGAACAGGATCGGAAACTGTTCGTAGATTTCATCAAGATCACATTTGGTATTGGCGTCGTTGCGGGTGAAAGCGCCAAGGCACAGATTATCATGGACGGACATCGGGGTGAAAAGCTGGCGACCTTCGGGGACCTGGCTGATGCCAAGCCTTACCCGCTTTTCAGCGGCCAGTCTGGTAATGTTTTTACCAGCAAATTCAACCGAACCGCCAGAGGCGCGCTGAATGCCGGATATGACTTTCATGATAGTGGTCTTACCGGCACCATTGGCCCCGACAAGGGTTACCAGTTCGCCTTCTGCTACTTCAATATTGACATCAAACAGGGCCTTGATAGAGCCATAGGATGCGCTTAAGGACTTGATTTCAAGTAACATTATCTATCCTTTGCCTGCTGGCCCAGATAGGCTTCAACCACTTTGGGATTGTTGCGGATCTCTTCGGCATTGCCAACCGCCAGTTCGCGACCATGGTCGATTACCATGATCCGGTCAGATACTCCCCACACCAGGTGCATGTCATGTTCGATCAGCAAAACCGTGACGCCATCTTTGGCTATGCGACGGATCAGCCGGTCTATGGCGTGAGTTTCCTGCGGATTAAGACCGGCAGCGGGTTCATCCAGCAACAGCAATTTTGGCTTTGTGGCCAGCGCTCTTGCGATCTCCAGACGTTTAAGGGCACCATATGGCATGGAATCGGCCCGGGCAGTTATATAATCATCCAACCCGACATATTGCATGAGTTCAGCGGCAAATTCCCGGCATTTTTTATCACCTCTGGTGATTGATGGCAGGCGCAAGATGGTTGGCAGCAATCTGGTATTTACATGCAGATGATTGCCGACCATGACATTTTCCAGCGCCGACATGTTCATGAAAATCTGCAGGTTCTGGAAGGAGCGTGACAGGCCATGTGAGGCAAGAACATGCGATGGCTTGCCGGTCAGTTCTACATCATTGATCCAGACCTTGCCCCTGGTTGGCTGATACAGGCCGGTTATCAGGTTGAACAGGGTGGTTTTACCGGCGCCATTGGGGCCGATTATCGAATAGATGGTGCCGGGATAGATTTTGAAGCTCAAATCTGACAGTGCATGAACGCCGCCAAAGCTTTTCGACAATTCCTTGATACGCAGCAGGCTCATGATGGTTTCCTCCTCAGCCAGCCGCTGATTGTCGGAACCAGTCCCTTGCGCATGAAGATCATTATGCCCATCAGCACCAGCCCGTGCATCATCATTTCATAATCATGAAATGCTGCCAGTATTTGCGGCAGGATAGTAAGGATTGCCGCCCCTATCACCGCCCCAAAGGTTGAGGCCATGCCACCCAGCACCACCATGGTAACAAATTCGATAGAGCGGAAGAAATCGCCCTCGGTGGGGGTCAGAAAGCCGCTATAATGGGCAAACAGGCTGCCGGCCAGTGAGGCCATGACGGCAGAAACGACAAAGATCAGCACCTTGAAGCGCAGCGTATCAACGCCCATGGTGCCAGCGGCCAGTTCAGAACCGTGCAGCGAGCGCAAGGCCCGGCCAATCGGTGATTCAACTATGTTGAGAGCAACCACAACTGATATGAACAGCGCTATGGCGACAATCCAGTACCAGACCTGATTGCCATAGGGTTCCCAGCCAAAAATGACAAAAGACGGCACCGGCATGCCATCAGGGCCACCGGTCAGATCAACCTCCTGATTGAGAATGATCGAGATGATGATACCCATGCCCAAAGTACCCATGGCCAGATAATGGCCTTTAAGGCGCAGTATGGGACGGGCAACAATGAAGGAAAGCACCCCGACCAGCAGCGCCCCGGCCAGCATGGCCACGATGGAGGGCCAGCCATAGCTATCAGTGAGGATGGTTGAGGCATAGGCGCCAAGGGCAAAAAAACCGGCATGGCCAAGGCTTACCTGCCCGGCATAACCGATCAGCAAGTTAAGGCCAACGCAAACAATGGCGTTAATGCCAATCATGATGGCAATATCATAATGAAAAGAGTTGACCATCAGCAAAGGCAGCACAGCCATGGACAGGGCAAGCATCAGCAGACCGGCCCGACGGGCCTGAAGAAAATTGTTCATACCTTGTCCACTTCCTTGCGCCCGAACAGACCGCTCGGCATGAAAAACAGCACCAGCAGGATGATGATAAAGGCAACAGCATCCTTATAGGCCGATGACAGGTAACCGGCGGTGAGTGCTTCGGCCACACCAACCAGCAGACCACCGGCAATGGCAGCCATCGGATTGCCCAGCCCGCCTACCATGGCAGCACAAAAGCCTTTCAGTCCCAGCATCACCCCGACATTGGCATAGGTCAGGGCAATCGGGGCAATCAATATGCCTGATACCGCGCCAAGAAAAGCTGCTATCATGAAGCTTAGCTGTAAAATCCGCCCGGTATTGATACCAACCAGTTTGGCGGCGTCCTTGTTATAGGAGGTTGCAAGCATGGCCTTGCCGGTCAGTGTACGGTTGAAAAACCAGCCAAGAACCAGAGTGGCGATAACCAGCCCGCCAATTACCCACAGGCTTTGGGTAGTGATTGATGCACCCGCGATCTGGATGGGTTCAGTACCGGAAAATGCCTTGAGGGAATGAAAATTGCGGTCAAATACCACTTGCGCCAGTCCGCGCAGGAAGATTGACACACCAATGGTGATAATAATCAGATTGACAACGGATGAACCTTTTGCCGGTTCAATGGCCAGTTTTTCGACCAGATAGCCGATAATCACAGCGGCCAGCACTGCCAGTATTATCGCCAGCGGCAGGGGAACCCCGGCGGCTGACAGAAACACCGTTGCCATGCCGCCAATCATCACAAATTCACCCTGGGCAAAATTGATTACATTGGAAGAATTATAAATAACTGAAAATCCGACACCGACCAGCGCATAGATTGCGCCGACCGTTATGCCGGAAAACAGGAACTGCAGAAACTGGGCGGACACAGCGTATCGCTTTCAAAAATAATGCGTTAATGCAGACATGAACCCGCACCAAGAAAGTTACCTGATGCGGGTTGGATGGTCTGGCTTATTTCAGCAGTTTCCAGGTACCGTTTTTGACTTCGACCATTACGAATGATTTTTCATCAAGCCCGAGATGGTCGGTTGCCGACATGGTGAAAATTCCATCGACACCAATGAAGTTGCTGGTTTTTTCAATTTCATCGCGAACCTTGGCCTTATCGGTGGAACCTGCCCGTTTAATGGCATTAACAGCGATCATCAAACCATCATAGGCATGGCCGCCAAAGGTTGAGATAGGCTCGTTATATTTGGCCATATATGCCTTGCGATAGGCCATTGTAGCTGCTTTTTGCGGATTTGAATCATCAAGCTGTTCGGCAACCAGCAAGGCAGCAGCAGGAAGGCGCACACCTTCCGCAGCACCGTCAGATCCCTTGATGAACTTGGCAGAAGCAGAACCATGTGAATGATAATGAGCAATCTTCATGCCCAGCTGTTTGAAGTTCTTGGCAACGATTGAAGATGATGCGCCAAAGCCACAAAACAGCATGGCCTGAATGCCTTTTGCATTCTTGATCTTGGTAAGCTGCGGGGTAACATCGGTGTCACCCTTGCCATAGGATTCATCGGCAACAATGGTCATGCCCATTGTCCCGGCAAGTGTCTGGGCATTCTTGCGGCAGGATTTGTCAAAACCGCCAGCACCGGATATTACGCCGACCTTGGTCAGACCGCGCTTTTTCATGTCGCTGTAAATTTTCTGTACAGCCAGCTTGTCGGTATGAGGGGTTTTGAACACCCATTTTTTCAGCGGGTCGGTAATCACCCCTGCTCCACCAAAGGAAATAAAGGGAATTTCAGCCCTTTCGACCAGTTTGATCACGGCCATGGTAGTGCCGGTTGTCGATCCGCCAATGATTATGTCAACCTTGTCCTGATTGATCAGGCGCTTGACGAATGTGATAGCACTTTTGGCCTTGTGCTGGGCATCATAATGTACCAGTTCGAGCTTACGACCCAGAACGCCGCCATCAGAATTGATCTTGTCTACATATAATTGCAGGGTTTTCAGTTCCGGGTCACCAAGGAAAGAGGCCGGGCCAGTGACAGCCAGAAAGGTGCCGATCTTAATCGGTTCGGCAGCACCTGCAACGCCAGCAGTCATGCCAAGGGCTGCAATAACAGGAATAAGACGTTTGATATTCTTTGCAAATAAAGTGGTCATTACTTAAAACTTTCTCCCATGTTGCTTTGAAAAAATCGTGTGATGCGGATTTTCAAGCCAAAGATTTTTATATTCTGGTTTGCGACAAGCAGGTATGGGCGTCACACTGGCAACCTTGAAATGGTTGCCAGCGCAGGGTAATGCCCGCAAAAGGTATAGTTTAATTAGTTGACAAATGACAAGGGTTTGTCAAAAAAACTGTCTGCGGTGTGTCGACGCAAACCGGTTATCTGCCCCATATTACTGAAAAACTGCACATAATGATTGTTGCAGCAAGCAGCATTTACGCGTAAGGCGATCATATGCCCCTTGCCTGGTCAAAACTTGTCGCTTTCCGAAAAGCTGAAAATGCCCGCAATACCGGGCTGGCAATGATGATTGCTGCCATGTTTCTGGCTCCATGTATGGATATGATTGCCAAGGTTGTATCCGGGCACATTAGCGGCGCGCAGGTCTCAATGTTCCGGTTTGGGTTGCAGGCCCTGTTTTTAGGACCGGTTGTTATCCATGTTTTGGGCACAAAGGGCTTGTGGTCGCGCAATCCGCCAATCGGGATTGTGCGCGGAATTCTGGTTGCCTTGGCTGTTACCTGCTTTTTCACCTCGCTCAAATGGATGCCGCTGGCAGATGCGATTGCAATTTTCTTTGTTGAACCGCTGATTTTGACAATCCTTTCAGCGATATTCCTGCATGAAAAGGTGGGATTGCGTCGTGCAGGGGCGGTTATTTCCGGGCTGATCGGGGCCATGATCATTATCCGGCCCAGTTTTCAGCTGTTTGGCCCTGCATCCCTGTTACCACTGGCAACCGCCCTGTTTTTTTCCATTTATCTGATTTTGACCAGCAAACTGGCAAAAGATGAACACCCCCTGACCATGCAGTTCACCGCCGGCTGGTCAGCCTTTGTGTTTTTGGCGCTGCTGCTTGGCACAGCCAGTATGGGCTCTGTGCCATTATTGACGCTGGTGTGGCCGGTTGGGGTTGAATGGGGATTGCTGTTCATGGTCGGGGTGATCGGCACGGTAGCGCATTTGCTGATCGTTTTTGCTTTCAAACATGCCCCAGCTTCATTGCTGGCACCTTTCCACTATCTGGAGATTGTGGCTGCCAGCCTGCTGGGGCTGGTGGTATTTGGCAATTTTCCCGATTTGCTGAAATGGCTGGGGATTGTGATTATTGTAATCTCGGGCATGTATGTGATCTGGCGCGAAGCTGACCGGTCCGGTTAATTTGCCGGTGGAGGTGTGGTTGCCTGAGTTTCTTCAGGCGGTGCCTCAAAATCATCCTTTGGAGCATTGGGGTTGCGGCAACCGGTCAGCCACACGTCAAAAACCGGGTGTTCGACCGCATTAAGGCCGGGGCTTTCGGCCAGCATCCAGCCGGTAAAGATACGTTTCAGACTGCCATCAAGCTGATTTTCATCAACTTCGACAAAGGCTGTGGTTTTGGGTTTTTCGGTAACCGGTCTGGTGTTGCAGATGCGCGGGGTGACATTGAGCGAACCGAAACGCTTGGTCTGGTTGATGTTGATTTCAAAGGTGGTGATGGAACCGGTAATCTTGTCCAGACCGGCAAAGATGGCAATCGGATTTTGTTGAGGCCCGGCAATGGCCGAGGCAGCGGACAATAACAGAGCCAGTATGATTACCCCGGTTTTTTTCATGATTTTACTGCCTCAAAACGTAATCTGACATAATCTGCGGTCCAAGCTGATCGTGCATCACACAAGGCCGGGCGCAGCAATTCTTCAACTTCACTGAGCGCATCATCCATCTGGTCACCAAATTGTTCAAAGAATGGCTGGCGAAACAGTTTCAGCCATTGTGCCATACCGGTTGCAAGCGCGGTCGGGCGCGGGAACAGGCCGATACGCTTGACTGTAAATCCGTGCTCCTCCAGCATTTGGCGATATACTGGAGGGGATGGGAAAAACCACGGGTTAGCCAGCGATACATCACCGCCGCGATGAATGGCAACAGCGCGCATGGCGGTAACGATTGCCGCCACATTGCCATGTCCGCCAAATTCGGCAACAAAGCGTCCCTGCGGTTTGAGGGCCTTGTGAACACCGTTTAGCACACTGTCCTGATCGAGCATCCAGTGCAGGGCGGCGTTGGAAAACACTGCATCAAACTGATTTTCAAAATCAATTGCCTGACCATCCATCAGCCTTGCATCGACACCCTTTTGCCGGGCAGCAGCCAGCAATTCACTGCTGGAATCGATACCGATCACATCAGCCCCGGCCTTTGCCAGTTCTACCGTCAGATCACCGTCACCGCAGGCCAGATCAAGCAGTTTCTCGCCCGGTTTGATATCAAGCCATTCTACGACCTCGCCTGCCAGTCTGGAGACAAAGCGGGCATGAGTGTCGTAGCTGTCAGATGTCCAGCTCTGATTATTGTCAAGTCGGGTCATTTGTTTTTGTTGGAAAACATGAATTCGTTGATCAGCGACCAGATATCAAGGGCGCTTTGGGTATAGGACAGCTTGTCGCCATCCTTGATCATGGTTTCGCTGCCGCCTATTTCCAGAGTTATGAATTTTGATCCAAGCAGGCCTTCTGAGGTAACCTTGGCTGTGGTGTCGTCGGGCAGCTTGACAAAATCGGCAACCGACATGGTGATAATTGCCTGATAGGATTTCGGATCAAGCTTTTGATCAACCACCGAACCGACCTTGATGCCGGCCATTCTTATGTCAGAGCCGACAGAGATGCCTTCAACATTTTCAAATTCGGCAATCACCTTGTAACCGCCTGCCCCCTGCCCAACATCGGTCGTGTTGTAGACAAAGGCGAAAAAACCGGCGGCAATCAGTATCACCAGCGCGCCAACGGCGGTTTCAACCATGTTGTTATTCATCAATCAGCCCTCTATCCACGCTGTTTTATCCGCAAGCGATCTGAAGAATCATCACCGCCCTGCCCTTAAAACTGATAAAGCCACCAGGTTCAAGGTGCAAGAGGGACCATTGAGCGCTGCTTCAAGGTGTCCAGGCTTCGTAGTCCGGCTTTGTGGCAGCTTTTGGATCGGGATTGAGAATTGATCCAGGTGGGTGATAGGCACCGCTAGTACCGGTCATATTGGGTTTGTGCGGAGCTTCCCAGACATGAGCTGTATAATTTTCTTCAGATGGGGGAGTGTCAACCCGGTGGTGCATCCAGCCATGCCAGCCCGGCGGTACGGCTGAGGCTTCGGCATAGCCATTATAGACAACCCATCTTTTGGAGCTGTCGGCATTTTTGTAATATTTGTTGCCAGCCTCATCTTCGCCGACAAACTCGCCATGGCGCCAGGTGAAAAAACGCCCGCCCATTGTCTGACCATCCCACCAGATAAACAACTGTTTGATGAAATTCCACATATCACTCATGCCTCATTAGAATCTGGGGCGACTATAAGGTTATTAGCAAGTCAGGTCCAGAAGTTTCAGGCACCGTTGCATTTATAAATGCGGGTAAAAATCAACAGAGCATGTCATGGTTACATTGAAGCAGACTGCGCCCTAACCCATCAGCTTTTTATAGCGGGCAAGACTGTCGGCTGGCCAATGCTGTTTGGGGTCGTAGAATTCCGGCATGACCGGGACATTACCGGATAATTCAAGCCATGGCTGTTTGGTTGAAGTGAAAATATGGATATCCGGTCTTATTCGTTCAGGATTATCAAGAGTGCCAATTCTGACAAAACTTACCTTGTCACCAACCGGGGTGGCATAGTGGCTCCAAATGGCGATTTTGCATTGCTGGCAGCGATATATTTTCTGGCTTTTGCCTGAGTTGACAGGGATTTCCACAGCTTCAAGCGTGCCGGATTCGACTATCACCCGATCAGTTTCAATCAGCGCATTTAGCGCAAAGGCGGTTCCGGTTTCGCGCTGGCACCAGCTGCAATGACAGCAATGGACAAAAATCGGATCGCTGGTCAGGTGATATTTAACCGAGCCGCAAGTGCAGTGGCCGCTATGTTTGTTGCTCATTTGATACCTCATTCATAAATGCAAGTCTGTCAGTTTTTCGAACGCTGAATTTCGCTGAGGCAGGATTTGAGGGAAAAATATGATCCATCCAGAAAAATCGAGCGGCGCTGTTTTACCTGATTGCACATTTTGCGATTTCCGGTCTTGATTGCCAGCTCCATATAGCACCTTGATTTATAATAATAAATCTCCATTCCATCCGGGTTGAACAACAACCAGCTTTGCCCGCATTTATCAGGAATGACAGCACATTTTTGTTCCGGTGTCAGTTGTTTGGGAATTATCCGGTACAGATGATTGATGTTTTCCTCATATTGGCGGCAACTGATATTTGGCAATTGCACAGCATTTGCTGCAGGCACAAACAGCACCGGCAATATGAAGATGCTCAACCATTTTTGCATTTGCCTTACCCATTCAAACTGTTACCGGCAATTATAGTATCATGATTCTTTGGGCGGTGGAGGTGGCGGCATTTGCTCAAAACATGGCAGGTCCTTGTCGAAATGATCCCATGGGCGCTGGTCCTTTGTATAGAGAACCCTTGACGGTTTAATGTTTTTCGGATTGTCCATGGTTCCGGCATGTACACCGCGCACTCCCTCACGGGCCGAGTTGCGGCTGAACAATCTTGAACCGCATTTCGGGCAGAACTGGCGATAATTGGTGTTACCACTATCTGCAACCACACCATATTCAGCAATTTCACCGGAAATTTTCAACTGATCATCAGTGTAAAACGTTAGGGTGATGTGATCAGCACCGGATGCCTTTTGACAGTCGATGCAGCAGCAATGGCCGGTAAACATCGGGTCTCCGGTTATTTCATAGGTTACAGCTGCGCACAGACAACTGCCGGTTGTTTTGCTTTCGTTCATTGTTTCCCTCCAGTCTGGTTATTTGCGACCAATCTGCACCATCAGTGCCATCGCGTCCATTCACGATTCGATCAACAATTATCACCCATACCTACCCATGGTAGTTTTTCCACTCTGAAACACCACTAATGAGTGAGGTTTTTTGCTAATTCAACAGGTCAAAAAAAAATTTTCAGGTGCTTGACAATTCACTATGAAACAGAACCGGAAACCACAAAGGCTAAAATTTCATGTCAACAATTGGCTGAAAACATTATGACGAGCCAGCGAATCGCAGCATTAATAAACATATCCACAGACTATCCACATCCAGACACAACATCTTGTGTTAATCTTTCGTTAACACACTAATTGTTGACGCAAGCCGCATAAAGATTTATTGCTGTCTTCATGGCGAGGGGCAATGCCTGTAGAGATACAGCAGCAGTACTCAAGCTAAATCATAATTATTTCATTGAGTAGGCTGGCAGAAAATCAGTTTTGCCGGCAGGTGGGTCAGCGTCTCTTTTTCAAGATCGCGTCAGTAATTTTTGGGGGCACGTTTAAAAAGCGGGTCAGATGAGTGGGTTGGGTGCCAAAAAGGTGCCTTGAGGTTCAGGAAATGTGCGGGGATTGCAATGACAGGCCCGCAATACAGGTAAATTAAACGAGGAAATGCCATGCGCATAGAGCGCCGCTACACGAAACAGGGCAAAGGCCCATTTGATACAGTCGAATTCCGCAATACAACCAGTGAGATCAGGAACCCGGATGGTTCCATTGTTTTCCGGCTGGAAAATATTGAGGTTCCATCTGAATTTTCACAGGTTGCCAGTGATATTCTGGCGCAGAAATATTTCCGCAAGGCTGGGGTTCCAGCTGCCCTTAAAAAAATTGAAGAAAACTCGGTTCCTTCATGGTTGTGGCGCTCACAAGAAGACAAGGACGCGCTTGCCAAAATGGATGAAGCTGACCGGTACGGTCCTGAAATGTCGGCCAAACAGGTATTTTCACGCCTTGCCGGCACCTGGACCTATTGGGGCTGGAAGGGTGGCTATTTCAATGATGAGGAAGATGCGCGCGCCTTTTATGATGAGCTTTGCTACATGCTGGCCACCCAGAAATGTGCTCCCAACTCTCCACAATGGTTTAATACCGGCCTTCACTGGGCTTATGGCATAGATGGGCCAAGTCAGGGTCATTATTATGTTGATCCGTTTAGCGGTCGGCTGACCAAATCCAAAACCTCTTACGAACATCCCCAGCCACATGCCTGTTTCATCCAGTCGATCGAAGATGATCTGGTAAATGAAAACGGCATCATGGATTTGTGGGTGCGCGAAGCCAGATTGTTCAAATATGGTTCAGGCACCGGCTCCAACTTTTCCTATATTCGCGGTGAGAATGAACCGCTTTCAGGTGGTGGCAAATCTTCAGGCCTGATGTCGTTTTTGAAAATCGGTGATCGCGCTGCCGGGGCAATCAAATCGGGCGGCACCACCCGCCGGGCTGCAAAAATGGTGGTTGTTGATATCGATCACCCTGATATTGAGGCTTATATAGACTGGAAGGTCAAGGAAGAACAAAAGGTTGCAGCACTTGTTACCGGCTCGAAGATTGTTCGCGAACAGCTGAAACTGGTAATGAAATCATGCGTCAATTGCGAAGGTGATGGCGATGACTGTTTTGAGCCTGCCAAGAACCCGGCTTTAAAACGCACCATTAAAGATGCCCGCAAACTTATGGTCCCGGACAATCTGATACGCCGGGTGATCCAGTTTGCCAAACAGGGTTTCAAGGATATCGAATTTGACGAGTATGATACTGACTGGGATGGCGAAGCCTATCGCACCGTATCAGGGCAAAATTCCAACAACTCGATTCGCGTTACTGATGATTTCATGCGGGCAGTTGAAAATGGTTCCTCATGGGATCTGACATGGCGCAGTGCACCCGGTATTGCCAAGACTGTTGATGCCAAGGAATTGTGGGACAAGGTGGGAAATGCCGCATGGGCCTGCGCTGATCCGGGAATTCAGTTCCACACCACAATCAATGACTGGCACACCTGCAAGTCATCGGGCGAAATTCGCGCTTCCAACCCGTGCTCGGAATATATGTTCCTTGATGATACAGCCTGTAATCTGGCATCGCTGAACCTGTTGCAGTTCCATGATACGGCAACCGGGAAGTTCAAGGCGGATGATTTTGAACATGCTGTTCGCCTGTGGACCATCGTGCTGGAAATTTCGGTTATGATGGCGCAGTTCCCATCAAAGCAGATTGCCCGGCGCTCTTATGATTTCCGCACGCTCGGACTTGGCTATGCCAATATTGGAGGATTGCTGATGAGTTCCGGTCTGTCATATGATTCAGATGAAGGCCGCGCCATATGTGGTTCGATAACTGCCATAATGACCGGGGTTTCCTATGCCACATCGGCTGAAATGGCAAAAGAGCTGGGGCCGTTCCCGGAATTTGACAAAAACCGTGAAGATGCCTTGCGGGTATTGCGCAATCACCGGCGCGCCGCCCATAGCGAGCCTGGCGGTTATGAACAACTGGCAATCAACCCGGTTGCACTGGACCATGGCAATACTCCCGATAAGTCCCTGGTTGAACGTGCATGTGCTGCGTGGGACAAGGCGGTAGCCCTTTCGGAAAAACACGGGCTGCGCAATGCGCAAGTTTCGGTTATCGCCCCCACTGGCACTATCGGCCTGGTGATGGATTGCGACACCACCGGTATTGAGCCTGATTTTGCCCTGGTGAAGTTCAAAAAGCTGGCCGGTGGCGGATATTTCAAGATTATCAATCGCGGTGTTCCCGAAGCTCTCAGGGTTCTGGGCTATAGTGCAGAACAGATTGAAGATATTGTCGGCTATGCTGTTGGCCACAATTCGCTGTCTGGTGCTCCCGGTGTCAATCTGGAATTGCTGAAGGAAAAAGGCTTTACCAGCCGCGAGTTGAATGCCATTGAACAGGGGCTGGCCACAGCTTTTGACATCAAGTTTGTGTTCAACAAATATACTCTTGGCGAAGATTTCTGCAAAAACGTGCTTGGCTTGAATGATGAGCAGCTTGATGATTTAAGCTTCAACCTGCTTGGTGCCATCGGCTTTGATCGCGAAAGCATCGAGGCTGCCAATACCTATGTTTGCGGCGCCATGACCCTGGAAGGTGCACCGCATCTGGCTCCAGAACATCTGTCAGTATTTGACTGCGCCAATCCATGTGGCCGGATCGGCAAGCGCTATTTGAGTGTTGACAGTCATATCAAGATGATGGCAGCAGCCCAGCCGTTTATTTCCGGGGCAATTTCCAAGACAGTCAACATGCCCAATGATGCCTCGGTTGAAGAATGCCTTGAAGCCTATGAACTGTCATGGAGGCTCGGGCTTAAAGCCAATGCGCTTTACCGTGATGGCTCCAAACTTTCACAGCCTTTGTCAGCAAGCCTGATTGAAGATGATGAGGATGTTGATGAGGTGGTTGAGGAACTGGCTGCAACCCAGCCTGCCAATCAGCGGGTTGAAAAGGTGGTTGAGCGCATCGTTGAAGTATCGCGTTCGCACCGCACCAAACTGCCACAGCGGCGCAAGGGCTATACGCAAAAGGCAGTGGTGGGCAATCACAAGGTGTATTTGCGCACCGGTGAATATGATGATGGCCAGTTAGGTGAAATATTCATCGACATGCACAAGGAAGGTGCAGCTTTCCGTGCCATGATGAACAATTTCGCCATTGCGATCTCGCTTGGTCTGCAATATGGCGTGCCGCTGGAAGAATATGTGGAAGCCTTCACCTTCACCCGGTTTGAACCGGCTGGCATGGTCCAGGGAAATGACACCATCAAGACTGCCACATCCATTCTGGATTATGTATTCCGTGAACTGGCTGTATCATATCTAGATCGTGATGATCTGGCCCATGTATCACCGGCAGAAATCGCCTTTGATGCGCTCGGCAAGGGTGTGAGCGAAGGCAGCCGCGAGGGATCAGACAACCCTGCCCCGACCCCCGTTCCGGCAACCGCCTATCTGTCACAGGGCTATCTGCGCCACAAGGTTCCATCCAACGTGGTAATGATGCCCGGCCAGGCAGCAGGTGCAACCAATCCGGTGGCCGAACTGCAATCCGGGGTCACAGAAGCCCTGATTACCGAAGGCGCCGTAGCCCTTGCCGAGGACCCTGCCCCGGCCCTTGATCGCCCGGCAGGCCTGACCAGGGCCGAACAGCGCATCGAAGCCAGAATGAAAGGCTATGAAGGCGAAAACTGCTCTGAATGCGGCAACTTCACCATGGTAAGGAACGGTACTTGTTTGAAGTGCGATACTTGCGGAAGTACTTCCGGGTGTAGTTGATACCTGGCGGGTTTTGTTGGAAGGCGAGAGCTGGAAGACAGGATGCCGGTTGCTGGAAGCAGGTTGCTGGAAGCAGATTGCTGGAAGGGGTTTTTTAACCCCTTTCAGAATGTTTCCTGATGGCACTCACAGCTTGCCGCCTTGCACAGCAAAGTTCCAGAATTGGTATAAAACCCATACCGTCTAGGGTTGAACAAGGAAAATGGTTATGGTTGATATTTCGAAATTAGGTTTGACGCAGTCTGACCTTACAAAAAAGATGGCAAAGATATCGAAAGTTTCTTCACCGCTTTCTGGTGTCTTAGCAAAAGTAGAAAAACAAACTGAAACAATGCGCCGTCTTGGTAGAATAAGCAGCGCCTATCAGGATCAGTTAAAGATTTTGAATCAGGGTAGTAAAGCTCAAAGAGCAATTGAGGAGAATGCGCGACGGATAAAAGATATTCAAAGATCAATGGTCAATACATATTCAAACTCGAATCCAAAAATTCCAAAAGAGAACTTTACGACCCCAGAAATAAGAATTCCACCAAACCCAATTCTAGAAACGAATAGGCGCCTTGCTAATATCGAAGAACGTTTTGACAAAATGGAAGCTCTTACAATTGATGGTGCGAAAATTGCTGCGAATATTCAAGAATCTGCTTCAGACTTCCTTGTTCAGTTTGACCATGCCGCTGCAAGTAATGATCGTGCAACCAAACGTATGATATTGCTTGCTTTTGCTGCATTATTGGTTGCTGTCATTGTACCAGCGTATTCTGAACTATGGAAAGAACCCCATAGAAAGGAGGCGACACGAGAGGTGGTGCAAGAACTTAGAACAGAAATTGCCACGTTGAGGAAAACGCAAAATTCAGCACTTAGAAATGTTTCTGAAGCCTTGATAAAATCCAACGATAACCTCACAGTTGTTTTGAAAGACATCAAACAATCTTTGACTGCTGATAAGAGAAATAAAAGAAAACTGAAATAAGTGTATTTGCTGGAAGCGGATTAAAATCACCCCTAGCTGGAAGGGGTTAAAAACCATCCCGCAAAGAGTACCAGCCGATATTATCACCAAACTCCAAGCACTGCCGCAGGTGAGGCAGGCAAAAACGCTGGTATTTTACCGCTGCACTCAACTACCCTTCTCCCCCGTGTGGGAGAAGGTGGCAAAGCCGCTTCAGGCGGGTTTGGCGGATGAGGGGGAAAGCGGCAGCTTTAACATGTACGGGCTTGCAGCCCGCCCCCTCATCCGCCCGCTACGCGCGCACCTTCTCCCACAAGGGGAGAAGGGGAATGAGTGCGGGGCTTGGTCAGTTCACTGTTAATGCCCGGATCAATACTGTTTTTATGGTGGTTTTGTAGTGCTCGCCTGACCAGCCATATTCGCTGGTCAGTTGCTCCCAGTTCTGGAATGACAGCAATGTGGCGGACAGATCAACGGCGGTTTCAGTTGTCCAGTTTTTGGCCAGCAGGCCATCGCTTTCAAGGGCGGTTATTACTTTTCGGCAGGCAGCTTTAAGGCATCCCATGGTTTTATTCCAGGCAGCGGCCATATCGGCATCTGAATTACGGGTACTTAGCATTGCCCGTGATATGCCGGCAATTTCCGGCATGTAGTCGCCCCACACTTCCACCAGTTGATCCAGCAGATGCAACCCGTCAGAAGCAGCATTGAAGCTGGCCATGCGTTCACCCAGCCCCTTTTGCTGATCAACATAAGCAATGGTGGCAATAATCAGGTCAGTGCGGTTGGCAAAATGCAGATAAACGGCTTGACGCGACACACCGGCGCGTTTGGCAATGTCGCTCATGCGCACCCCCTGCCCCTGATTTTCTTCCATCAGATGCCAGGTGGCTACAAGGATTTTGTTGCGGGTATTATCAGAAGATTTTGACATAGCACCTGTCGCGTTAAGTTGAATTCACTTTGCAGAAATGAACGGTCTTGCTTTGCAAAACCTGCCTCATGCCTGCAAGTGAATGCTTGAATCCATTCTAACGCGACAGGCGCCAGTGTAAAGCCAAACTCCGTAACATTCACATATCGATTGACACAATGTAAAACAAAAGACTGCCGTTGGAGTACAAATGATCTAAGTAATTTTAGCGAAAAAAGGGCCGCGTTACAGGGATAGGAGGGAAAAGGGCATACCTGAAACGCGGCCTTAATATAAACAACAGTCTAGCTGCTGATTATTTAGTTTCGGTCTTTTAAGCTTGTCGCCTAAAGACCGCTGACAGACAAGTATGCTTTTAGACAGGTAAGACTCCAGAATCTTTGACACATGTCAAATGGGGTCAACTTTTTTCAAACAAACATACTGTTTTGTAAATATTTTCGAAATAAATTGTTCACCAGTTGCTGGTTTAATAGTCCCAGTATCTAATTTTGCAGGAGAAAAGCCAATGGCTCGCAAAGCAACAAGTGCCGCAAGCAAACCAACTGCCAGCGCTGCTGCACCCCGATCACGGGTTGTCAGCACTACCAGCTTCAGGCGTGGCAAGGATGGCCGGGTATTCAGGATGGACCTGAAAACCAAACCTGTTGGCAAGATCATAACTGCCAAAGTTGATGGACGGGTTAAAAATATAGCTATTACCAGATAATACCGTAAAGCATATTATCTTGCCTTATATGCGCAATGATGGGCGGCATTTCTTAAATTTGCCCTGTTTGATGTGCTAGTCTGACAGCTGTTGTTCATTTTCAACCCGACAGGCTACCACCAATGATCAAACCTCTTGCCCGCGCAATCTCATTCAGCTTTATCCTTTTGATTGCCAGCATTTCTGCCCATGCTGAAAGTGAGCCGGAAATTATCAGGCAAATGCTTGATAATATGGCTGAACAATCAGGTGGAGTGCGCCCTACATATGAAAGCCTGAAACTTGATGATAGTGGCAATATCATTTTGTCCGGTTTGCTGTCGCGCACAGGGCATGGCAATAACCGGGTAACAATATCAGTTGACACCATAAGATTTAATGGCGTCTCGAAAAGGCGCAGCGGCACCTATGTGATCAGCCAGGCAGAATGGAACGGTGCAGTTATTGACCTCAACAACCCCGATACCGGTCCTGTACATTTAAGTGTCCCGACTTCCACGGCCCGTAATGTATATTTTATTGCAGCCGAAAACCTTGTAACCGGCAAGCCCAACCTGCTGGCTGGAACTGCAGTTTATGAGACCGGCAATATTCCGGTCATAAAGCTGAAATTTGACGGGAAGGGTTTTGAGGCCAAAAACATCAAAGTCAAATGGAAAGGTGACAGGGATAGTGGATATGGGCGCTGGAACATGTCACTGGGCAGTCTGGCCATACCGGTAAAAGCCATTTCCGACCGGATTACCGCCACAATCCTGCAAGATCTGCAATATCAGATACTTGATATCGGGTTTAACGGCAATTTTGCGCTTGAAGAGAAAAACGGCAATCTGGCTGTTGGCTCGGCGCTTACTCTCAGCGGGCAGAAAATGGGCCAGATTGAACTGGTATTTGCCGGGCAGGATATTCCTGTTGCGCTGATTGAGAAGATGAGACAGATGCAAGATGGTGACAAGGAAAATATGGCCGGAATGATGTCATACATGATGGGAATGAAGCTTTCCGGGCTGAAACTGCGGATTGCTGACAATTCACTTATACGCAAGGCGTTGCCCTATCTTGCCGAGAAGGAAGGTATGAGCCTTGATGCCTATATTGATTCTGCAGTGAAAAATCTGAAACAGGCATTAAGCGATTTGCCGGTGCCTGAACTGCAACAACAGACAGTAAATGCAGTCAGGCAATTTCTGCTCGATCCGAAAAACCTGACCTTTCAGGCAAAGCCGGAACAGCCGGTTTCGGCAACTGTACTGATGGGATTGATAATCGCCCCGGCAACTGCGGTAAAGATGCTGGGAGTATCGATCAGCGCCAATGAGTAGGCAAGACAGCTTAGGCTTCTTTTGAAAGAATATGAAAAGCCAACAGTCAAAGCCATTGTTTTGCTGTTTCCTGGAACGCCTTGCAATTCCTTAATCCTGCATTCAATCAGGCACGACCCTGCTTGCGCATTTGTTTGCGCAGTTTCTTGCGCTTTTTCTGGGCCGGGCTGAGTTTGCTCTTTGCCGGTGCAGTCCCTGCCGGGGTGGCTGATTTGGACTTGCGGCTTCTTTGTGGTTTACCGGCATCAGGACGGGAGCGCTTTTTGTCTCTTGGTGGTTTTTGCCTGTCTGGTTTGCTGGTCCAGTCCCCATCACCGGGCTTGTCGTCACTGGATTTTGCGCGCCGGTCATCGCGGCGGGGTTTGTCATATGACGGTCTGCGATCGCGGCGTGGCTTGCGGTCACGGCGATCATTGCGGTCGCTTGAGAAACGCGAAACATTGGGCTTGCGATCCAGCCGGGTTATCACCACGTTTTTTTCAATCCTGCTATCAGGGCCGATAGTGGCAATGAAATGATCAACACATCCAGGGGCCAGTTCCACATAGGATTCATTTTGATCAATCTTGATGGCGCCAATATCTGATTTTACCAGTTCACCATTGCGGCACAGCATTGGCAACAGCCAGCGCGGTTCGGCATTATGCTTGCGACCGATTGACAGGGAGAACCAGACGCCGCCTTCAAAATCGGCACGTTTGCCCTGTTTGCGTTTTTCTGATGGTGGCGGCACATTCAGCAGTTCTTCCGGGGCTGATTGACCTGAACGGTAAAGCCGCACAAAGGCAGCAGCCACCTTGTCGGCGCCATGTTTGTCGAGTAACAGGCGGGCAAATTCGGCTTCCTTGTCACTGACAGGATCGGCAAAGGACTGATCTTCCATAATCCGCTGATTATCGCGGGCCAGCACTTCTTCCACAGTTGGGGGCGATGCCCATTCAGCCTTGATCTTTGCTGATTTCAGCAGACGTTCGGTGCGCTGGCGGGCATTGTGGGAAACTATCAGGGCGCTGACACCCTTGCGCCCTGCCCGGCCAGTGCGGCCTGAGCGATGCAGAACCCCTTCAGCATTTTTGGGCAATTCGGCATGAATAACCAGCTCAAGATTCGGCAAGTCAATGCCACGGGCAGCCACATCCGTTGCAATACAAACACGAGCGCGGCCATCGCGCATTGCCTGCAGGGCATGGGTGCGCTCATTCTGGCTCAACTCACCTGATAGTGCCACCACTGAAAATCCACGGTTGGACAAACGGGCAGTCAGATGGTTGACCGATGCCCTGGTATTACAGAACACAATGGCGTTCCTGGCTTCATAGAACCGCAAAATATTGATAATGGCGTTTTCGCGGTCCTTGGCAACAATGCCAAAGGCACGATATTCGATGTCCAGATGCTGTTTGCGATCAGAAATGGTGGTCAAACGAATTGCATCTTTTTGATAACGTTTGGTCAGGCGGGTTATACTGTCAGGGACAGTTGCAGAAAACATCAAGGTGCGGCGCTCAGCCGGGGCGGCATCAAGGATGAATTCAAGATCATCCCGGAACCCCATATCCAGCATTTCATCGGCTTCATCCAGCACAATTGCTTTCATCTGTGACATATCAAGCGAGTTGCGCTCTATATGATCGCGCAATCTGCCCGGTGTACCGACAACAATATTTGCACCGCCAGACAGTGAGCGCCGTTCGGCCCGCATATCCATGCCGCCAACACAGGATGCAAATCTGGCCCCGGTGTTTTTATACAGCCATTCAAGCTCGCGTTTGACCTGCAAGGCAAGCTCACGGGTCGGGGCGATAATCAGGGCGGCAGGTTTGCCACCATGATCAAAGCGGTTATCCTTATTCAGGATAGTCGGCCCCAGCGCCATGCCAAAGGCCACGGTTTTTCCAGAGCCGGTCTGGGCTGAAACCAGAAGGTCGGATTGTTGTAATTCAGGGTCAAGTACAGATATCTGCACCGGTGTCAGTTCATTATATTCACGGGCCTGCAAAGCTCCAGCGAACGCGTCAGAGACGTGTTCAAAATCAGTCATTCTTGTTCTTTCAGAAAATCAGGCAATTACCGTCACTCCGGTTGCCCATACCGGGTATCACATCCCGGCGTTTACAGATGCGATGTTTCATAGGGGGTTTCCGGGGAAATGTATAGGGATATGTGTTACCGGGCAGCCCAAAGCATCTGTATCACTCCAGCACAGGCCGGAATGATACAGAATGTGGGTTATGACTATTCTTTTGGCAGGTTCAGTCTGATGTGCAATTCGCGCAGTTGCCTTGCTGATACTTCAGCCGGTGCGCCCATCAGCAAATCTTCGGCCTGCTGGTTCATCGGGAACAGTACTACTTCACGCAGGTTCTGTTCACCGCATAACAGCATGACGATACGGTCGATGCCGGGAGCAATGCCACCATGGGGTGGTGCGCCATACTGGAAGGCGCGGTACATGCCGCCAAACTCTTCTTCCAGTATTTCCTTGTCATAGCCTGCAATTTCGAAAGCCTTTTCCATGATGTCGGGGCGGTGGTTTCTAATCGCTCCTGATGACAGTTCTATGCCGTTGCAGACAATATCATATTGCCAGGCGTTAATGGTAAGCGGATCCTGATTTTCCAGTGCTTCCATCCCGCCTTGTGGCATGGAGAAAGGATTGTGCGAGAAGTCGATTTTCTTTTCGTCTTCATTATATTCGAACATCGGGAAATCAACGATCCAGCAGAAATCAAAGCGGTTATCGTCGATGAGGTTCAGCGAGGTGCCAATCTGGGTGCGGGCCTGTCCGGCAAAGTCGACAAATTTGGCAGGAACACCGGCGACAAAGAAACAGGCATCGCCAACCTCAAGACCAAGCTGGTCCTTGATAGCGGTGGTGCGCTCCTCACCAATGTTCTTGGCCAGCGGGCCAGCACCGCCAGCTTCACCTTCACGCCAGAAAATATAACCAAGACCAGGCTGGCCCTGTTTCTGCGCCCATGAGTTCATGCGATCACAAAATGCTCTTGAACCACCTTTGGGAGCCGGAATGGCCCAGATGCGGACCTTTTCATCAGCGGCAATCATACCGGCGAAAACCTTGAAACCTGATCCGGCGAAATGTTCAGTAACATCTGCCATTTCTATCGGATTGCGCAGGTCGGGCTTGTCGGTGCCATATTTGGCAATTGATTCAGCATATGGAATGCGCGGGAATTCCCCGGTGACGGATTTGCCATCGGCGAATTCTTCAAACACACCACGCAGCACCGGTTCAATTGCCTGAAATACGTCTTCCTGGGTTACAAAGCTCATTTCAACATCAAGCTGGTAGAATTCACCCGGTGAGCGGTCGGCGCGGGCATCTTCATCGCGAAAACACGGGGCGATCTGGAAATAGCGATCAAAGCCGGACATCATGATCAGTTGCTTGAACTGCTGTGGGGCCTGCGGCAGGGCATAGAACTTGCCGGGGTGCATACGCGATGGCACCAGAAAATCGCGGGCGCCTTCCGGTGAAGAAGCCGTCAGGATCGGAGTCTGGAACTCGTTGAACCCCTGTTCCACCATGCGATTGCGGATAGAGGCTATTATCTGGCCGCGCTTGATGATGTTATTGTGGATGCGCTCGCGGCGAAGGTCGAGAAAACGATAGCGAAGCCGGGTGTCTTCAGGATAATCCTGATCACCAAATACCGGCAATGGCAATTCACCGGCAGTAGACAGCACCTCAATCTGGCGCGCATAGACTTCAACCTTGCCGGTTGGCATTTCCTTGTTGATAGTGTCCTCATCGCGGGCCTTGACATTACCATCAATGCGGATAACCCATTCAGCCCGCACTTTTTCGGCGGTTTCAAAGGCTGGAGAATCCGGGTCGGCGACAATCTGGGTCATGCCATAATGATCACGAAGGTCGATAAACAACACCCCTCCATGGTCGCGAACCCGGTGCACCCAGCCGGAAAGCCTGACAGTTTCACCCACATTGGAGCTGCGCAACTGCGCACAAGTATGACTGCGAAATTCGTGCATAATGCCTCTTTTTCAAATCTGCTGGTAAAAGTAATATTTTCTGCAGCGGAAAAGCGCATGTGTAGGGTGATTTGTCAAGGGTTTTAGCCTGGCTTGCTTCAACAACAACCACCTTGTGATGGCTCACTGGTTACCCGTTCAACGCCCTGCTTGGTTTCGCCTGGCTGGCGGATATCTGAACGGCAACAGGGGTATGGCTCGCTGGTTGTCAATTCTATTACCGGTTCAACCGGGATGATTTCGCCTTGATAAGGCTCCTTTGTCATCAACTCAAAGGTTGCGCTGCTTACTGCCATGCGCTCGCCGCGCCGATAGGTGTTGCCCTTGTCATCGCTAACGCTTGCCCATGGACCTTTATAAATTACCGCCTGATTCTTCTCGATTTCCGGTTGGGACTGGCTCTTATAGGCAAGCAGGGTGACAGAGCGGTATTCTATGCCTTCGACTATCTGCCATGGTGTCTCGTCATATTTGTCTATTACTATGCCGTGGAAACCGGCATTGGTCAGAGCGGTGGTGAATTCATGTTCCTGCAGGGCGCCGGAAATGCAGCCGCTCCACAATTTGGCATCGGCTTTCAAGTGATCGGGGGAATATTCGTCTGAAACAATATCAGATACAGCAACCCGGCCTCCCGGTTTCAGCACCCGGAACATTTCAGCAAACAGTTGATGCTTTTTTTCATCTGACACCAGATTGAGCACACAGTTGGAAACTATAAGGTCTATGGAATTATCAGCTATCATGGGAGTTTTGCCGATTTCTTCCATAAGGGCTTCAAACTCATCGGCGCTGGTCAGCGGGTTTTGCTTTAGCCGGGCATCAACAGCATCAAGATCGGTGCGCAAATCTTCAATATGGCCACGTTTGAATTCAACATTGGCATAGCCGAGCTTGCCGGCAATCACCGGGGCGGTGCGCCGCGCCAGAGCCAGCATGTCGTCTGTCATGTCAACCCCGATAATCCTTCCCTTTTCACCGACAATCTGGGAGGCAATGAAACAAATCTTGCCACCACCAGAGCCAAGATCAAGCACTACATCGCCTTTTCGGGCATAACGAGAGGGATCACCGCAGCCATAATCACGATCCAGAACCTCTTGCGGGATAATTTCCAGATATTTTTGCTCATAATCCACAGGGCAACACAAAATTGCCTCACGCTCATTGGCGCCTTTCTTGTAGCGGTCTTTTACTTCTGATTGAATATCCATGGGGTTTGCCTCTTTTATATGTTTTTGAGATCAATCAATTACCCGCGACCGGGTGTTTTCAATGTGATAATCGGTAAACCGTTCATTGATTGATCTTGAACCATGATCTGGCCGATTTTGTTTCACTATTTAGCTTTCATGGCAATGGTCATAATCATCACATTTTTTTCATCTGACTTTATCACTTATTTTTACCGGCTATTCGATTTTGTATAATTTTTTTCAAAAAGCCTCTGGAGCGTAATTACAAATTGCGATAGTGGTTAGGATTGATAATATTTGAATATAAAAAGGAATATCCGGCAATGGCAATCAAGGCGATTACTTTTGATCTTTGGGACACAATCGTTGATGATGATTCTGATGAGAAAGTGCGGGCTGAAAAAGGTCTTCGCACCAAACGTGAAGAACGGCGCTACCAGATATGGGAAGCCTTGAACGCCATTGAGCCTATTGATTATGAAAAGGTTGAACTGGCCTATAATACCGCCGAGGCAGCCTTTGTGGTGGTGTGGAAAGAAAACCACATTAACTGGACGGTGGAGCAGCGCATCAGGGTAGTGCTGAACGGTCTTGGCCGAACGGTGCCGGATGATGTACTGGCCGATCTGGTGGAAAAACATTCGCGTATGGAAGTGGACATTCCCCCTGCCCTTAATGACGGCATTGCCGAGGCGCTGGCCGAGCTTTCGAAAAAATACAAATTGTGCATTGTTTCTGATGCAATCGTGACACCGGGAACGGGGCTGCGCGAAATACTGGAAAATTACGGGTTGAAAAAATACTTTTCCGCCTTTGCCTTTTCCGATGAGATAGGTCACTCCAAGCCGCACCGGTCAATGTTTGATGCTGTGGCCAATGAACTTGATTTCAAGGTGGATGAGCTGGTGCATATTGGCGATCGTGATTCCAATGATGTAAAGGGACCGCAGGCACTGGGGGCAAAGGCGGTATTATATACCGGCTCGCGGCCTGATGAAAAAGACAACACCACGGCTGATGCGATTTGTGAAAATCATCACGACCTGCCGAAAATCATAGACAAGCTGGCCGCAGAATAAAGAACGAGTTCAGGGAGGAAGCCCATATGTCAAACAATCTGAAATTTCTGGTGCTGGATAGTTATGCCAGGGCGGGCCGTGAGGATCTGGAGGCAGGCGGTGCTTCAACTGCAGGCAAATTATATGAGCGCATGTTAGGCAATCTGGTGAAAGATGCGCAGATTGATGTCATCTACCCAGCTGATGCCGATTGTGTCTTGCCCAGCGGCACCGGTCTTACAGATTATGACGGCATTGCCTGGACCGGTTCAAGCCTTACCATCTATCATGAAACCGATGAGGTGAAACGGCAGATTGAGTTTGCCAAATCCGCCTTTGCTGCCGGGGTTCCAAGTTTTGGCTCATGCTGGGCGGCGCAAATTGCGGTTGTGGCAGCTGGCGGCACCTGTGCCCTGCATCCAAAGGGCCGCGAAATGTTTTTGGCCCGCAAAATTTCGCTGACCCCGGAAGGGCGCGGCCATCCGATGTATCGTGACAAGAAATCAGTGTTTGACGGCTGGATCAGCCATGATGATGAAATCACCCACCTGCCCCCCGGCGCGGTGCTGCTTGCCTCCAACGACTTTACCAGAGTGCAGTCTGTGGCGGTAAACTATCTGGGCGGTACTTTCTGGGCGCTGCAATATCACCCTGAATATTCAATTCTGGAAATGGCCAGGCTGATCAAATGCCGCAAGGCCAAACTGACATCACTGGGTTTCTTTGCCGATATGGATGTGGCCCAGCAATTTGTCGACAGGCTGGAAGCCCTTTATGCCAACCCCACCAGTAAAGACATGGCATTCCAGCTTGGTATCGATGATGACGTGCTCAATGATGAAGTGCGCTGCATGGAAGTGAAGAACTGGATTGAACAGCTGGTTATTCCAACCAGACAGGCAAAAATGTGAGTTAATCTGCCATATGGCAGTCTAATTTGCTTATCGCAGCATCGGCCAAAGTGAAGCAACAAGTGCCAGGGCCATGGTTACGTTGAATATGCGCAGCTTTTTGGGATCGGACAGGAAGTTTTTCAAGGCAGTGCCGAAAATGGCCCAGCTTGAGGCTACCGGCATATTGGCAAATGCGGCAGTCAGCAGAATTATTGTCAGGGACAAATAGTAATTATTCTTGCTGGTGAAGGTTGAGGCAATTACCACGGCGATCACCCATGCCTTGGGATTCACCCACTGGAACAATACAGCTTCAAAATATGTCATCGGGCGCGATTTGCCCTTTTTTGCCTCCATAGGTCCAGAATTTGCGATACGCCAGGCCAGATACAGCATGTATAATGCTCCGGTGAATTTTATGGTAGTAAAGACCAGCGGATATAGTTTCAGCAATGCCCCCAGCCCCATGCCGACACAGGCCACCAGAAAAGCAAAACCGGTGGCAATGCCGATAATATGGGGAATAGTGCGGCGAAAGCCAAAATTCACCCCTGATGCAAACAGCATGAAATTATTGGGACCAGGTGTCAAAGTGGCCGCCAGCATGAAACTTATAAATGAAATATAGACGTCAAAGCTCACTGGAGTGATAACCCTTAAAATAGGTAAGCAATGCTAACCTATTTTTGATGATTGTCAATTGCGCCATTTGAGCATGGCTGATCTGTCAAATATGCACTGGTTAGATTTGCCACTATCAGATAGGAAACCGGGCTTTTCCATGATAGACAGACAAAATGCGCTCAATAACTTCACTTGCCCCACTTTTGATAGCTGCTGGTATATTGCTGGCGGGTAATGGCTTGCAGGGTACGCTCATTGCACTGCGCTCGGCGCATGAAGGGTTTGGCGAGTGGTTTATCGGCCTGATGGGAACTGCTTATTTTGCCGGTTTCATGATTGCCTCGCTGGTGGCACCGAAAATGGTGCGCGCGGTTGGGCATATCAGGGTGTTTGCAGCGCTTGCAGCAATTGTGTCAGCAGTTTCCCTTTCCTTTGTGCTATGGCTCAATCCTTACTGGTGGATTGCACTGCGGTTTGTTGCCGGTTTTGCCTTTGCCGGATTGCTGATGGTGGTGGAAAGCTGGCTAAATGCCAGTGCGCCCAATGAGGAACGCGGCAAGGTTTTATCAATCTACCGGGTGGTTGACCTGGGAGCGGTTACCGGCGGGCAGTTCCTGTTGCCGGTAATCGGGATTGAGGGTTTCACCATATTTGCCCTGACCTCAATCCTGCTAACCCTGTCACTGGTTCCGATATCACTGGCTGACAAGTCAAACCCAAAACCTCCGGCCAAATCAGGATTTGATCTTTTGGCAGTGTGGAGGATTTCACCTATTGCCTGTTTCGGGGTGATCACTATCGGCATGACCAATTCGGTGTTCCGGCTGGTGGGTCCGGTATTTGCTTCAAGGATGGGTCTTGATACCGCACATGTTGCGATGTTCATGGCACTGGGAATTATTGGCGGGGCAATCTTGCAGTTCCCGCTTGGCTGGCTGTCTGATAAATATGGTCGTCGCCACATTCTGGCGGTAACCGCGATGGGGGCGGCACTGGCAGGGGCTTTCCTGTCGCAATTTGCCGGGGAAAGCCGAATGGCGCTGCTGGGCGGTGCCTTCATGTTCGGGGCTTTTTCATTGCCGCTATACTCCCTGTCTGCCGCGCAGGCCAATGACCGGGCAGGCCCTGAGGATTATGTATTGCTGGCTGCCGGATTGATGTTCTTTTATTCAACCGGTGCCATGATCGGACCGGCCATTGCCGCATGGGTCATGGCTGAGTGGGGACCTGAGGCAATGTTCATATTTGTATCAAGCGTGCATTCATCGCTGGTGCTGCTCACCTTCTGGCGGATGCTGGTCAAGCCTTCGGTTGCCAAATCATCGCGTGGCAAGTTCATTGCCCTGATGCGAACCTCGCCTGCCCTGTTCAAACTGGCGCGTGGGGCCAAAAGAGGTGCAAAACGCCAGACTTGACCTTGCAAGCAGGCGCCGACTCATGCTCTTTTGAGCCTTAAAACTGGAGATTTCATGCAAGTCATTACCACAACTGCAGCGCTTGAGCAGCTCTGTCACAATCTAAGACATGATGAATTCGTTACGGTTGATACCGAATTCATGCGCGAAAAAACCTTTTGGGCCAAATTATGCCTGATACAGATCGCCGGAGCAGAACATCAGGCGATTATTGATCCGCTGGCCAATGGTATTTCTCTGGACAGTTTTTTTGAACTAATGACCAATGAAAATGTGATCAAGGTTTTTCATGCGGCAAGACAGGATATTGAAATCATCTATCATCTGTCAGGCAAGATACCGCATCCCTTATTTGATTCACAGGTTGCAGCAATGGTTTGCGGATTTGGTGACCAGATTGGTTATGAACCGCTGGCCCGGTCTCTGGCTGGTGCGACAATAGACAAATCTTCACGCTTTACCGACTGGTCGCGGCGTCCTCTCACAGAAAAGCAGCTTGAATATGCCCTGTCGGATGTAACACATTTACGGGTGATCTATGAAAAGCTCAAACAGCGGCTGGACAGCACCGGACGGGCCAGCTGGCTTGATGAGGAAATGGATATACTGACGCATGAAGACACCTACCGGGCCGATCCGGTTGATGCCTGGAAACGGGTGAAATTCCGGCACCGCAAGAAGCGCCAGACTGCAATTTTGATGGAAGTGGCGGCATGGCGCGAACGCACCGCCCAGTCACGCGATATTCCGCGCAACCGGGTGCTGAAAGATGACGGGCTGGGTGAGCTGGCAATGCAGGCACCAACTTCAATCGATGCCATGTTGCGATTGCGAGCAGTTCCCAAAGGGCTGGCTAATTCGCGCGGCGGTGAAGCCATTGTGAAAGCTGTGAAAGCTGGAATGCAGCGTGATCTGGATGATGTGCCAGAAATTGTTCATACAAGGCGGCCACAGGGCGATGGCGTCACCGAGATTGCCGAAATTTTGAAACTGGCGCTGAAAATCATCTCTGAACAGAACCACATTGCAGCCAGACTGATTGCCAATGCTGCTGATATTGAAGCAATAGCTGCCTTTGACAACCCGGATGTCAAGGCCATGAAGGGCTGGCGGCGGAAAATCTTCGGTGAAACCGCTCTCAAATTAAAGACCGGCATGCTGGCCATTGGCCTGCGCGATGGCAAGGCAGCGATTTTTACCATTGCTGATGAATGTGAACGGTTGCGGGCGGCAGAGTGATACGGCCCCCAGAACGCCCATGAAACAGAAAAATGTTACCAATGGCACTGATGGGGCATCACCACAAAGGCCCTCCTTCATCAAGGTGCTGAAAAAGAGCGCGATGTCCTTTGCTGCCATGGCGCCCATGCTGGCAGGTATAATCGCACTGGTCGGGCTGTTTCAGGTGCTTGTAACTCCCAAAATGCTCACCAGCCTGTTTCACGGCAATTTGCTGCTGGATACACTTACCGGCACTATTGCCGGTGCCATAGCTGTCGGCAGCCCTATTGTCAGCTATCTGCTGGGCGGAGAACTTCTGGAACAGGGCGTATCATTATTTGCGGTCACCGCCTTTGTATTGTCATGGGTGACGCTTGGTTTCATCCAGCTTCCAGCCGAGATTGAAGTGTTTGGCAGACACTTTACCGCGTGGCGCAATATTCTGGCGGTTCTTTTCACTATCATCATCGCGGCACTGACCCCGCTCACCCTGCAGTTACTGTCATGAGCAAAAACAACAAACCTTTCAGATTTCGCGGCAAATATTTGCTGCTTGTAGTTATGGCTTCTTATCTGGTGTTGCTGGTTGTCAATCAGGAAGCAGCAATGGCAGCAATGCTGAAAAGTGCCGGGGTGGCTGCCAAAATTTTGCCTATCATTACCGCAGTTATTATCTTTACTGCTGTGCTCAACTATTTTTTGCAGCCTGAACAGGTGGTCAAGCATCTTGGCAAAAAAAGTGGACTGAAAGCCTGGATATGGGCGCTGATTGCCGGAATTTTGAGCCACGGGCCGATGTATCTGTGGTATCCCACTTTGGAGGATTTACGCCATCACGGCATGCGCGCGGTCTGATCGTAACCATTTTTGCCGCAAGAGTTATCAAGCTCCCGCCCATGCCATTGATGATCGGCTATTTCGGCATGAAGTTTACGCTGATACTTTCCGTGTACATCGTGGCCGGTTCACTCATGCAGGGCTGGCTGTTTGAAAAGATACAGCAACACCCAAAATCGCCATGACTCCCAAAACAGTACCAGTCAGCCCCCTACTCCTCAATTGCCAGTGACCATTCGCAATCCATTATTTCTGCAAGTTGTCCAAGGCGTTTTTCTATTACTTCGCCGGTAAGGTCTGCCAGTTTTTTCGGCAGGATCAGGCGCAGGGTTCTGCCATCTCGCAGCAGTGAGATTTGTGGCAGGGTTCCAGGCATGGCAGCGGTCAGTATATAGGCAAGGCGCAAGGTTGAGGCAATTTCTCTGGCGCGGGTCAATTCCCTGGGTTTTACAAGTTTTACCAGTTCTTCAGGTGCCGATGACTTGCCCGGGCCTTCATAGCGGAAAAAGATGGTCAGGGCCATGAATATGCGTGATGGATGGTCGATGCCGACGATCGTTGCCTGGGTTATCAGATTAAGGGCGCGTGAGCCGCGATAATCTGGATAGGCCCGCCAGCCAATATCAGCCATCATGCAGATTGCATGGCGCAGCCGGCGTTGCGATGCGGTTTCATCAAACCCTGAACAGCTGAACAGTCTGTCGGTCCAGTCACATAATTCCAGCTCATGGCTGGGTGATCTGGCATAGCGGCGGGCAAAGTCCCAGCAACCGGCAAGCAGCGGGTCCTGTTTGCGTTTGGATTTCTTCAGCTTGGCAAATAATACACCTTCGCGCACGCCATAGACCGAGAATATCACTTTTGAAGGCTCGCCCATTTCGATCAGCTGATTGAGGGATTCAGCTGCCAGCGGCAATGTATCAGCCCGCTTGTTGGAAATGGCATCAGTGGCAATCAGTTCATCTGCGCTCATGCCCGATACAAGAATGGAAATGGCGCGGGCGGCGGACGGTGAAATGGTATAATGCTGGATGACACTCAAAGGGTGGCCGGATTGCTGCATTTGCAGTCTGGCCATGTTACGCCAGGCACCGCCAACTGCATAAAATGGCCGTCCCTGCATCGCCTTGAGCATACCGCTTTCGCGCAGGGATTTTTCAATAATCTTTTTGGCGTTACCATTATCTGCATCCATCAGCCGCAAAGGTCCAAGCGGCAAGGTTACACCATTGATCACCTTGCCATCGCGCACATCGACCA
>JALXCV010000006.1 GCA_026990765.1 Hyphomicrobiales bacterium | reverse complement strand
AAAGTCCGGGTGACATTGCTGCCAGCCGGACCCATGTTTTGTTTTGAATTGATCAGTTGATCAGTCCAGGCCAAGTCCACCAAATATATAAATGGCTCTGCTGCCTTCGCCACTGGCAACAACCCGGCGGTTCTTCCTGACATTATTAAACAGATTGGTTGTCCGGCGGGTTGAATAGGATTTTCTGTGCTTGCGCTTGTTTGAAAATCTTTTTGCTTTCTTGCCGGGGCCATAAGCCAGTCTGATTTTGGTTGATCTGCGCCCTTTTGCCTTTACCAGATTATACAGTTCTCTGGCATCTCTTGGGTGCAGACGTACACAACCATGCGAGGCAACACTGCCCAGCCGACTGATGGCGCCGGTGCCATGAATGGCAAAACCACCCCTGAAAAAGATAGAATGCGGCATTGGTGAATTATTATATTTGCGCGAATAGTGCATTTTTTCCATGCGCTGCACCCGGTAATTGCCAGTTGGTGTAGTATATCCGCGTTTGCCGGTAGATACTTTGTAAGTCGCATAATGGCGACCATCAACGCTAACATTCATGCGCTGGGTGTTCAGATTGACATTGACATTAACTCCGGCTGATGCCTTGAGCGGCAGGCCTGCAAATATTGCCAATGCTGCCAGAACCCCGGCAATCCCACGCCAAAATGATTTAACTGATAATATTGTTTTCATAACGCCTCCAATAATGCACAGGTCGGGGGTTTTCCCTCTGATCGTGCGTTTCCCATGGGAGCATTTCTAGCAAACTGTTCTTAACGGCAGCTTTAACCACAATACAAGATGATTTGTTGGTTAAGACAGACTCACCGACCTTGTTTCAAATTGAATATTTCTGCTCGCAATTCAGCAATACCTTTGCCTTTCACACTTGATGTGAAATGTATGACCGGATGGGCCGCCGGGCGTTTGGCTATGGCTTTTTGAGTAGCCTTGAGCAGTCTTTCATATTCGCCGGATTTGATCTTGTCAGCCTTGGTTAGCACTATCTGATAGCTGACAGCGCTTGTATCAAGCATGTCCAGCGTTGGAATATCGGTATGTTTTATTCCATGGCGTGAATCGATGAGCACAAATACTCTGGCAAGCCCCGGTCTTTCCTGCAGATAACGCGCCACCAGTGATTGCCATTTGCGCACCAGGGTTTTTTCTGCCTTGGCATAGCCATATCCCGGCATGTCAACAATAGCCAGTTGCTGGTTGTCCAGGGTGAAATAATTCAATTCTCGGGTGCGCCCTGGCGTGTTGGAAGTGCGGGCAATATCGCGCCTGCCGGTAAGGGCATTGAGCAGCGATGATTTGCCCACATTGGAGCGTCCTGCAAAGGCTATCTCGGTGGGAAATTCACCCGGCAGATGCTCCAGTGATACCACACCTTTGAGAAACTGCGTTGGTCCGGCAAACAAAATACGCCCGGCCTCCAGTGTGTCAGCTTCAAATTCAGCCACAGCTATCTTCGTCAAGGCTTTTTCTTTTTCAGGAATGAGGGCAATCCGTCCTTCATGTTTTTCAGCAGATTAACTTCAGTACCCTGTTGTTTCATGATCGTATATTGCTGGATGATCGACAATGTATTGTTCCATGCCCAGTAAAGAACCAGCCCGGCAGGGAATGATCCCAGAATAAAGGTAAAGGCAATCGGCATGATGTTAAACAATTGCGCCTGAACCGGGTCTGGTGGTGCCGGATTGAGTTTCATCTGGATCCACATGGTTATCCCCATGATCAGCGGCAATATACCAATAGCCAGAATTTGTGGCGGATCAAATGGCAACAATCCAAACAGATTGAATATTGTCGTGGGATCAGGAGCAGACAGATCCTTGATCCACAAGATAAATGGCGCATGGCGCATTTCAATGGTAACGAACAGAACCTTGTACAGTGAGAAAAATACCGGAATCTGCAACAGCATTGGCAAACAGCCGGATAATGGTGAAACCTTCTTGTTCTTGTAAAGCTCCATCATCTTTTTTTGCTGTTCGGCCTTGTCGTCCTTGTAGCGTTCCTTGATTGCCTGCATTTCCGGCTGCACCTGCTTCATCCGGGCCATGGATTTGTATGACTTGTTGGCCAGCGGGAAGAATAAAGCCTTGACTATCAAGGTTATGATCAGGATTGCGAAACCAAAATTACCCACAAACCCGTAAATAATATCCAGTAGCCAGAACATCGGCTTGGTCAGGAAATAGAACCAGCCCCAGTCAACCAGCCGTTCAAAATTGGTGATGTTATATTTGTCCATATAGCCATCAATGATTTTCACCACCTTGGCACCGGCAAACACCATATTGGTGTAACCGCCCTTGCCGCCAGCTGCGACAGTCACTGGTTCACTGGTTACATAGTCAGCCTGATATCCATCCAGCGCCCCTATGGGGGTAAATTTCATCGTGGCTTCAAATGCTTTGTTCTGTTCCGGGATTGAAGCGACAGCCCAGTATTTATCGGTTATTCCAACCCAGCCACCTGTAGATTTGGCTGCCACGGTTTCCGCATCATCCTTGGCTTCTTTGTATTTCAGCTCTTCAAGCTTGTCATCCAGAACCCCGATCAGACCTTCATGGATAACATATATCCCTTGCAGTTTCGGTACGCCCTGGCGTTGCACGCGTGAATAGGGGAACAGCGCAACCGGTTTGTCGGTATTATTGATCACCTGCTGTTTGACGGTGAACATATAGGCATCATCGATGGATATTTCGCGTTCAAACACCAGCCCTTCACCATTATCCCAGCTAAGCGTAACCGGTGTTGAGGTAGTGAGTTTTTTACCGGACTTGACTGTCCATACCGATTTTGTGTCAGGCACTTTGGTATTGGCGCCCGCTGCAGATGCCCAGCCCTGTTCGGCAAAGAATGCTCCCTTGGTGCCTGAGGGCAAAAGCAGTTTTATGGTTTTGGAATCAGGATCTGTGGTTTCCTTGTATTTTAGCAAGTTCAGATCATCCAGCCGGGCACCTGCCAGATTGATTGTGCCTTTAAGTTTGTCGGTTTCAATTTCAATTCGCGGGGTCTTTGCCAGCACAACGCCAAGCGGTTCCTGCATCTGGCCAGCAGCCGGGACATTTGCAGGTGTTTGCGGTGCACTGCCGGGTGCCTTTGGTGCAGAACTGGTCGGGCCTGCCTGCGGATTTGCCGCTTCAGCTGCTTTTTGCTGCTGCGTTTGCTGCGCCTGCTGACGGCGCTGCTTTTCCATTTGTGGACCGGCAACGAAAAACTGCCAGCCGACAATGATGGTAATCGACAATACTATAGCCAGAATAATGTTCTTGGTATCGTTTTGCATAAAACTTAGCCCGGATAATTTACGTTAACCGCTGATATGACGATGGAACTTGTCTACAGCAAATATAAGATCAGATTGCAAGGCTTCAAATGCACGTATTCGGGTTGAAGCCCGGCCAATAAAGACATAATCACAGCCCTTATGGACCTTTTGGGGTAAACAAAGCCTTGCAGCTTCCCTTAATCGGCGTTTGGTCCTGTTGCGTATAACCGCATTGCCGATTCTTTTGGTAACAGTGAAACCGATCCGTGCCGGGCCTTCATCATCACGTTTGCGGGCCTGAACGACAACACCGCGCGCCTTAACAGTGTAAGAGCGCGCGGCGGCCAGAAAATCTTTTCGCTGTTTGATAATTTGCATGCCGTTTCCCGGCGGGCCTTGAAATCAGGCAGAAAGCTTGGCGCGGCCTTTTTGACGACGACGGGTAATTACCCGGCGACCACCTTTGGTAGCCATGCGAGCCCTGAAACCATGACGGCGTTTGCGAACAAGGTTGCTCGGTTGAAATGTACGTTTCACTTGAATTTCTCCAAAATCTTTACAAACATGACCGTTCCCGGATGGAGGCCACCAGAATTGCTGGCTGCTTATAAGGCCAAAGCAATAGTAAAGTCAACGGCCCTTGCCAAGCTTTATCAGCTGCCAGTGTTTTTATAAAAGCCACATTGTCACATTTGCTGAACTCAGGTCACAAACCGGTTACCACCCCTGTTAATTTTGACAACAATGGTTCATCAATGGCCAAGGTCAGACAAGGGGTGTCTTGTATGGGCGGGTTGTTAATCAATCTGCTGTAACAGGAACAATAGAAATGACTTCGAAGGAAATGGCTGAAAACATGGTGCAGTTAAAGCCTGACAATAAAGCTCAGGGCAAATCATTCATCAGGCAATGGGCACCGTTAATCATTCTGGCATCCCTGATAGCCATGGCATGGTCGCTGGGCCTGCAGGAATATATATCAATTGAAAACATAGCTGCAAATCGTGACTGGCTGATTTCATATGTTGTAGATAACTGGCTGTTTTCAACGGCCATTTACAGCGCCCTTTATATTGTGGTTGTGGCTCTTTCCCTGCCCGGTGCTGCCCTGTTGACGATTTTTGGCGGTTTCTTGTTCGGCTGGCTGATTGGTGGCACCCTGACTGTTGTGGCTGCAACCATTGGCGCGATACTGATTTATGAAATTGTTCGCACTTCCATCGGCGAGCTGATGGCCAAAAAAGCCGGTCCGATGATGAATAAATTCTCCAAAGGTTTTGAGGATGATGCTTTCAGCTATCTGTTATTCTTGCGACTGGTGCCGGTATTTCCTTTCTGGCTGGTAAATATTGCCCCGGCTTTGCTGAAGGTGAAACGCTTCGTCTACATTATCACCACCATTTTGGGAATTATTCCTGGAACCTATGCCATCTCGTCTCTGGGTTCCGGTTTCGACAGTATCATTGTCAAACAGCGCATGGCTTATGATCATTGTGTAGCTGCCAAAGGTGCTGATAATTGCGTATTCAGTGTTGATATTTCATCATTGATAACACCGCAATTGCTGGGTGCTCTTTGTGCGCTGGGTGTTGTTGCCCTGATTCCGATTGTGCTCAAGCGGTTCAGATCATCGAAATAAATGGCTGAAACTGCCGATATTTGCAGTAAAGGCAAAACCTGCATACTATCTCTCCATTCCCCCTTGAAGCGGAAACAATAATGAAAAATAATGACCTGTATGATTTGTGCGTGATAGGTGCCGGCTCTGGAGGCCTGAGTGTGGCAGCTGCAGCGGCCAGCTTTGGCCAGAAAGTCGTGCTTGTTGAAAAAGGCAAGATGGGCGGTGACTGCCTGAATTACGGGTGTGTGCCTTCAAAAGCCCTGATAGCAGCGGCAAAACAGGCTTATGGCTTCACCACCGGCGAACCATTCGGCATCAGGCCGCAAAAGCCGCAAGTTGATTTTTCCAGGGTCAACGAACATGTGCATTCGGTAATTGCCGGTATCGCTCCGCATGATTCTCAAGCAAGATTTGAATCTCTCGGGGTCAAGGTGGTGCGTGCTGCCGCACGCTTTATTGATTCGAAAACCATTATGGCTGGAGATGAAACCTGTCACGCCCGCCGGTTTGTTATCGCCACCGGTTCATCTCCAGCGGCCCCTCCGGTTCCAGGGCTTGCAGATGTTGATTATCTGACCAATGAAACAATTTTCCTCAACAAGACCCTGCCAGAGCATCTGATCATTATTGGCGGTGGCCCGATCGGCATGGAAATGGCGCAGGCCCATTCCCGCCTTGGTGCGCAGGTTACCGTGCTGGAAGCCTTCAGCCCCCTTGGCAAGGATGATCCTGAACTGAGCAGATTTGTTCTGGACCAGCTGGCAAAAGAAGGCATTGAGGTCATGGCCGGTGCTAAAATCACCAATATTGGCCAAAGTGACGATGGAATAAATATCAAGCTGGAGCATGAGGCTGCAAAGCTTGAATTGAACGGCTCGCATCTTTTGGTGGCTGCCGGGCGCAAACCCAATATTGAAGGCCTTGGTCTTGAGGCCGCCGGGATTGAATATGACAGGCCGGGCATCAGGGTTGACAAGGGCCTGCGGACTACCAATTCAAGGGTCTATGCAATTGGCGATGTTGCCGGTGGCCTGCAATTTACCCATGTTGCCGGTTATCAGGCCGGGCTTGTGGTCAGGAATATTCTGTTCCGCCTGCCCGTAACCAACAGGACCAGCCATATTCCATGGGTCACCTATACTGATCCCGAACTGGCAAATGTCGGACTGACTGAAGCCGGCGCCAAACAGAGCGGCATCAAGATCAAGGTTTTAAGGTGGTCATTTGCAGAAAATGACCGGGCACGGGCAGAACGCAAAACTGATGGCATGATCAAGGCAATTATCTCAAAACGCGGTAAAATCCTTGGCTGCGGCATAGTCGGGCCAGGTGCAGGCGAACTTATCCAGTCATGGTCGCTGGCTGTTTCATCCGGGCTGAAAATCTCTGACATGATGAACCATGTGGTTGCTTATCCGACAATTTCTGAAATATCGCGGCGGGTCGCTATAACCCACTATGCAGAATTTCCGGCCAATCCGTGGGTTCGACGTGTTATAGGCTGGTTGAAAATCTTCGGGTAAAGCAGATGAATGATCAAAACATAACTGATCGCAACGGTCGCCAGATTGAGTTGAAAGCCCGCATGTGGCGCGGTTTGTCCGGCAAGGTACTGATGCTGACAGTGATTTTTGTGATGCTGGGTGAAGTGATGATCTTCCTGCCATCCATCGCCAACTTCCGAATTACCTGGCTAAAGAGCCGTATTGCCATGGCTGAAGTTGCCGCTCTTGCCAGCGAGGCGGCACCGGAAATGGAAGTATCGGACAAATTGCGACGTGAATTGCTGCGCGGTGCCAGAGTTCAGGCCATAGCCATGAAACGTGACGGGGTGCGCCAGCTTGTATTGCGCGGTGACGGCGATCAGATGATTAAAGAACATTTTGATCTGCGTAAAAAACTGTGGTTTGGTCCAGTGATGGAAGCCTTTGAGGTTCTGTTCCGTACCAGTGACCGGCTTATCGGCATTACCGATATCCCGCCCAACATGTCGGCTGAAATTATTGAAGTGGCACTGCATGAAAAGCCGCTGCGCGATGACATGCTGAAATTCTCAGTCAATATTCTGTCCCTGTCGATAATCCTGTCACTGATTGTGGCGACAATGGTATTTCTGGCCATCAATTATGTGCTGGTAATCCCCTTGCGCCAATTTACCCATAATATGCTGCGCTTTGGTCAGGATCCTGAAGATGCCAGCCGGATTATAGAAGCCAGTGGACGGGCCGATGAACTGGGCATTGCCGAGCGCGAATTGCAACAGATGCAACTGGAACTGTCCAATACCCTGCAACAAAAAAGCCGTCTGGCATCATTGGGCCTTGCAGTTTCCAAGGTCAGTCATGATCTGCGCAATATGCTGGCATCAGCCCAGTTGATTTCTGACCGGTTATCCATGGTTGATGATCCAACAGTGCAAAAATTTGCCCCCAAGCTGATTACCTCACTTGACAGGGCAATCGGCTTTTGCAGCCAGACCCTGAAATTTGGCCGTGCCAGTGAAGCCCCGCCGGCACGAGAAGTTTTCGCGGTGCGCCAGGTGGTTGAAGAAGTGATCGATACAGCAATCATGCAAGCCTCATCCAGTATTGTTTTGTATAATGATACTGACGATGAAGTGGAAATCGATGCTGATCGTGAACAACTATTCCGCATACTGATGAATTTGGTGCGCAATGCAGTCCAGGCACTGGAATCAGCCATGAGCAGTGGCATGGCCACGCAGCAATGCGAAGTTCATATCAACGCATGGCGCGATGCCATGACCACGATAATTGAGGTGCGCGACAATGGTCCAGGTGTTCCAGAAAAAGCCCGCAACAACCTGTTTGTTGCCTTTCGCGGTGGGGCAAGGGCAGGTGGCACCGGTTTGGGCCTTGCCATTTCCCATGAGCTGGCCAGAGCTCATGGCGGCAAATTAAGGCTGATCAGCGAGGAAGGTGCAGGGGCAGTGTTCCATATTATCATTCCCGACCGGACATCTGATGCAGGACTTGGCAAACGCGGCAAAATGGGCGTCGCTTGAATGCTGTTTGACGCAGATAGGCGCTGCTATCTGGTTTATAAGCCGGTGATCTGATCATCTTGTCAGATGCCCAGATTATTCCAGCTCCGGCAGATTTTCAAATAGCGCCAGTGCCTCGGGGTTGGCCAGTGCCTCCCTGTTTTTGATCTGGCGCCCATGCACCACATCGCGAACCGCCAGTTCGGTGATTTTGCCGGATTTGGTGCGCGGAATGTCACTTACCTGAATAATGACAGCTGGAACATGCCGCGGTGAGGCTCCGGTTCTTATTTGTGACTTTATGGCCTTGATCAGCTCTTCATCAAGGCTCAACCCGTCGCGCAATATGACGAACAATACCACCCTGGTATCATTGCCCCATTGCTGCCCGATCGCCAGTGATTCCAGCACCTCGTCTATCTGTTCAACCTGTGCATAGATTTCCGCCGTACCGATACGCACCCCGCCCGGATTGAGCGTGGCATCAGAGCGGCCATGAATTATTATCCCGCCATGTTCGGTTATTTCAGCAAAATCCCCATGGCACCAGATACCTTCAAATCGTGAGAAATAGGCTTTTATGTATTTTTCATTGTCAGGATCATTCCAGAATTTCAACGGCATGGTCGGAAACGCATTGCGGCAGGCAAGCTCGCCCTTTTCACCTGTTACCGGCAAGCCATCATCATCCAGCACATCCACATCCATGCCCAGAACCTTTGCCTGTATCTCCCCGCGCCATACCGGCCCAATCGGGTTGCCGGCAACAAAACAGCCGACAATATCCGTGCCGCCGGAAACCGATGCCAGATGAATGTCAGGCTTGATGTCTTGATAGACAAAATCAAAGCTTTCTGCCGCCAGCGGTGATCCGGTCGACAGCATGGTGCGCAAATGTGGCAGTTTGTGAGTATCGCGCGGCCTCCATCCGGTCTTTTTCAGCGCATCAATATATTTGGCCGAAGTACCAAACACCGTCATGCCGGTTTCCTCGGCAAAATCAAACAGCACTTTTTTGGAAGGAGCAAAGGGTGAGCCGTCAAACAGCAGCAGGGTTGCCCCCGATGCCAGCCCGGTGACCAGCCAGTTCCACATCATCCAGCCACAGGTGGTGAAATAAAACAGCTTGTCATTGCCGCCAATGTCACAATGCAACTGGTGCTCTGAAATATGCTTGAGCAAAACCCCGCCAGCCCGGTGGACGATACATTTTGGAATTCCCGTAGTTCCCGATGAAAACAATATATATAGCGGATGATTGAATGGCAGTTGGGCAAACTCTATCGGGCCGGGTGTAAAGGGGCGTAAAAACTCATCCATGGTCACAGCTTTATCAAGCTTTGCGGCAACCTCATCCGCCTTGCCGATATAATCAATGACAATAACTTTTTCTATCGATGGGAGATGTTGCAACACCTTTGCAATCTTGTCGGAAATATCAATGGTTTTCCTGTTGTAATAATAGCCATCGCAAATAATCAGCACCCGTGGCTCGATCTGGCCAAACCGGTCAAGTATTCCCTTTTCGCCAAAATCCGGTGAACATGACGACCACACCACGCCCAGCGAGGCCGCCCCGGCAAAGGCCATGATGGTTTCCGGCAGATTCGGCACCACTGCTGAAATTCTGTCACCGGCAACCAGTCCAAGGGCTGCAAATGCCTGATTGAACTGTGAAACCTGCTCATTCAACCCGCGCCATGAAACAGTTTTATCAACCCTGTTTTCACCCTTGAAGATCAGCGCATCACTGTCATCAGATTTCACCAGCAGATTTTCAGCATAATTCAGCCGTGCATCAGGAAAAAAGCTGGCTCCTGGAAGCTTGTACTTGTCAGCGATGATCACATCACCTCTGGTTTGCGCCCTGATATTGGCAAAATCCCACAATGTTTCCCAAAATTTTTCCGGCTGTGAAACGGAAAACTCATGGGTGTCATCAAATCCCTCAAGCCCGGTGCCATATTTTGCATTTAATTGCCCGATAAACTCATGTAAACGCGTATTCCTGCAACGGTTTTCAGACGGGGTCCATATTGGTTTGCTGATCATGATCACAACCTTGATAATTGGGACAGGTTTGCGCACATCACTTTGTTCGCAGGCAAATGTCAAGAATCACTCAGTATCTGATATAATAATTTACAGCTGATTCACGAAGGGACGCAGATTTGAAACGGATATTCACCATAAGTTCAACCATCCTGCTGGCTCTGGCCCTGATAATAGTGGCTGTCCCCTTCTTTTTGACCGCTGATTTTGTTGGCGAGCAATTACAACAGGTGGTTGCTGACAAAACCGGACGAACACTAACTATCAAAGGCCCGCTGCGGTTCAAATTCTGGCCGCGACTGGTGGTGGAAGCCAATAATGTTGCCCTGTCCGATCCCCCCGACATGGGGTCAGGCACATTTGCCGCGATCGAAAAAATGCGCATCGGTGTTGCTGCCATGCCTTTATTGTCGCGCAATGTCGAGGTCAAGGAAATAACTTTGATCAAGCCGGTATTATCGATGGTGGTGGGCGCCAATGGCCGGGCCAACTGGGATTTTGAACAGCCAGGCAAGGCCGGCTCAACCGGAAAAACCAGTTCTGGCGCACCTGCACCTGCTCCTGCCAGAGGGAAACAGTCAGACATTGTATCCATCAACGCCATCAAGCTGGCCCCGATTACCATTAAAAACGGCTCATTCCGGTTCCTTGATCAACGCTCCGGCAAGACCTTTTCTGCCAGTGAAGTCAATTCAACCATCACCATGAATTCATTTCCCGGCCCGGTAAATGTCAAGGGCACACTGGTGTGGAACAAACAGCCGGTTAGACTGGCAGTCTATGTGAAATCTCCCTCGGCTGTCTCCATTGCCGGTTCAGCAGCTGACCTGTCACTGCAAAGCCCTATGCTCACGGCGCAATTTTCCGGGCGACTGAGGATCAGGGAAGGTCTGGGGCTGGCTGGAACCATAAAGGCCTCAACCCCGTCATTGCGCGATCTGGCCAAATGGACCGGCAACAAACTGGCGCCCGGGCGCGGGCTTGCAGCTTTCAGTGTTGCATCAGCCATCGATCTTTCCGGCAAGACCATCAAGCTGACAAAAGCCAAGGTTGCAATTGACGGTATGAATGCGCAAGGTAGTGTGACGGTAAGGCTGGGTGGTAAACGCCCTGAAATCAGGGCCAATATCGGCATGGACAAGATTGATGCCAATATTTATCTGGCAAAAGACACTGCCAGCGACAAGTCGGCAAAAACCGGCAAGGCAGCACCCCAAACTGTAAAGGCTGCATCATCTGGCTGGAGTGACAGGCGGATTGATTTTTCCGGCCTGAAAGCCGTAGATGCTGATCTTTCAATCAATACCGGGAAGATTATCTACAAACAGACAATTATCGGCCATACACAATTGCGTACTGTTCTGAAAAATGGCGTGCTTGATGCCAACCTTTCAAAAATGGCCTTTTATGATGGTCAGGCAACAGGTCGCCTGATCCTTGATGGCAACAAGGCAAAACCGGTTATTCGCGGCGCGCTTAATGCTTCTGGTCTCAATGCCCTGCGACTGCTCAAGGATTTTGCCGGGATGAAACGCTTGTCCGGCACAGCCATGATTAAATTGTCTCTGGCCGCAACCGGCAGATCACAGCGCGAACTGGTTTCAACTCTTGGCGGCACCAGTTCATTCAAATTCACCAATGGTGCTGTTCGCGGCATCGATATTGCCGGAATGATCCGCAATGTTGAAAGCAAAATCCTTGGCGGCTGGAAGAAAACCAAGCAGCGCGATACTGATTTCAGCGTGTTAAGTACCTCGTTCAATATTAAAAACGGAGTGGCAAAGTCTGATGATCTAAGGCTGCTTGGACCACTGGTCAGGGTCAAGGGCGGTGGTGAAATCGACCTGCTGCGCCGCTATATTGATTATCGGGTAAAACCCAAGCTGGTAGCCAGTCTTGAAGGTCAGGGCGGCAAGCAGAAGCTTAAAGGTCTGTCAGTGCCGATTATCATCAAGGGACCATGGGCCAAACCGAAAATCTATCCTGACATCAAGGGTATTCTTGACAATCCGCAGGCAGCCTATGACAAATTGCGCAAGCTGATCGGGCAGGGCAAGGATATTGACCTGAAGAAACAGGGCAAGAAACTGGAAAAGAAATTCTCCAAAAAAGCTGAAAAAATCATCGACAAGACCGTTACCAAAAATGCTAAAAAGATTCTTGGTGATGAAGCTGGCGAAAAGCTTGGCAAAAAAACCAAGAAACTGCTCGGCAAAAAAGGTAAAAAGCTGCTCAAGGGGCTTTTCGGGAATTAGAAACATGATCAGGGTTCAAACAGAACCATTCAATGTAAACAGGGAGCTTCAAGCTCTCAAACAGGGGCGGCACAAGGTTGGTGCTTCTGCAATTTTTGTCGGCTCGGTGCGTGATCTGTCAGACGGGGCTGAAGTCTCGGCCATGACTTTGGAGCATTATCCTGGCATGACCCAAAAGGCATTGGAAAAAATTGAAGCTGATGCGCTGGCTCGCTGGCCGCTGGATGGCAGTCTTATTATCCATCGTTATGGCAGACTTGAGCCGGGCGATGATATTGTGCTGGTCATTACCACCTCATCACACCGCGAAGCCGCCTTCCAGTCATGCGAATTCCTCATGGACTGGCTGAAAACCAAAGCCCCGTTCTGGAAGCTGGAAGAGGGTGAAGCCGGCAAGGGCTGGGTTGATGCAGCTGAAAAAGATACAAAGGCGGTTGAGCGCTGGATGAGCAAATAGCTCTTTGGCAAATGGCTTATTCGCGCAAATCACCTTTACGCCGCATAATAGACTATACGGTTCTTTTGGCATTAATTGCCGGGACAATCTGGTTCATAAATAATTATGCCCGCTCTGATCTGTCAGGATCAGTGATTGTCATTGATGGTGACAGTCTCAGAATAAACGGTGAGGACATCCGTCTTTACGCCATAGATGCCCCGGAGCTGCATCAAAGCTGCCTCGATAATAAGGGTAATTCATACCAGTGCGGGAAAAGCTCGAGGGATTTCCTGAAAAAACTTATTTCCAGACAGCCGGTCAAATGTTCGCTTGAGGAATATGATCGCTATGACCGGGCGGTTTCTCGCTGCAAGGTCGGCAATACCGATTTATCATCTGCCATGGTCGCCAATGGCTGGGCGGTAGCCTATTTGCGCATCTCGCTTGCATATATCAGGCAAGAGGCAAAGGCCCGCAAAGCAAGGCTTGGCATCTGGCAGGGCGATTTTGAAGAACCCGAAGACTGGCGATATGAACAGCGCCGCGGATTTGCTGGTGATGCCGAGTTGCTAATCGATGATTAACAAGTCCCTGCAACTTCAAAATATCAAATTAATACTTGCTTAACCCTGGTTTCAGCAAACCATCATCTGGCACGCCGGTTGGTCGCAACCGGTTCGCATCTTGCGATGTTATTTCCACAAGATGCGTAACTGTTCCAGATTGAAACAAAACCTTGATGCGCATCAAACTGAATTTTGAATTATTGGAGATGCGCCATGTCGATACGAAACACTCTTCCCCGTCTGATCAAAGACTTCAAAACCTCTACTGCTGCTTCAGTTGCCATGACCATGGGGCTGGCAGCCCTTCCGGTCATGATGATAACCGGTATGGCAATTGATTATGTTCATGCCTCGCAGGTGCAGGCTTCACTGCAGGCCGCTGTTGATAATGCCACTCTTGCAGCTGGCAAGGCTGAAGACATGACCGATGCCCAGCTCAACAAGCTGGTGCGTGAATATCTAAAGCGCAATCACGCCGAAGACGAACTTGACGCACTTGATTCAGTCAAGATTGTGCGTGATGGCGACAAATCAGTTCAGGTGATTGCCAAGGGCAAGGTCAACACCACTTTAATGTCTCTGGCCGGGTTCAAGACCATGGATGTGGCAGCAGAAACCATTGTCAGAAACTCGTTTGGCAATCTGGAAGTGGCGCTGGTCCTGGACAATACCTGGTCAATGTCACCGGCTGGTAAAATGTCAGCACTCAAATCCTCTGCCCACAAGATGGTTGATGAGCTGTTTGATAAAAAAGGCTCCGGCACCGACCTTAAAATGTCGCTGGTGCCATTTGCCCAATATGTCAATATCGGCATGGGCAACCGCAATGCCTCATGGGCCGATATTCCAGCCGACCGTGATATTCCGCGCAGCTATCCCGGTTACTGGTATCGCCCGGTTACCCGTTATTATAATTGCACTACCAGAACCGGCACCGGCGTGCGTGATGGTGTTCCATATACATACACCTATAATGTATGTGACAAGGATTACGGCCCCAGAACCTGGCATCCAGGTGGTTCATGGACCCAGCATATCAGATGGAAAGGTTGCGTTGGTTCACGTAATGATCCTTATAATTCACTTGATACCGATCCATCCCGCCGTATTCCCGGTTTGATGAACAATCAGGCAAAATGCCCACGCCCGATAACCACACTGACTGATTCCAAAACAGCTATCAAAAGCGAAATTGACAATATGACTGCATCTGGCAACCAGACCTATATTCCAGCCGGTCTGATGTGGGGATGGCGTACCCTTTCCAGTCAGGCACCGTTTTCTGACGGCGTTACCAAGCCGGTCATGAAAAACAAGAATTATACCAAGGCAATTGTGCTGATGACTGATGGTTCCAACACTCGCGCCAAATCATCCGGCTCTGCATTGCATAATGACCATTCAGTAACCGATGCCAATAAGCTGACCGCCAAAATCTGCCGTAATATCAAGGCTGATGGCGTAACTGAAAAGGAACGCATCAAGATCTACACCGTTACTTTCAAGGTAACAGATTCCAAGATCAAAAACCTGATGCAGGACTGTGCCACCAATTCGAGCTACTATTTCGATGCTGATGACGGGGCAGCACTGGCCAAGGCTTTTGAAGAAATCGCCGATTCCCTGATCACCCTTTACATCTCCAAATAACTCTCCAGTTACAACCACCAGAAACTTCAAGCCCCTTTGATCATCAAAGGGGCTTTATTACTGGCTGGAAGCAGATACCCTGCCAGCTGGAATGGCAATATCAGTTTTTGGCAAATCAGCCGGCACAACAGGACAGTTTGCTTACATCCATATCAAATGTCTGGGCTGCCAGTTTCAGCCCTTCTACTGTTGTCAGATATGGGAAAATCATTGATCCAAGTTCCTCATATGTCATGCCAGCTTTAATTGCTACCGCCGCAGTCTGAATACTGTCAGCACCCTCAGGTGCCAGTATATGGGAGCCCAGCAGTTTCCCGGTTTTGCCATCGCCAATGAGCTTGAACAAACCGCGTGTATCGCGCGCTGCAAGGGCCCTTGGCACATTATCAAGACCAAGCAGTGAGGTTTTTACCTCATACCCGGCTGCCCTTGCCTCTGCTTCGGTATAACCGACACTGGCAATTTGCGGATCGGTGAATACAATCGTGGGCATTATTGTGTTGTCATAGGATAGTTTGTTGCTATCAAGCGCATTGCGGGCTGCAATTTTGGCACCATATGCTGCCATATAAACAAACTGGTCATTGCCGGTTACATCACCGGCTGCATAAATATTATCGCAGCTTGTGCGCATTTGCCGGTCAACTTTAATTCCCTGATTATCTGATATTTCAATACCGGCTGCGGCCAGATTCAACTGCTCTGTATTGGGAGTGCGGCCAGAAGCAATCATCACTTTTTCAGCGGTAATAACCCTTGCCCCGTCAGCATCATTTACATGTAGCTCAACCATGTTACCCGCCTGCTCAATCCGCTGATAGCTGATATTTTTGACAAGCTGGATGCCCTCATCGGCAAAATACCCGCTCAAGGCTGCACTGATTTCAGGTTCGGCTTCAGGCAGCAGTCCCCGACGAGAGACCAGCGTGATGTTCACCCCGGCGCGAGCAAACATCTGGGCTATTTCCGCTCCGATATAACCGGCACCAATGATGATCATTGATTCAGGCAGGGTTTTCATTTCCAGCGCCGTCGTGCTGGTCAGATATGGCACGCTTTCAATGCCGGCAATTGAAGGCAGGGCAGGGCGGGTGCCGGTGGCAATTATAATCTTTTTGGCGTTGATGATTTCCCCGTTTACTGCAAGGGCGCCATCATCGGTAAATGCAGCTTTTCCTTGCCTGTAGGCAATTGAGTTATAGGCAGGCAACAGGTCGCTATATTTGGCCTTGCGCAAATCATCGACCAGCTGCTGTTTCTGTTTGATCACCGCGCCCCAGTCCGTTACCCGCGCTGATGCCTCTATACCCTCAAAGCGGGCGGCATTATCGCCAATATGCAGGGTTTCTGCTGCCCGAATCAAGGTCTTGGAAGGCACACAGCCAACATTAACGCAGGTGCCACCAATTGTTCCATATCCGATAATGGCGACCTGTGCCCCCATATCAGCCGCCGTGATGGCGGCTGAAAACCCGGCAGAACCGGCCCCGATTACCGCCAGATCATATTGCCCGTTTTTTGGTTCTTTTATGTCGCAACAATCACTCATCAAATCAAACTCCTGAGCCTGAAGTATGATCCCGGGCAGTTCGGGTTTTCCTCAAGCGCAGGTAAAAACCGTAAATCACTACCAGCGCCACCGCGCCAAGCGATATACGCAGCGCATATTTGAATTCAAGCCAGACAAGCAATATTGAAAACGCCAGCACAAGAACGGCAATGATAAGTTTTGGCGATGCCCCCGGTCTGCCAGCACCAATATAAAGCGCCATCGCAACCACCCCCAAAGAAGCAAACATTATCGGAAATACGACAAAATCCACACCACCAACCAGACCGGTTAGCCCAACCCCTGCCAGCGCAATAACCAGCAAAGGGGTAAAGCAGCAAACAGCCGCGATCAGACTTCCGGCTATTCCGGTTTTGAGCATTGTTTTGCTCTTTGCGTGTTCTGAATCATTCATAAATCGTTCTTCCATCCATATTAAGCGGTTTTAATATTTATTGAATAACATCTGTAGTAACTACAGATGCAAGAGGAAAATTCAGCTTAAATGCTTCGGCTTGTTGCTGCAGTGAGAATATCCACTTAAGTGGCTGATATAATGGAAAATATCAGTCCAGATCAAATAACGCATCAATAATCGGGCAATCGGGAATATCGCCTTTTGAGCATTCTGAAGCCATTATTGTCAGCGAATTTTGCAGGCGTTTCAGTTGGGAAAGTTTTGCCTTGATGGTTTTGAGATGCTCTATGGTCATCTGGTGGATCTGTGAGCAGGTGAAATCATGCCTGTCAACCATGGTCAAAAGATTGCGGATTTCATCAAGGCTGAAACCAAGTTCCCGGCAGCGGCGGATGAATGACAGACGTTTCAGTGATGCCAACCCATATTGCCGGTTGCCGCCGCTGGTGCGGTCCGGTTCCGGCATTATGGCGATGCGCTCATAATAGCGGATGGTTTCAATATTTACCTTGGAAAGCTGTGACATCCTGCCGATGCCAAAGCCCGATCTGTCGGTAATCTTGTGCATTAAAACCCCTGTTGCTACTCCCCGGCCACCAGTTTTGGCCTTGCCGGTTCTGCAACCTCATCGAGCTTTACATCCTCCTGCAATTCCATCTGTTCAATCTTTTCACCCCGCCGGGTGATCTTGCTGGTGGATATTGCCATCTGGTCGAGGTCTTTGGCAGTCATCTGGAAGTGGGATTGCAGTTTGCCGATGCGTTCGTTCAGTCGCCCCACATCATCCAGCAGCAACACCACTTCCTTCTGGATCAGACTGGCCTGTTCGCGCATCCGTGCATCCTTGAAGATAGCCTGCATGGTTTGCACCAGCAGCATCATGATATTGGGTGAGGTGATGATAACCCGCTGGCGGTGAGCCTTCTGGATCAAATCGTCAAAATGCTCATGCAGATCGGCATAGATCGATTCTGACGGCACAAACATGATGGCAGTTTCGTGGGTTTCACCGCTGATCAGATATTTGTCGGCAATATCCTTGATATGTACCATTACATCACGGCGCAGCTGTTTTTCAGCCAGCGCGATTGCAGCTGGATCATCTGCAGACTTCATCGCATTAAAGGCTTCCAGCGGAAACTTGGCATCAATGACGATTTTGGTATCACTTTCCGGCAGCTTGACCAGGCAATCTGGCCGCTTGCCATTGGAAAGAGTGGCCTGAAATGAATAGGCACTGGAATGCAGACCATCGCGAATAATGGCTTCCATTCGCGCCTGACCATAGGCCCCGCGCGTCTGCTTGTTGGCCAGAATGTCTTTCAGGGAAAGCATCTCGCTGGAAAGATCGGTGATCTTCTGCTGGGCCACATCAATCACCGCCAGTCGTTCATAAAGATTTTGCAATGACTGGCTGGTGCGCTCGGCGCTCTGGCTCAACCCCTGACCCAAACGGTGCGAGACCATGTCCAGCCGTTCATCCAGATTTCGCGACATCTGGGTCTCGCGGGTGGCGGCTGTATCGGCAAAATTGCGCAACTGGCCGGAAAGTTCCGCCAGCCTGACCTCCATTTCGGCAGCCCTGCGCTGTGTCTCTATTACCTCACTATGACGTCTGGAACCCAGACGCCAGACAAAGATCACAATGACCAGCAGCATAAACAGCGCCAGCCCGGCCCCGGCCAGCGTCAATTCAAGCAAACTTATCGCCCGCCCGGAAACCACCAGAATTGTATCAGAAAACTGCATCGGTAAATCATACGCATGATTCGCCATCAAGTCCAGATCAAAACAGGAACATTTGCTTGGGGTTACTGGTCAGAAACCTGTCTTAAATGCCGGGTCAGACGTCGTTCCATCTTTTCCCAGGTAATACGCAAGGTTTCCACCATGACCAGATACAGCACTGCAGCCCACAGGAAAACCTGAAAGTCAAAAGTGCGTGAAAATGCCAGTTTGGTTTCTCCCATCAGGTCAAATATGGTGACAACCGAGGCAATTGCCGAACCCTTGATCATCAGTATTATTTCATTGCCATATGGTCTGAGTGATGAAATCAGGGCTTGCGGCATGATTATCTTGAAGAAGGTTGGCCAGTATTTCATCCCCATGGTCTGGGCTGCCTCCCACTGTCCCTTGTCTACCGACTGGATTGAGCCACGCAGAATTTCAGCCTGATATGCTGCCGTATTAAGGGTAAAGACGAAAATGGCGCAATAATAGGCTTCCCGGAACATCCACCATATACCCATATCCTGTAATAACGGGCGCATCTGACCGGCCCCATAATAAATCAGGAAAAGCTGCGCCAGCAGGGGGGAACCGCGAAAGAAATAAACATAGGAATAGGCGATACCATTGATTATCCGGTTTTTTGACAATCGCATCAGGGCTATTGGCAGCGAAATAATTGCACCCAGAACAATTGAGGTCGAAACCAGTTGCAGGGTAACAAGCAGACCGGAAAGCAATTTGGGACCATATTTGATTAGCAGATCAAAATCCATGGGAGTTCAAGACCTTCCTGCCTGTCCGCGTGATGACCATCTGTCAATTACGCCGATAAAATATGAGGTGATCACTGCCAGTGCGATGTAAATCATACAGGCAACCGAAAAGAAGAATAGCGGTTCCTTGGTAACCCCGACCGCTATTCTTGTATTGCGAATAAGGTCTGGCAGGGCAATTATTGACACCAGCGATGTATCTTTCTGCAAGATCAGTGACAGGTTGGCAAGACCTGGCAGGGCAAGACGTACCAGTTGTGGAAATATTACCAGCCGTAATGTCTGCACCCGTCCAAGGCCCAATGATCTGGCAGCTTCTGCCTGACCATCCGGTATGCCGTTAAATGCCGACATGAATGTTTCAGAAGCATAGGCTGAAAAAACAAATGCCAGCGCTATTATCCCGGCAACAAAGGCGTTCAGTTCCACATAAACCCCGTCAAACAGCAAATCAGCCAATTGCTGCAACAGCATCTGGCCGCCATAGAAAATAATGAACAGGGTTAAAAGCTCGGGCAGTCCGCGAAATATCGTAGTGTAGGCATTGGCAACCAGCCTTGCCAGCCGGTTGTTTGAACGTTTTGCCAGTGCGATCAAAAAGCCAAAGAAGATGCCAAACGGCAAAGTGGCCAGAAACAGCGATATTGTAACCCCGAGTCCGGCTAATATTTCATCACCCCAGCCCTTGTCGCCAAACGCCAGCAGTCCAAGGGTTTCACCCATTGCTGCAACCTTTATATTTCATCCTGGTAGCGCTTTTCAGGTTTTGAAAACCGCAAACGTATATTTTATTGTTTTTATTAAACGTAATTGCAGTCAGACCGTTAACTGTAACCGCCTGCGAAAAACGCTTGCTGACTGACACCTTAAAATAAAAAAGGCGGCAGGGTAAAGACCACTGCCGCCAAATTCTCATATTTTCCAGTTACGGCTTAATAAACCGAGAACGGGAAATACTTTTTGTTGATTTTTTCATAAACGCCATTGGCCAGAATTGCAGCTATCGCCTTGTTGAATTTTTCGCGCAATTCATCTTCGCCTTTGCGAACAGCAATACCGGCTCCTTCGCCAAAATATTTAACGTCATTGAAGTCTGGTCCTACGAACTTGCAGCACAAGCCGTCGCCTTTTTTCATCCATTCCAGCAGGATTGCCGAGTCAGCCAGAATGGCATCAAGACGCCCGGCGGCCAGGTCAGCATTGGCTTCATCCTGGGTGCCATAAAGCTTGATGCTGGAATCCTTGTACAGATCATTCAGGAAGTTTGCGTGGATGGTTGAAGACTGGGCACCGATGGTCTTGCCCTTCATGGCTGCAGCGCTGACATCGGTTATTTTGGAATCCTTTGGCACCACAAATTTTGCAGGTGTGGTGTAATATTTGTCGGTGAAATCGACTTTTTTCTTGCGCTCGGCAGTAATCGACATGGAAGCAATGATTGCGTCATATTTCTTGGCCAGCAGAGCCGGTATGATGCCGTCCCAGTCCTGAGCCACGAAGGTACATTCTACCTTCATTTCGGCGCAAAGTGCCTTGGCAATATCTATATCAAAGCCCTGCAGCTTTCCTGCAGAGTCAAGATAGTTGAATGGAGGATATGCGCCCTCGGTGCCGATGCGCACTTTGGTAATGTCGGCCATCGCGGCCCCGGTCAGGGCGGCAAGAGCAAGCCCTGCGATTGCTATGGTTCTAAAAAGCTTCATTAATATGGCCCTCTCGTGAAAGATTTCTTGGTTTTTAACGTGGTTGCCCTGCATGCGTTTTTGGCAAAAATTTGCATACTGAACCCCCACCAGTTGACACTAGGCAACAAATTGGCATTTGGCAAGCTTATGCTATAGTCAAATTCATAATTCGTTAACATATACAGCTAGAGAACAAGCCATTGAAACAACGATATTTTCTTTTAATTGCTGCCCTGGTGCTTACTGGTTCCGGTACGGCTTTTTCGTCTGCTGAAATAAAAGGCAGGTTTGAATTACATCGTTCAGGGGACAATTTTATCCGTATGGACAATCAGACCGGGGTGGTTTCTGTCTGTGCTGAAACCAATGACATCTGGCAATGTACAACCGCCAAGGATGATTATGTCGGCACCGTCAGGCAAATCGAAAAACTGCAAAAAGAGAACCGCAGGCTTAAACGCCTTATGGCTGACAAATCCGGTAAACTCGGATTGCCGGATGATCGCGAACTTGACCGGGTGATGGGAATGTTTGAAAAAATGATGCGCCGGTTTCTGGAATTTTCAAAGGACGTCAAAAAGCTGCCTCAGGAAAATCTGTAAAAAAAAGCCCGTCCACCCAGGTTAAGGTGAACGGGCCAGCTCTGCAAAGCCCGGGACGGCGACAATGGGCAATGCAGGGCTTGATTAATCGTCGATCAGCTGGGCATAAGAAGGGCCAAACCATGTCAAAATCGTGTTTGTTTTAACTGTCAGGAATTATCTCATGAACTGGTCCACATTTGATTTGACCGTCACTGACACTATCGCTCATCTGGTGCTTGATAGTCCCGATGATCTGAGCGGTTCTATTCCAGCCATTTATGATGATCTGTTGCCCGGGAGCGAGCTTTAATGAAACAGCAAATTGATGAAATCACTGTGTCAACCCGAGGCAGAACCCATATTGAGGTGACACGGCATCTGGCAAACTGGCTGCAAAACAATAATCTGAATTCAGGACTGCTTACAATCTTCATTCGCCATACCTCGGCATCACTCACCATTCAGGAAAATGCCGACAGTGATGTGATGAGCGATCTTGCTGATGCCCTTGACGGTCTGGCCCCGCGCCATGCTCCCTATCGTCATTCCCTTGAGGGACCAGATGACATGCCAGCTCACATAAAATCTTCACTGACCGGGGTGGATCTGACCATTCCGGTGAAAAATGGCCATATGATGCTTGGCACCTGGCAGGGTGTGTATATTCTAGAACATCGCGATCACAGCCATAGCCGCAAGCTGGCCTTGCACTTTATCGGTGAATAGCGCCATGCAGATTACTGTCTGGATAAGCCAGCTTGCTGGCTGGCGACGCTGGCTGGCAGCTTTTCTGGCCGGTGTGATTGCAACGACTGCCCTGCCGCCGCTTGATCTGTGGCCGGCTTTGTTCATTGCCATACCGGTTATCATTTGGTTGCTGGATGGCGCTGTTGATTTATCACATAAATACCGCTCCAGTGCCGCCATTGGCTGGTGGTTCGGCTTTGGCTATTTTCTGGTGTCACTATACTGGATAGGCTTTGCCTTCATGGTGGAAGCTGACAAGTTTGCCCGGCTATTGCCTTTTGCCGTGACTGCAATGCCGGCAGGTCTGGCGCTGTTCTGGTCGCTGGCCATGCTGCTTGCTGCCAGATTCTGGCATGAAGGGGCAGGGCGTGTATTTGTCTTTGCCATATCTCTTGTCATCTTTGAATGGCTGCGCGGCAATATCGCCACCGGCTTTCCCTGGAACCTGATTGGCTATGCTGGCCAGGGTATGGGCTATGTTGATCAGTTTGTATCCATTACCGGCATCTATGGCTTGACCGCCATGGTAATCTTGTGGGCAACCACCCCGGTATTGTTTCCCCGCCACAAATATACCGCCATCGCCATTCTGGCTTCTTTGGCAATTATCTGGGGATGGGGGTATGCACGAATATCCCCGGTGGCTGACCAGCAATTTACCGTCCGCATTGTCCAGCCCAATATCCCGCAAAAGCAGAAATGGGACCGGCGCTTTACCCGGTCCAATATTCAAAAATATTTTGACCTGACATCGCCCGGTCTTGACCGTATTGATCTGGTCATATGGCCGGAAAGCGCCTTGCCACTGCTTTACAGGAAAGATTCGGCAATCGGTCGTTCAATCGATAAGATGCTGCCCGATAATGTCCAGTTGCTGATGGGGGCGCTGCGACGGGTGCCGGGAAAGAATAAATTATCCAATTCGGCAATCCTGCTTGCTGGAAATGCTGAGATCATCGCCAGCTATAACAAGTTTCATCTGGTGCCGTTTGGAGAATATCTGCCATTTGCCAGGTTTCTCGGCGCAATCGGGATAAGCAAGCTGGTAAAAACCCCCGGCGGTTTCATTGCCGGTGACGGTCCGCAAACCATCAAGGCAGAAAATATACCAGCATTCTCACCACTCATCTGCTATGAGGCAATTTTTCCAGGCAAGGTAACAGCAAAATCCAGACCGCAATGGCTGGTCAATCTGACCAATGATGGCTGGTTTGGCCGGACCGCCGGTCCCTATCAGCATCTGGCCCAGATTCGCATGCGGGCGATCGAGGAAGGCTTGCCGGTGATTCGCGCTGCCAATACCGGTATTTCAGCCGTCATAGACCCTTATGGCCATGTTATAGCTGAAATAAAGCTTGGCACCTCTGGTTTGCTTGATGTTTTCCTTAAGGAACCATTGCCGGCTACAATTTTTGCTAAATGGGGAAATTTGGCTTGTTTAACATTGTTGTTTGCACTATTGATAGTGGCAGTAATAATAAAATACAACCATAAAGAGTAGTGGTTTTGATCGCCACCAAAGTACTATTCGGTTTTTGTTTGCACAGGGTTATTTCATATACTATGACATGTATCGTATATTCCAGACCGCATGAGTGGCTGGAAAAGGTAAATAATCAGGTCGGGGGCACACGATCTGAGGAATGAATGACTAAGAAAAATCCAAATCCCATTGATGTTCATGTTGGTAACCGGGTGCGAATGCGGCGGATGCTGGTTGGCATGAGTCAGGAAAAGCTGGGGGAAAAACTGGGCCTGACCTTTCAGCAGGTTCAAAAATATGAAAAAGGCTCGAACCGGGTAAGCGCCAGTCGCCTGTATCACATGTCGATAATACTTGGCGTTCCGGTGCAGTTCTTTTTTGATGATATGGAAGTAACCAAGGAAGGTTCGCAAGGTGATGGACTTGCTGAATCTGGCAGTTCTGCCGCCGTTATGGATTTCCTGAATTCATCTGAAGGTATTCAATTGAACCGGGCTTTTTCAAATATCAAATCAGCAACAGTCAAGCGCCGCATAATGGAGCTTGTAAAAGCTGTTGCCAGTTCCGATGAAACAGGCTGACAAGCATATAAAGCTTGACGCATATGTTTTTTGTAGTAAGAAGTGGGCCTGAATATTATCCGGGTGAAGCACCTTTGTTTCTTCCAATAAATTATGGCTTTAATACTGTCCCGCGGGGAGTGACTGCAAATGGCACGCAAAAAATATCTATTTACATCTGAATCGGTTTCAGAAGGACATCCAGACAAGGTTTGCGACCGGATATCTGATGAAGTTGTTGACCTGATGTATCGTGAAGCCGCCAAAGAGGGCATGGAAGCCTCCTTTGTCCGTGCGGCCTGCGAAACCCTGACGACTACCAATCGGGTGGTTATTGCCGGTGAATATCGTGCTACCGACAATGTCAATTCTGAAGCAATTGAAGATGTTACCCGTCAAGCCATTAAATCAATCGGCTATGAGCAACATGGCTTTCACTGGAAAACTGCCGATGTATCAGTCCATATGCACGCCCAGTCATCCGACATAGCCCAGGGTGTTGATGCTGCCGGTAACAAGGATGAAGGCGCAGGTGATCAGGGTATCATGTTTGGCTATGCCTGCACTGAAACTCCGGCTCTCATGCCTGCTCCGATTTACTATTCACACAAGATTTTAGAACGTCTGGCCGAAGTTCGCCATTCAGGTGAGCAACCCGCACTTGGGCCTGATTCAAAGAGCCAGATTTCAGTCAATTATGAGGATGGCAAACCGGTTTCAATTGCTGAAATCGTGGTGTCACACCAGCATCTTGATGAAGACCTCACCTCAGACGACATGCGCGCCATTATCGAGCCATATGTTCGCGAAGTAATCCAGGACGACTGGATTACAAATGATACGGTCTGGCACATCAACCCGACCGGCAAGTTCTTTATTGGTGGCCCTGATGGTGACTGTGGTTTGACTGGCCGCAAGATCATTGTTGATACCTATGGTGGTGCAGCCCCGCATGGTGGCGGTGCCTTCTCAGGCAAGGATCCGACCAAGGTTGACCGTTCAGCAGCTTACGCATCACGCTATCTGGCCAAGAATGTTGTGGCTGCCGGTCTGGCAGATCGCTGCACCATTCAATTGTCATATGCCATCGGTGTTGCCCGGCCATTATCGGTATATGTGAATACCCACGGCACCGGAAAAGTCAGTGAAGAAAAGCTTGAATCCGTAATTGTCGATGTAATGGATTTGCGCCCGCGCGGCATCAGAGAGCATCTGCAGCTTAACAAGCCAATCTTTGCCCGCACCTCAGCCTATGGCCATTTTGGCCGTACACCTGATGAAGAAGGTGGCTTCTCATGGGAAAAAACCGATCTGGTTGATAATCTGAAAAGCGCTTTTTAGATAAAGCAGATCAGTGAACAAAGGCAAGGGACCGAAATACCAGTTCTATGGCAGGCGCAAGGGTATAAAGATCCGCGCCCGTCAGTCACAGCTGCTGGAAACCCTGTTACCCAAAATCCGCATTACTCCGCAATCAGCTTCTCGACTGATTGCTGATGCCGGAGAATTATGGCTGGAAATCGGCTTTGGCGGTGGAGAGCATCTGGCATATCAGGCCGCAAACAATCCGCATGTTACCATGCTGGGATGTGAACCATTTGTGAATGGTGTAGCCAAATTATTGTCGATAATCGATCAGCAAAATCTTGAGAATATAGTAGTATTTGATGATGATGCCCGTTATCTGCTGCCGGAAATTCCCGATAGCTCCATATCAAGGGCCTTCATATTATATCCCGATCCCTGGCCAAAAAAACGCCACAAGCGCCGCCGCTTTATCAATCAGGACAATCTGAACCAGCTTCACCGTATATTAAAACCCAATAGCCGATTGCGTATTGCTAGCGATATTGACGATTATATTGACTGGACCTTGCATGAAATACAAACCCATGGCGGCTTTGACTGGCTGGCCAAAACCCCGTCAGACTGGCGCAATCCCCCCGACGACTGGACCTCAACCCGCTATGAACAAAAGGCTATCCGCGAGGGCAGGGTGCCGGTATATCTGGATTTTGAACGGGTCTAATTATGATAGAACGGGGTGAAAACGCCTGCCAGATGTTGCCTGATTGAAGCATAGTCAACTTTGCCTTCATCCAGCATCTGCTTTTGCTGTTTGCTGGAGTAGACCAGTTCGCCCAGAACCTCTAATCCGCCGATTACCCCCATATCATCACCGTTGCATTTACGGTTGCGATCGCGCGGGACGAAGCACAGCATCAGTTCATTTGTGGTTTCATCAAGGCTGGCAATCAGATTGCCGGTCAGGTTGTCCAGCCTTTTCCTGTTGCTTGAAGCCCATTGCTGCATCCATTGGCTTGCCTTTTTGGCAACTTCTTCCGGTGAGCCGTGCCAGTATCTGACGGCCAGAGGGTAATCATTAACGAACCCGACATCGCTATTTTTGGCTCTGGCGTCACTTACCGCTTTTTCCAGTGGAAACTGGGAAGTATCTGCTGGGCGTGAAAAGAACTGGAAATGCAAATGTCCGGGAATGGAAGCACCTGCATCCACACCATTAAAGAAACCCACATAACCTGGCAGCCGGGAGGCCAGTTCAACAAAATCTTTCAGGAAACTGCCAAGCTTCTCACCGCTTTGATCACGCAGGCCGCAATCCTGGGGGATATGTTCGCGCGCGGCGATAACCACATGTACCGGCAATAATGGAAAAGGGTTCATCCAGGCGTAAAACACCTGCCCGCCAAGGTGAATGTCATAACCTAGCTGAATGCCGCCCTGTTGCCACAAGATATTATCACGGCACAGGAAACACCCATCATTGGCTATAATGGAACCATTTGGCGGCTGTTTTATCCCGGCCCCGGCAAACCGCAAGGCCCGGTTAGGGTTATATTGAACCTGAAAATAGTTGGAAGGGTTTTGCGGATCGAAAAACTTGCAACGCTCGACATTTTCCAGCTTGTCCCTGATAAAGCCGCTTTTCTGCTGTTGCCGGTATAATTGCTTCAGGGCTTCAGAAAGTCCGCCACCTTCGGCTTCAACCATTCGCAAATGATTTGCCAGATTTGACCAGTCATCCTCATATTTGACGATATGCGGCATACTTCCTCACTACACAACTAACAATTACTAATTGCGCCCTAATTCTGTTATCGGGCCAATTTGCCCAATCCCCTTGCTGAAATATCTATTCTATACCCTAATATCAAGTTACAAAACTGTTGTTTTCAACCGGTTTTGTGGCATTTTGGCTCATTGCAGCCTGTTAAAGGGGAGAAGTGCCATGCAGGGCGACACAATAATAGTTGAAGAACATCACCGCAAGGCAGCCGCCGAGATCATCCCGGCCATTTTACCCCTGATTGAAAAATCACGGGGAAAATTCACCATGTCTGTTGCCGGCCAGTCCGGTTCGGGAAAATCAGAAACCGCAACAGCTCTTGCCGAAGAACTGGCCAAACATGACATCAAGTCGGTGATTTTTCAACAGGATGACTATTTTGTCTATCCCCCGCGCTCCAATGACAAGGCCAGACGTCAGGATATAAGCTGGGTTGGGCCGCAGGAGGTTAATCTTTCCCTTTTGGACCGGCATCTGAAAGCATTCCTGAAAGGCCGCGATACCACGGTTCAGCCCTTGGTCATCTATGATGAAAATGCCATCAAATCTCAGGATATGCAGATGGGAGATGCCAAGGTTGCAATTGCAGAGGGCACATATACAACGCTTTTGGATAATGCTGATCTGCGGATTTATATTGACCGCGATTATGAAGCCACCCGCGCTCACCGCGAAAAACGCAATCGCGATGCTTCAGAGCTTGACCCGTTCATAGATAATGTGCTGGTTATCGAACACCACATAATCCTGTCTCACAAACCGCGCGCCGATATTCTGATCAAGGCTGATTATTCAACTGATCTGTCAAGGCTTCAAGGGTAAATCACCACATGCACATAATCTTCTTCAACCCGCAAGGGAACTTCGATCAGCCTGATTCATATCTGACCGAACATCCTGATTTTGGCGGTCAGCTTATCTATGTCAAGGAAGTGGCAATGGCCATGGCCGATCAGGGCCACAAGGTGGATATTATCGCCCGCCGGATTGATGATCCTGAATGGCCGGAATTTTCCGAATCTGTTGGCTATTACAAGGGCTATGAAGACAATCTTCGAATAATACGGATTGATTGCGGCGGGCCAAAATTCCTCAACAAGGAGCAATTATGGCCGCATCTGGATGAATTTGTTGCCAATACAGTTGCCTTTTATGGTGATGATCTGCCCGATTTTGCCACGGCGCATTATGCTGATGGCGGGTATTGTGCTGTCCTGTTCAAACATCTGACCGGCATAGGTTTTACCCTGACCGGCCATTCGCTGGGCGCACAGAAACTCGACAAGCTTGGCACTACTATCGATAATATGCAGGCAATGCAGGAGCGTTTCAAATTTGCCCAGCGCATTGACGCTGAGCGCCTTGCCATGCGCTATTCATCCAGAATAATCACCTCAACCGGTCAAGAACGGTTTGAGCAATATTCACATCCGCTATATCAAGGCGCTGTGGATGTTGATGATGATGCAAAATTTTCAGTTATTCCGCCCGGCGTCAATACCCGCATCTTTACCACCGAACCGGGCGATCTGGATAGCCAGGTCGAAGCCATGATTGATGACAGGCTTGGGGGAGAAAAAGGCCCGTGTGTTGTCGTATCATCAAGGCTGGATGAAAAGAAAAACATCATTGGTGTGGTTGAAGCCTTTGCCGGATCGCAAAAGCTGCGCTCCATGGCATCGCTGGTGATTTGTATTCGCGGTATTGATGATCCTTATAGCGAGATCGGCAAACTCAGTGATGCCGACCAGAAGGTCCTGAAACCGATACTTGATCTTGTGGGTTCTGCCGGCATGAAGGATCAGGTGTATTTCCTCAATCTTAAATCCCAGGGCGAACTGGCTACAACCTACAGGATATTTGCCAATCGAGGATCGGTATTTGCCCTGACCGCATTTTATGAACCATTCGGTCTTGCTCCGCCTGAAGCTGCTGCCTGCGGGCTGGCCTGTGTTGCTACCAAAAATGGTGGACCCTCAGAGATATTTGAAGATGGCTCGGGCATTCTGGTTGATCCCTATGACAGTGATGATATCGCTGCCGGTCTGGAAAAAGCCCTTGCCAATCAGCATGATCTGGCAATCAGGTCGCGTGCAAGGGTATTGGATAAATACACCTGGGCCAATACAGCCAGAGAATATCTGGCGGTGATTTGTGAAGCGGTGAAATCAGGAAAAGATACCTGCCCGAAACCTGAAGCACCAGATGCCTCACAGCGTATCGAACAATATCTGGCCAGTCGGTAGACTGAACGACAGACCTTTTTTCAGTAAAACCTTTTAACGCCGGTGCTGCCAAGGGCGGCCCGGCTGCTTGCGGCTTGTTCCAGCAAGCCTGATCATGGCATCAATCAGTATTCCTTATCTTTCAGATTGCTTATTCTAATTTGATTTTTGACTGGCCTCAGAGCAAGGTCGAAATGAAGCATTAATCAGAAAAGATGACTCAAGCTGTGAAGTAAAACCGACATATCAAAACCGTACAGGAACGTGGGCACGCTGCTGGTTGATTTTAAAAGGAGACTGAAAAGATGAAAACTACCTTTAGTAAAATTGCATTGAGCATAACTGCTGCAACTATTGGCATTACAGGCTGTATAAATGTGGCTCTGGCCCAATTCCCTGAAAAACCCATAACCATTCTGGCCTACATGAAACCGGGCGGGGCGGCTGATATTGATTCACGCAAATTTGCTGCCATTGCCTCGCGTTTGACCGGGGCCAGCTTTGTGGTCAAGAACAAGACCGGAGCTGGCGGCATTATCGCCATGAAATATGTGCTTGAACAGCCTGCCGACGGTTATCTGCTGATGGCAACTACCAAATCTCAGGTGTACAAGGTTGTTCCCTCGAAAAGTGATGTAAATGTTGAAAACTTCACCTGGCTGGCCCTTAATCAGCGCGACCCTGAAGCCATCATCACCAATAAGGAGTTGAAGGTAAATACCTGGGAACAGATTGTTGCTGATGCCAAAGCCAAGGGTGCAAAGGGTAAAAAGCAGATCTGGGTTGGACCTGCTGCTGGCGGGCTTGACCATGTAATGGCCATGAAAACCTGGGCTGCTGCCGGGATCAATCCCAAACATGTCAAATATGTACCCTTCAAGGGTGGCAAAAAAGC
>JALXCV010000005.1 GCA_026990765.1 Hyphomicrobiales bacterium | reverse complement strand
GCCCAGATCAGCTGAGGCCTCCAATAGTGAATTGTCCAGCTTCACCAGATTGGTAAATAGCGGCAGCACCATAAAGGGCAGATAGGTATAGACAATCCCCACATAGACAGCAAAATTGGTTTGCAGCATAACCAGCGGTTCTGAAGTTATCCCGATCGACATCAGAAAATTGTTCAAAATACCATTGGTTTTCAATATGCCGATCCAAGCATAGACCCTGAGCAGAAATGATGTCCAGAAGGGCAGGATAATCAGCATCAGCAACAGATTGCGCCGCCTTTCGGAAGTACGCGCAATATAGTAGGCCATCGGATAAGCTATTACCAGCGTAACCAGGGTTGAAAAAAAAGCCACCTTGATCGATGACCAGTAGGCCAGAACATAAAGCGGATCATCCAGCAGATAACCATAATTTGACAGGTGCAATTGCATTTGCAAAACCCCGTCATCCAGCCATTTGAACAAAGTTGAATATGGCGGGCGAGCAATGATTGCTTCGGCAAATGATATTTTTGCCACCACCGCAAATGGTATCAAAAAGAATATGATCAGCCACCACAAGGGAACGGCAATAACCAGCGAGCGTGCCCGAAAACCGAAACGTGACAATAACCTTGCCAGTCCTGATCTGTTGGTCACTTTGCTCATTGTGTCAGCACCACACCGGCAGTCTCGCCCCAGGAGACATAAACCATATCATCCCATTCAATGGCATTTTCATCATGCCGGGCAAGGTTCGATCTCGTTACCCTGATCATCATGCCGCTATCCAGCCTGATATGAAATACTGATAGATTTCCAAGATAGGCAATCTCGCTTGCCACCCCGGTAATAACATTATATTTTCCGCGTGGTTTCTTGCGCGAAACCAGCATTTTTTCAGGGCGAATGGCAAACCACAACAAATCATTTTCCGAGCAACTGACCCCGTGGGCAACATGAATCACACAACCGGCCTCATCAGATTCAAGACGCACATGATCCTTGGCATCATCAACCACCCGGCCTGCAAAAATATTTACCGACCCGATAAAGTCTGCCACAAAACGGCTATGAGGAAATTCATAAATATCATGCGGTTCGCCCACCTGGACAATTTCACCTTCATCCATCACCCCGATACGGGTTGAAAGCGTCATTGCCTCTTCCTGATCATGGGTAACAACAATGAAAGTTACCCCAAGGCTTTCCTGAATATTGACCAGTTCAAACTGGGTTTCCTCGCGCAGCTTCTTGTCCAGCGCTCCCAGCGGTTCATCCAGTAATAACAGCTTGGGCTGCTTGATCAGCGAGCGCGCAAGAGCCACCCTCTGGCGCTGACCACCTGACAACTGATCAGGTTTGCGACTGGCAAACCCGTCAAGCTGCACCATTTTGAGCATTTCATTGACCCGGTCAGCAGCTTCTGATTTTGCCACACCATCGCGCAACAACCCATACATGACATTCTTTTCAACACTCATATGCGGAAACAGGGCATAGGATTGAAACATCATGTTGGTCGGGCGCTGATGGGCCGGCACCCCTGCCATGTCCTGACCATCAATTTCGATACGCCCGCTGGTTGGCGTTTCAAATCCGGCCAGCATTCGCAGCAATGTGGACTTGCCACACCCCGACCCGCCCAAAAGGCAGAACAGCTCCTCACGATAAATATCCAGCGATACATTATCCACCGCAGTAAAATCACCAAACTTCTTGGTCAGATTACAAATGCGAATAAACGGGGTTTCACTCTGGCTCAACCACGGCTTTGCACCACCGGCAATTGTCTGTTTGTCGCTCATCAAAACACCTCAAAACCGGCACCTGCCATCAGCCATAGCCAATGGCAGATACCTTGATATTGCAATTATTTGCCGGTTTTGATCTTGGTCCACAGCCGGGTTATGATACGATCGGTTTTCTTGTTATAAACCTTCGATCCCCATAATTTGGCCAGAACTTCTTTTGGCGGGAAGATGCCCGGATCATCCTTTATTTCCTGCTCGACAAAAGGCATCGAAGCCTTGTTGGCATTGGCATACCAGACATAATTGGTGTTATTGGCGGTGATATGCGCATCCATCAGGAAGTTGATAAAGGCATGCGCATTGTCCTTGTGCCTGGAATCGGCAGGAATGGTCAGCATGTCAAACCACTGCAATGCCCCTTCATTGGGAATTGAATAGCCGATTTCCACACCCTTCTTGGCTTCATCAGCCCGGTCGCGGGCCTGAAACACATCACCAGACCAGCCAACCGACACACATACATCACCATTGGCCAGATCAGAAATATACTGGGATGAATGGAAATAGCGGACAAACGGGCGTATCTTGGTCAATAATTCAGCGCCCTTTTCCAGATCAGCCTTTTTTGTCGAACGCGGGTCCAGCCCCAGATAGTTCATGGCCGCCGGTATCATTTCGGTTGGCGCATCAAGGAATGAAATACCACAATCCTTCAGCTTCGCTGCATTGGCCGGATCAAATATCAGGCTCCATGAATCAGTCGGCGCCTTGTCACCAAGCCGCTTGGCCACGGCCTTGACATTATAACCAATACCGGTAGTGCCCCACATATAGATAATGCCATGCTCATTGCCCGGATCATAATTGGCAGCCGCCTTCATCAGGTCAGGATCCATATTTTTCAGATTTGGCAGTTTCGACTTGTCAAGCTTGGCATAGACACCGGCTGCAATCTGGCGCTGCATGAAATCAGAAGTTGGCACCACAACATCATATCCTGAACTGCCAGCCAGCATTTTGGCTTCCAGCACTTCATTTGAATCATACACATCATAGGTAACCTTGATGCCGGTTTTTTCCTCAAACTTCTTTATGGTATCTTCAGCCACATAATCCGACCAGTTATAGACATGCAGAACTTTTTCTTCTGCCGCTGCCGGTGAGACCATAAAAGCCGCCATTACTGCCAGTGATACAAGTTTTTTCATTTCAGTTTCTCCCAAGAGTTTTTGATTTTATGTTATTTCCATATAGGTATTATATTCAAAATCTGTCATTTGATCTGCAAATTTTGCATATTCCTGATTTTTGCATGAAGCATACAGCTTGCGCAACAATTCAGAGAATACCAATGGCAGTATTTCGCCATTTTCAAACGCGCTGATGGCACTCTTCCAGTCTGATGGCAAATGTTGCACATCACTTGCAAAATTATCACCAATCGTCGCCGCTACCGGCAGTTTTTTGGCCTTTATCCCCTCAAGTGCCGCCCCCAATATTGCCGCAAGCACCAGATATGGATTGCCATCAGCCCCTGCCACCCTGTGTTCAATCCGCCTTGCCTTGTGGTTACCACCGGGAATCCTGATTGCCGCATGCCGGTTTTCATATCCCCAGCAGATAGTGGTCGGGGCATGGCTGTGTGGTTTGAGGCGGCGATATGAATTAAGGTGCGGTGCAAATATCAACGAGGATTCCCGCATCGCAGCCAGCATCCCGGCAACCGCATATTTCAGAATATCAGAGCCTTCATCACTGCCATCATCAAAAACATTTTCACCTTTTTCATCCAGCAGCGAAAAGTGGATGTGCATCCCGTTACCGGTCCGGTCAAGATAGGGCTTGGCCATAAAGGACGCCATCAGATCATGTTTTCGCGCCATTCCCTTGACAATCCGTTTGAACAGCATCGCATCATCAGCTGCTGCCAGCGCATCGGCGCGGTGAATGAGATTGATTTCGAACTGCCCTGCCCCACCTTCGGCAATCGCTGCATCAGCCGGCACTGTCATCTCGGCACTGGCGGCATAAACATCATTGAAAAACCCGTTAAAATGATCGATCTGGTCAATCGACAACACCGAATTGGCCTCAACCGGCCTGCCGGTAACCGGTGATTTGGGAGTTGCAGCCCTTGTTGCATGCGGATCGACCAGATAAAATTCCAGCTCGCTCGCCACTACCGGGGTCAAACCCATACCGGCATAATCATCCAGAACCTTTGCCAGCGCCTGACGCGGATCGGCGCTGAACGGTTCACCATTTTCGTTAAACAGCCATAATGGTATCAACCCTGATGGCGGCTCCATCCATGGCATTGGCAAAATATCACGACCCGTCCATTCAAGAACCCCGTCTCCATCACCGGTTGCATAAACCAGTTCAGAATCCATAATATCATCGCCCCAAATATCAATACTGGAAGCTGAAAGCGGTATTCTCAAACCTCCATCAAGGGCTTTTGCCGCCTGTTCAACCGGTATCAGCTTGCCGCGCATAACTCCGTTGAGATCACACAGACCAGCCCGCAAATTGCGGATTTCCGGCTGGGTCTTAAGCCATGCCAGCATGTTTTCTGCAGCTGATTTTTCTGTCATGTTTCATTCAATCAAAACGTGATCACATTTTTATAAAAGGTATCACTTTATTATATCTTGTCAACTTGTTATCATACCGGCAGGCAAATTATAACAGGACGCATGATGAAAAGGCTCAAGCTTGAGTTACCCGATCTGGACAAACCGGACAATATGACTACCCAGGAACATGCCTATCGCCGCCTGCATCATGCCCTGATAACCGGATCGATTGCCCCGGGCGTTCCGGTGACCATCAGGGGACTGGCTGAAATCATGCACACCAGCCCGACCCCGGTGCGCGAGGCCCTGCGCCGCCTCAGTTCAAAAAATGCCCTGACCGTACTGGAAAATCGCCGGGTAGTCGTTCCGCAAATGACATCAAGCCGCTTTCATGAACTGGTATCCCTGCGCTCTATGCTTGAACTGTTCGCAGTTGAACGCGCCCTGCCTCATATCAGCGATGCACTGATTGAGGAGTTGAAACTCATAGATGATGCAATGGATATTGCGGTAATTGAACGCGACAGCAAAGGTTTGACCATTCTTAACCAGAAATTTCACACAAAGATGCTGAGCGCCAATCCCGAGCAGATAACCATGCCAATGATTGAAAGCATCTGGTTGCAACTTGGCCCGTTCATGCACAGCGCCATTGCCCATGTTGAAACATTCTACACTATAGACCGGCACAAACAGATATTAATCGCCTTGCACAATCGCGATCTGGCTTCCCTCAAACAGGCACTTGCTGCAGATATCCATGATGCAGTTGGCCGGTTTGACGATCAGGCCATGCAAAAAATCCTGCATCCGAAATGATTACAGAAATTATTTTTTCACCAATATCTGGGTTGAAGACGTACAAAACACATCCTTGCCGGATTTGGCAGTTTGCTCACAGGAATTTTTATCAGATGCTGCTTCCACCAGAACTGATTCTTCACCAAGCCTGACAGTATAAAAATGTCGTGGGGCATCTTTTGCAGTCTTGTGGGCAAATTTCACAAATTTTTGCCCAGAAGCAAAACATTTCATGGTATGAATTTTCACCCCGCCCTTGAGCAAAATGGACTGCACCACTTTGGCCCGCTGCTGACACGCAGTATCACTGTCAGTATTGATAAACGCCGCCGACATCCCCCCGCCATCCATCATCGTCAAAATAACCAGAAGAAACCCTGCATTCATAACAGTTAATACCTTTCTGTTTCAGAAATGATTACAATTCACTCTAGCACAAAAAGCACAGCCTTTATCACTTCATTCAGATCATGTCATCCAAAAGCAAACTGCAATCAGACATTTCAATCTGATTGCAGTTTGGTCATACATCGTTCAAATGGCTTGTGATCACAACATATGTTCAAAACATATGTCGCAAGTCTCACCTGTCATAAACTAGAACAGGAAGTCACCATCATCAATTCCCGAAATGATCCCTGACAGGGTGATTGTATCGGTATTGGAAGCATCCACCTGATCAAAATGAACAACAGTATCTGCCCCAACAACCTCGATCCTGAGATCGGCAGCAGTATAGGTTGAGCCGGTCATATCCATGAACTCACTGCCATCAACAAAGTCGTGAATGGTGTCAGCACCGAAATTGTCATTGAAAGCAAATGTATCATTGCCGGACAGACCGAACAGATGGTCCATACCTTCACCACCATTGAGAACATTGCCTTCACCGAAGCTGCCTATCAGTATGTCATTAAAGTCTGTTCCAATGACATTTTCAATACTGCCAAGCGTATCACCATCGGCATCACCACCAACCCCTGTACCATTATAGAGCCTGACAATGATTGCAGCAGAAGATGATGTATAGGTAATAGTATCATTACCGAAACCGCCATCAAGCATGTCAGCTCCAGCTCCACCATCCAGCAGATCATTACCCGTACCACCATCAAGAGTATCATCACCGGACATACCTGTCAGATGGTCATTACCGCCACCTCCTGAAAGCATATTGTCATCACCATCAACACCGGTGAGTATATCTGCAAATGCAGACCCGGTAACATTTTCGATACTGACAAGGGTATCGCCTTGAGCATCACCGCCAATTCCGGTACCAGCACCAAGATCAACACTTACCCCAGCCGATGATCCCTCATATGAGGCTGTATCATTGCCCAGCGAGCCATCAATATTGTCAGCTCCGCTGCCACCTGTGATTATGTTATCCTGGGCATTACCAGTCAGTATATCATCAAAGTCAGTGCCAATAATATTCTGGATATTTACCAGAATATCACCCTGGGCATCATTGCCAAACCCTGCACCAGTGGCAAGGTTCACAGTCACCGGACCGACAGATGTGCTGTATGAGGCGGTATTATTGCCGGTAAGACCATCAATATGATCACCACCACCACCGCCGGTGATGATGTTATCCACACCATTACTGCCGATCAGAGTATCAGCAAAGCTGGATCCGACAATATTCTCAACTAAAGTCAGAATATCACCCTGGGCTTCACCGCCAAGACCGGTTCCAGCATTCAGGTTAACAGTAACTGCACTGGTTGAGTTGTTATACATTGCAGTATCAATGCCGGCACCACCAGCAATCACATCTGCACCAACACCACCATCGAGAACATCGCCATCTTCACCGCCTTGCAGGATATCATTACCAGATCCGCCAATCAGCCGGTCATATCCACTATTGCCATACAGTGTATCATTACCGGCCAGGCCAAGAATGAAATCATGCCCTGCTCCACCAGACAATATATTGCCAGTAGCCGAATAAGTTCCGATCAGTGTATCATTGAAAGCCGAACCAGAGGCATTTTCGATGCTGTCATAAACATCGCCCTGGGCATAACCATTGCTTCCGAAACCTGAATACAATCTGACCATCACAGAACTTGATGACCCGGCATATGCAGCGGTATCAGAACCGGCACCACCAAACAGATTGTCAGAACCATCACCACCAGCAAGCACATCATCGCCTGCGCCACCATTAAGGGTGTCATCGCCGGCAAGACCAAACAACTGATCATTTCCGCCATTGCCAAACAGGATGCTGCCGAAACCGTTAACGCCGGTCAGCACATCATTTTGTACTGAGCCAAACAGTCTTTCAATACCGGTAAGCGTATCACCGTCAGCATCACCTCCAACACCGGTACCGGTATCAAGCGATACCGTAACCCCGACTGCAGAACTGGTATAAGAAGCCCAGTCCTGTCCGGCACCGCCAACAAGCGTATCAGCACCGGCATCACCGCGCAGATAGTCATTGCCATCACCACCGGTGAGGGTATCATTGCCCGATCCGCCAAACAGAGCATCCTGTCCGGTGCCACCGGTGATATTATCATCACCATCATCACCAACCAGTTTGCGTCCGATATTATCAGCCACAACCACTTCAGGAGAATTAATGTCATTAACGTCAATCTGAACAACCTGGGTAGTCAGAACTGTACCGTCACTGACCCCGACCTCGATTGAATGCGAGGTTGCCTGTTCATAATCAAGCGCCAGACCGTCAGCAACACTGATTTCACCTGTTGCACCATCAATGGCAAACCTGCCACCAGCATCATCTACCAGTGAGTAAGTGAGCGTATCGCCTGTATCAGCATCAGCAGCAACTACCGATCCGACAACCGTACCATTAGCACTGAACTCATCTGCATTACTGGCAGAAAGTCCGGTAATTGTTGGAGCATCATTCGCAGGATTGACCGTCACTGTAACTGTGGCAGAATCTGTGCCGGAGTTTCCATCAGTAATATTATAGCTGATAGTGTCTGTGCCATTGAAATCAGCATCAGGCGTATAATCGAGACCACCGGCTCCGTTCACCACAACTATACCATGCAGAGCCGACGGAGTGCCGGTTACACTCACCGGATCACCTTCAACCGGATCACTGTCATTGGCCAGAACATCAATCGAGACCGTGGTATCTTCATCGGTTGTGGCAGTATCATTTAACGCAACCGGAGCATCATTCACAGCATCAACAGTAACAGATACAGTGGTTGTATCTGTTCCGCCATTGCCATCAGTGATTGTGTAGGTGATGTTGTCGGTGCCGTTGAAATTGGCATCGGGTGTATAATCCAGACCACCTGCTCCATTGACAACAACCGTACCATTAACAGCTGTGGGGGCAGCCAGCGGATCACCGCTTACTGCAATGCCATCTCCATCAACCGGGTCACTGTCATTGGCCAGAACATTGATTGATACCGTGGTATCTTCGTCGGTCGTGGCAGTATCATTTAACGCAACCGGGGCATCATTATTGCCGCTGACAGTTACCGTTACCGTACCACTGGCAGAAACCGCACCATTATTATCAGTTGCCTGATAGGTAAACAGAACCACAGATGTTTCACCAACCGCCAGATCTTCAAAATCACCATTCGGATCAAAGCTAAAGCTGCCATCATTATTATTGACTACCGAACCTCGTGCAATACCGGTGCCAAATTCAGTTGGTGCGCTGGTAATTGTATAGGTAAGAGTATCGCCAGCATCTGCATCTGTTCCGGCAAAGTTGCCAGTCACAATCGGTCCGTCTTCCTGAGCATTTTCATTTACGATAGCTACAGTTGGAGCATCATTGGAACCGGTGATGGAAATGGTCAGGCTGGCCGTATCTGTCGCCGTTGCCGTTCCAGAACCATCATCTGCTGTATAGGTAAAGCTGTCAGTAACAATTTGACCCTGAGCCAGACCCTGCACTGCTGCAGAGGCAATATCAAGGGCATAATTATAGGTGCCATCAGCATTCCAGGTCAAAGTACCATAGGTACCGACAACTCCTGCTGCTCCATCTGCCTGACCATCAATTTCAGCAACAGTCAATACAGGTGGGGTTGTGTCAACATCACTGTCATTGGCAAGCAGGTTGCCTGATGCAGTAACAATTGCATCTTCAACCGCAACATTGGTATCATCAGCCGCAACCGGCGCATCATTCACCGGATTAACTATCAGTGGCGCACTGTAACTGTCGCTCAGACCACCTGGATCAGTTGCAGTAACTGTCACATTAAGGCTGCCATTATAGTT
>JALXCV010000004.1 GCA_026990765.1 Hyphomicrobiales bacterium | reverse complement strand
TAATCCAGGCAACGATTTAGATGCCGTTTGTAATAATTTATTCAGAAAATACACAAATCAGTTGCATAACCAGAATAAGGTCAGCTACACTGAATTGTATACAATCAATGGGAGGAAATATCACAATGAAGACATCACTCAAGACAATTATCACAGCAATCGGATTTGGTTCTGCTCTGGCTATCAGTGCAAGCACCATGGTCAATGCCGGCGAGCTTACTGTCTATACAGCTGTTGAAGCTGAAGATCTGAAAAAATATGCTGCCCGTTTCAATGAAGATCATCCTGATATCAAGATCAAATGGGTTCGTGATTCAACCGGTATCGTCACCGCCAAGCTGCTGGCTGAAAAAAACAATCCGCAGGCTGACGTTATCTGGGGTCTTGCCGGCACATCCTTGCTGTTGATGAAGGGTGAAGGCATGTTGATGCCATATGCTCCCAAAGGCGTTGAAAAGCTTGACAAGAAATTTGTCGACAGTTCCAAACCTCCAAGCTGGGTTGGCATGGATGCCTGGGTTGCTGCTGTCTGCTACAATACGGTTGAAGGCAAAAAGGCCGGTCTGGTTCCACCCAAATCATGGAAAGACCTGACAAAACCGATGTATAAGGGTCATGTGATCATGCCTAACCCGAATTCATCAGGCACCGGCTTCCTTGACGTTTCAAGCTGGCTGCAATTATTTGGTGAAGAAGGTGGCTGGAAATATATGGATGCACTGCATGAAAATATTGCCCGCTACACCCATTCCGGTTCCAAACCCTGCAAACTGGCAGCGGCTGGCGAAATTCCAGTAGGTATTTCCTTTGCTTTCCGTGGTGCCAAATCAAAAGCCAAGGGCGCTCCACTGGATGTGATCGTACCTGAAGAAGGTATCGGCTGGGAAATGGAAGCAACTGCAATTGTTGCCGGAACTGACAATGAAAAGGACGCCAAGACCCTTGTCGACTGGTCAATCAGCAAAAAGGCCAATGAAATGTATAATGAAGGTTATGCAGTTGTGGCCATGCCAGGGGTTGCCAAGCCGGTCAAGTTCTTCCCCGAAACCATTTTGGAAAAAATGATCGATAATGACTTTGAAAATGCTGCCAATAACCGCAAGCGCGTTCTTGCCGAGTGGGCCAAGCGGTATGATTCAAAATCAGACCCAAAATAAGTCAATGATACTGGTTTGCCGATCAGGAATTTCTTTTCTGGTCGGCAACAAAAATCAGAAATAGCTTCTTCGTCACTCCCGCAACAAGCGGGAATTCAGGGCTGATTTTCAGTTCTGTTTTGCATTCAATGCGGATTCCGGCATTTGCGAAAATGGCGATGTGAGTATAATGAGGCGCAATGAATAATCAGCAAGCAAAAGCCGAACCTTTTCTTAAAGTTCGCGGTCTGACCAAAATGTTTGGTAATTTCACAGCACTGAAACATCTTGACCTTGATGTCAGTGAAAGCGAGTTTGTCTGTTTTCTGGGACCATCGGGATGCGGCAAGACCACGTTTTTGCGGGCAATAGCCGGGCTTGATATTCAAACCAAAGGCTCAATCATACAGGCAGGCAAGGATATTTCCGCCCTGCCCCCGGCTGAGCGTGATTTTGGCATTGTGTTTCAGTCCTATGCCCTGTTCCCCAATCTGACAGTTCGGCGCAATGTGGCTTACGGTCTGGAAAATGAAGGCAAGGACAAAAGGGCCGTAAATGCGCGGGTAGATGAATTGCTGAAACTTGTTGGTCTGCCCGATCAGGCTGATAAATACCCGGCCCAGTTGTCAGGTGGCCAGCAACAAAGAATTGCACTGGCAAGGGCACTGGCAACATCGCCGGGGCTGTTATTGCTGGATGAACCATTATCGGCGCTTGATGCCAAGGTACGCGGATATTTACGCCACCAGATCAAGGATTTGCAGGAGCAGCTGGGAGTTACCACCATTATGGTGACGCATGATCAGGAAGAGGCCCTGACAATGGCTGACCGGATTGTGGTCATGGATAATGGAATTATCGAGCAGGTCGGCACCCCGACTGAAATTTACCGTGAGCCTCGCACCCTGTTCGTGGCTGATTTCATTGGCGAGATGACACAGGTGGAAGCTGTAGCTACTTCCAGTTCATCAGCACAATTGGGAAATATTCAACTTGCCACTACTCAATTTGACGGCGACAAGGGCGATGCAGGGGTTTTGACCATCAGGCCGGAAGATATTCTGGTTTATACCAGCAAGAAGAAAAGCGGTGACAATATATTTGCGGCCAAAATTGACGAACTTGAATTCCTTGGCTCATTCTGGCGAGCCATGATCAGCAGCGACAAGCTCGGCTCATCCAGACTGAAGGCTGATATTTCGATAAATGTTGCGCGTGATATTTCCCTGACTGACGGCATGGAGCTTGTAGTTGAACTGCCTCAGCGTTCCCTGCGGTTTTATCCAGGTGAGAAGCTGTTATGACAGTAATTCCAGCCAGTGAAAGAGTAAAACCAAAACTTGGTCGTGATGACTGGGTTATGCGCAGTTTTATTGCAGTTATCGGGGTCTATCTGGTAGTTACCCTGGCATTTCCGCTTTATGCGATGCTGTCCAAATCATTATCCACCTTTCAGTTTGATCTTACACAGTTTGAACTGCAGATTGACAAGGGCGATGGCTGGAGTGATACGATTTCAGTCAAGCAGCTCAATGACAAAATCGGCAAATATTCAAGCGCAGAGCTGAATACATCATCTGATGGGCGTTTGCCCATAGTCTCGATGCTGCCTGATTTCAGCTTCCGTGGCAAAACCAAATACCGGCTGCGAAATGTCGGGGATAAATCATTCTTCATTCACGGCAGTGAACAGATTCTGGGTACAAAATGGCACGAATATTCCAGCAATGAATTTCGCCGGGTAATGCTAAGGCCGATAAAATCCATCGGGTTTGGCAACTTCATCCAGTATTTCTCTACCCCTGCCCTGTTCAATTCCATTTCCAATTCGTTGTTCATTGCCTTTATTTCCACGATAATAACCATTTCTCTGGCCTTTACCTTCTCTTATGCACTGGCCAGATCAAAAATGAGGGGCAAGGGAATATTCAAGATTATTGCGATGATGCCAATTCTGGTGCCTTCCCTGCTGCCGGGTATTGCATTGGTTTATCTGTTTGGCAATCAGGGAATGATCAAGGGGCTTATGGGGGGATATTCCATTTATGGGCCTATAGGAATTGTCATAGGCTCGGTGTTTTTCACCTTCCCGCATGCAATGATCATCATTCAGACTGCCCTGTCGATTTCCGATGCCAGGCTATATGAGGCATCAGATGCGCTGGGGGCCAGCAAGTTCAAGACCTTTATGACGGTAACCCTGCCCGGGGCCAGATATGGTCTGATCTCTGCAGCTTTCGTGGTGTTTAATCTGGTAATTACCGATTTTGGACTGCCAAAGGTAATTGGCGGACAATATAATGTGCTGGCGGTTGATATTTACAAACAGGTGATTGGCCAACAGAATTTTGAAATGGGCGCTGTGGTATCTGTGGTTCTGCTGATACCTGCAATGTTTGCCTTTGGAGTTGACAGGATGGTGCAGGCCAAACAGGTGGCGATGCTGTCTGCCAGTTCAGTACCATATCAGCCCAAACCCAATAAGCGATTCGACAGGACGATGCTGGCTTATTGTCTGCTGATAGCAGGCTTCATCATCACCATTATCGGGGTTTGCCAATATGCGGCACTGGTCAAGTTCTGGCCGTATGATCTGACATTCTCACTGACCAATTATGATTTCGACCTGATGGATGGCGGCGGCTGGGGGTCATTCTATAATTCGCTGAAACTGGCGATAATGGTAGCCATTATTGGCACGGTTGTAGTGTTCACCGGTGCCTATATGGTTGAGAAGGTTCCAGGATTTGGTGCCGGGCGCACTACATTCCAGTTTCTGGCCATGCTGCCAATGGCTATTCCCGGCATGGTGCTCGGTCTGGCCTATATCTTCTTTTTCAACAATCCTTCGAACCCGGTGAATTTCATCTACGGCACCATGGCAATACTGGTTGTGTGTACCGTTACCCACTTTTACACCGTATCACATCTGACAGCGCTGACGGCGCTCAAACAGATGGACAAGGAATTTGAATCAGTATCTGCTTCGCTGAAACAGCCATTTTACAAGCTGTTTGCAAGAGTAACGGTTCCGGTTTGCCTGCCGGCAATTCTCGATATTTCGATCTATCTTTTCGTGAATGCGATGACCACGGTTTCAGCCCTGATCTTCCTTTACAGCCCGGATACGACACTTGCCTCGATTGCCATGCTGAATATGGATGATGCTGGTGATATTGCCCCGGCTGCCGCCATGGGAATGATGATCTTTTACGCCAATGCAACGGCGCGTACCCTGCACGCATGGGCTTCAAAAGGCATCTACAAGACCACTCAGGCCTGGCGCACCAGATAGGGTGAACAGCCAGCTATCACAATAATGTATGGCTGACAACAGTATCGGTCATTTGTGCAGTGCAGTATCAATGTGATATTGTTTGCCGGTATAGCAAATGTCACAAGACTGGCGCCTGCCGGTCTTTTGGCGATTACTGCAACTGAGGAATGATGATGAGCAACAAGCAACAATTAGAAAAAATTTCCAAAGCGGACGGATTTATTGCGGCACTGGATCAAAGTGGGGGATCAACGCCAAAGGCTCTTAAAAATTACGGCATTGATGAAAGCTCTTATTCAAGCGATGATGAGATGTATGATCTTGTCCATGCCATGCGCAGCCGTATCATCACCTCACCTGCCTTTAATGGCGACAAGATCATCGGGGCCATATTGTTTGAAAAAACCATGGATAACCAGATCGAGGGTGTTCCAACTGCTACCTATCTCTGGGAAAAGCTGGAAGTTGTTCCTTTCCTTAAAATTGACAAGGGCCTTGAAGCTGAAAATGACGGCGTGCAGCTGATGAAACCAATGCCCGGTCTGGATACGCTGCTGCAACGCGCTGTTGATCTTGGGCTGTTCGGCACCAAGATGCGCTCGGTAATCAACAAGGCGTCACCAAGCGGTATAAAGGCCAATGTTGACCAGCAATTTGCAGTTGGCAAAACTGTATTATCGCATGGGCTGGTGCCGATCATAGAACCGGAAGTCTCAATTGGCAGCAAGGACAAGGCAGAATGTGAAGACATGCTGCACAGTGAACTTGTCAGAAACCTTGACCTTTTGGAAGATAATCAGAAAGTCATGCTCAAACTCACCCTGCCGGAAAAACCAGATCTTTACAGTGATCTTGTAAACCACAAGAATATCTTGCGGGTGGTTGCACTTTCAGGTGGTTATTCACTGGATGAAGCATGTGACCGTCTGGCTCAGAACAAGGGTATGGTGGCCAGTTTCTCACGGGCACTGGCCAATGATCTGCGCGTATCGCAAAGCGATGAAGAATTCAACACGACCCTGCAAACTGCAATAGACAGAATTTATCAGGCATCCTGCGCCCCGTAAATATCAAAGTCTACAGCCCTCAACCCCTTAACCGGGGCTGGGCGCTGATTGAAGAAAATCTGAAATCACAGCTTTCTTTGCAGCTTTATCGTTGCAACAAATACTCACATATAGAATTGTGAATTGTTGAAATGATTTAACTTTGTGATTCCATGGACTTATGATAGGCGGTTGGACAAATCATAAAAAGTAGCCAAAATGCACATTCCCGTAAAACCATTGAGCAAATACCCCTGGGTGATCCGCCTGTTTTTCTGGAACCAGAAACGCCGTTATGGCAAGGTTCTGGAGCCTGGAATGCTGTGGGGACGTTCGCCAAAGGTTTTTTCAACCCTGGCGCTTTTATATGGGGCGCTGGATCGCAAATCCTCACCGATTGAACCGGCCTTGCGCTCACTGGTAACGGTAAGGGTTTCACAGATCAATCATTGTGAATTCTGCGTTGATATCAATGCGGCGACGCTGGCAAAGCGCGGGGTCAGCGAGGAAAAGATTACCGCATTGCGTAACTGGCGCGAAAACAGCCTTTTCAGTGAACGCGAGAAACTGGCTCTGGAATATGCCGAAACCATTACCCGGCATGATGAAGATCCAGATGCTGAATTGATCAGCAAATTAAAACCGCATTTTGATGATGATGCGCTGGTTGAACTGACAGCCGTCATCTGTTTTCAGAATATGTCCAGCAAATTTAACAGCGCGCTTGATATTCCCGCTCAGGGGTTTTGCGAAATTCCGGTTAAGACCGATAGCTGACAGCCATAATTTCAGCAATAAATCAGTTTTGAATGCTTTTTGACATCAAGGTGTTTCATGTCCGGTTTGGTGTTCGAACCTGACATCAATCACCACAATATCAGGGCTGAAAATGAATGCGTAAATTCCTGTTGTTGATAATCGGGGCTATTGTATTGGCGCTTGCCGGATTTCAGTTCTACAAGCAACCAAACATCATCGCCATAAAATCAGCTCGCTCTGATACTGAAGCGCATTTGAAAAGCTCCGGTCTGGTAAAAGGATCACCGGTTTTTATTCGCATCTTCAAACAGGAATCCTTGCTGGAATTATGGATGAAGAAAAAAGGCAAATGGGTTCTCTATAAGGGTTTTCCTGTCTGTTACTGGTCGGGGAAACTTGGTCCAAAGCTGAAAGAGGGTGATCACCAGTCGCCAGAAGGATTCTACCGGGTCACAAAATCATCGCTCAACCCGCACAGCAAATATTATCTGTCCTTCAATCTGGGTTACCCCAATAAATATGACCGCCAGCACAGACGCACCGGATCATATTTGATGGTACATGGAAATTGTGTGTCTATTGGATGTTATGCCATGACAGACGGGCAGATTGATGTGATTTATTCACTGGTTGCAGCAGCGCTAAAAAACGGGCAGGCCTTTGTTCCGGTTCATATTTTTCCATTCAGAATGAGTGAAAAAAACATGAAGGAAAACAGCCGTTCTGAATGGATTGGCTTTTGGCAAAACCTTAAAACCGGATATGATTATTTCGAAACCCGACATCAGGTTCCAAAGATTACCGTTACCAATAAACGCTATCAGGTTGGCGGTTGATCAGTACCACCTGGCATCCAGTCCTTTATCTCGCCACTGGCGTAATCTGAATGCATTGAACCCATTTTGGTGTTGTACCAGGCCAGCTTGTCGCGCAAATTGACCACTGTGCCGATGATTATCATGGCAGGTCCCTTGATGCCGGATGCTTCTACCTTGTCGCACATGGTGGCAAGGGTTGCGACAACGACTTTCTGGTTGGGTCTGGTGCCATTGTCAATTACTGCAACCGGCAGTTCGGGATCAGCGCCACGGGCCAGAAAGCCGCGGCATAAATGGCTGGTATTGGACAGGCCCATATAGACGGCAACTGTCTGGTTGGGGCGCAGCAATACGTCCCAGTCAACATCCAGCACTCCATCGCGGCCATGGGCGGTGGTGAATACGCAGGCCTGGGCATGATCGCGGTGAGTGAGTGGAATACCAGCATAGGATGAACAGCCAGAAGCTGCAGTTATGCCGGGAACTACCTGAAACGGTATCTGTTCTGCAGCCAGTGCTTCAATTTCCTCACCGCCGCGTCCAAAGATGAACGGATCGCCACCTTTAAGGCGCAAAACCCGTTTGCCCTGCTTGGCCAGACGCACCAGAATCTGTGAGATTTCTTCTTGCGGTACAGCGTGGTTTTTTGGCATTTTGCCGACATAAATACGCTCGGCATCGCGGCGCACCATGTTCAATATGCCATCACCGACAAGGCGATCATAAACCACCACATCAGCCAGTTGCATCAGCCGCAAGGCCCTGAAAGTCAACAGGTCTGGATCGCCGGGGCCACCACCAACCAGATAAACTTCACCCAGACGCGGGCGCTGTTTGCCGCTGGCGGCTGCTTCAAGTTCCGATTTCAGTTGCGTGCTGGCACCATCAATATCACCGGCCAGAAACAATTCGGCTACCGGGCCGGTGGTTACCGTTTCCCAGAAACGCAACCGCGATGAGCCGGATTTGAGCTTGTCCATTACCTTGTCGCGAAAACCGCCGGCAAAGCGGGCCAGATCGCCATAGGTTGCAGGCAGCATAACCTCAAGCCGGGCGCGGATGGTGCGGGCAAGGATTGGCGAGGTGCCGCCGGTTGAAACCGCAACTATAAGCGGATCACGATCGACAATTGACGGGGTGATAAAATCGCAGTTTTCCGGTTCATCAGCCACATTGATCAAGGTCTTGCTGGTGCGGGCCGCATCTGCCAGTGCCTGATCGCTTTTATCTCCCACACAGCCCCAGGCAACTACTGCATCTTCAAGATCAGATGGCTGGCAGTCGCGATTATGGATAATGAGACTGTCACTGGCTTTAAGGGCATCAAAATCACTACCCGGTTCACTGGCAAAAAGATGCACAATGGCACCAGCACTCAGCGCCCGTTCTGCGCGTCTTGCAGCAATGGTTCCAGCGCCGGTAACAACTACCTTTTTACCCTTGATATCAAGGAATACGGGGAGATGATCCATAAACAGCAAATTCCTTCAAGAACTAACCCCCGTGGGTTTTAGCCCAGTTAATCAACTCAAAGCCAAGTTCCTTGGCCGATGCGGCATCAATATTGCAGATGGTGATGCGCTTGCCTTCACGGATTGTCAAGCGGGCAAGGTGCAAACCGCTTTCAAATTCCACATCTTTAAGATTCATCTTGATATTATATGGCAAATCCCATGCCATAAGATCGGTAAGCTTTTCGCCTTCAATCATTTCACACCCCGGTAAAATGCACCTTCAAGCCGCCACGCCCAGTTGCGCGGTGTATCAGCATAATCCGGTTTTACGTCAAATTCCAGATTGACCATGCCATTGCTGCCAGCCCGGGCTACAAGTTCTTCCAGGTCATTATATGAGGTTATCTGCGGGTTGGTGATTACAAAATCACTCAATCTTACAATTTCTGCCATTTCCATTTTCCTTTATTATATCGGCAACCATCCGGCGTCTGCCAAACCATGGCTGCCAGTATGAGATAATTATTCAATTTATCATATCAAGTGTTGGCTATGCGTTCCTTGTATCTGATCCGGTAAAGCAATCTGGTTGCTTTGCTGTTTCCGCCTTCTGAGAAACCATCGCGGTTATGCAGGACATTGTTGGATATCAGCCCCTGGCCTGGTTGCAGCTTGTGGCGGAACATCAGCGGGTCATTGTCCATGATTTCTGTCAGGCAGTCCCTGGCAGCACGAGTATCAGCATCATCACGCCAGATAATATTGCGCCCTCTGGCGGTAAAGCGCATATGCAGGGCGCCGGTTTTTTCATCGGTTATGAAGACCGGTCCGGTACTGACGGGCCGGTAGGGTGATCGTTTGTCAGTGTTTTCCGGG
>JALXCV010000003.1 GCA_026990765.1 Hyphomicrobiales bacterium | reverse complement strand
CAATGCCCGATAACAACTGAAACGGCGATACAAAAGAGGAAAGCAGGATGAAAAGGATTTTTTCACTGTTGATAGGCTTGCCCGCTGCAATAATCATGATTGCTTTTGCTATCGCCAATCGCGGAGCAGTAAAGGTATCTTTTGATCCGGTATCTCCGGCAACTCCGTGGTTCGCTATCAATGTTCCATTGTGGATGGTGGTATTTGCCGCTGTATTTGCCGGTTTGCTGATTGGCTGGATACTGGCCTGGATCAATCAGGGCAAATGGCGCAAGGCTGCCCGCAGCGCTACTTCCAGCCTGAAACAGGAACAGGCAAAATCATCCGGTCTGCAAAAACAGATTAAATCTGTTGATCTGGTGCCAGCCCATAAAAACTGATGGCTGAATATTCCAACCCGGTTTGTGTCGCCATTGATACAACAGATGTGGCAGCCGCAAATGATCTGATCGACACTCTTGCACCCCATATTGGCATGGTTAAAATCGGCATGGAGTTTTTCTATGCCAATGGTCACTCTGCCTATGAAAAACTGGCAGCAAAATCCATGCCGGTATTCCTTGATCTGAAGCTGCACGATATTCCAAACACCGTTGCCGCCGGATTGAACTCCTTGATGCAGCTCAATCCCGAACCGGCAATTGTCAATATTCACACAACCGGCGGTCCGGCCATGATGGAGGCAGCAGCAAGGGCTGTTAATGGCAGGGCAAAGCTGATCGGGGTCACTATCTTGACCTCACTTGATGATAATGATCTGCGCCAGTGCGGATTTACCCCTTCGATGAATAGCCGCGAACATGCTGTAAATCTTGCCCGGCTGGCAAAGGAATGCGGCCTTGACGGAGTTGTGTGCTCATCACATGACATAAGTTCAATCAAACAGGCATGCGGTGAAGAATTCCTGACCGTTGTTCCAGGCATCAGGCCGCAAACTTCTGCTGCAAATGATCAAAAGCGCATGGCAACGCCGGTCTCGGCCATGGCCAGTGGTGCTGATATTCTGGTCATAGGCCGCCCGATTACCAAAGCCATTGATCCGGCACTTGCTGCCAAAAATATATATGACAGCTTGAAATGACAGGGCGCCAGATAAAAATATGCGGCCTGTCAACGCCTGATACCCTCAATACTGCTATCAAATGCGGTGCCGATTATATCGGACTGGTGTTTTATGAGCCAAGCCCACGCAATGTTTCAATATCCTTGGCCGCAAGGCTGGCTGATCAGGCACGTGGCAAAACCCGAATTGTTGCGCTTACAGTTGATGCAGATGATAAGCTGATAAAGCTGATCAATGATCAGGTCAGACCGGATTTTTTTCAGATGCACGGCAGTGAAACACCACAGCGGATTGCGCAGATAAAGCAACTGACAAAAAAGCCTGCGATCAAGGCGATCAAGGTCAAGGATGCCTCTGATCTGGCTGAGGTTGATCACTATCTTGATTGTGCCGATATTATCCTGTTTGATGCCAAGGCCCCCAAAGGCTCACTTCCAGGTGGAAATGCCATCAGTTTTGACTGGTCAATCCTTGCCGATATTAAACGACCGGAAAAATTCATGCTGGCTGGCGGTGTGGATGCGGCAAATGTTACAGAAGCAATTTCTGTCACAAATGCTGCAATTATTGACGCATCTTCAGCTGTTGAGACCAGACCGGGACAAAAGGATGCAGCCTTGATAAAGAAATTCATTGAGGCATTTCGCACAGCCGGGTAAAAGGCAACACGGTTTTTATAAATAAAGGCGCTGTTCATATGACAGATACGCAAATCAATTCCTATCGCAACGGCCCGGATGAAGATGGTCGCTTTGGTATTTATGGTGGTCGCTTCGTGGCTGAAACCTTGATGCCGCTGATAAATGAGCTGGCAAAAGCCTATGATGAGGCAAAGGCAGACCCGGCATACAAGGCCTTGATGGATGATTTTCTCACCCATTATGTCGGACGCCCCAGCCCGCTTTACCATGCCGAGCGCCTAAGCGAACATCTGGGCGGTGCCAAGGTCTATTTCAAACGCGATGAGTTGAACCATACCGGTGCTCACAAGATCAATAATGTGCTCGGGCAGATATTGCTGGCAAAGCGCATGGGTAAAACCCGCATCATTGCCGAAACCGGTGCCGGCCAGCACGGGGTGGCAACAGCTACCGCATGTGCTCGCTTTGGTCTTGAATGTATCATCTTTATGGGCGCTGTTGATGTTGAGCGACAAAAGCCCAATGTGTTCCGCATGAAGCTTTTAGGCGCAAAGATCATACCCGTCACCTCCGGTTCTTCCACCCTGAAAGATGCCATGAACGAAGCCTTGCGTGACTGGGTGACCAATGTTGAAAATACCTTTTATTGTATCGGCACTGCAGCTGGACCGCACCCTTACCCGCAAATGGTACGCGAATTCCAGTGTGTAATCGGCAATGAGGTGCGCGAACAGATGCTGGCACGTGAAGGCCGTCTGCCTGACAGCCTGATAGCTGCCATCGGTGGCGGCTCCAATGCCATCGGCCTGTTCCATCCTTTCCTTGATGATCCCGGCATTGAGATTTTCGGTGTTGAAGCAGCCGGTCGCGGCCTTGAAACAGGTGAACATGCCGCCTCCATGACTGGTGGTGCGCCTGGCGTCCTGCATGGCAACCGTACCTATCTGTTGATGGATGAGGACGGCCAGATCGATGAAGCCCATTCAATTTCTGCCGGACTGGATTATCCAGGCGTTGGCCCTGAACATTCATGGCTGAAAGATACTGGCAGGGTAAAATACATTTCCGCAACCGATGATGAAGCTTTGGCAGCTTTCCAGCTTTGCTGCCAGCTGGAAGGAATTATCCCGGCCCTTGAACCGTCACATGCACTTGCCAAGGTAATCGAGCTTGCACCGCAATATGACAATAACCATCTGATGGTAATGAATATGTGCGGGCGTGGTGACAAGGACATCTTTACTGTGGCCGAGCATCTGGGAGTAACCTTGTGAGCACACAAACACGTATAGACAAACGCTTTGCCGCCCTGAAAGCTGAAGGGCGCGCCGCACTGGTGACTTTTTTAACTGCTGGTGACCCTGATCTGGAAACTTCACTGGAGATAGTAAAGGGACTTCCAGCTGCTGGTGCCGATGTGATTGAACTGGGTATGCCTTTCAGCGATCCGATGGCTGACGGCCCGGCAATTCAGGCTTCATCGCAACGCGCACTGAAAGCTGGCCACAACATGTCAAAGACCCTTGAAATGGTCAGGCAGTTTCGCCAGAGCGATGATGAAACCCCGATTGTCCTTATGGGATATTATAATCCGGTCTATATTTACGGGTCCGAGCGCTTCATAAAGGATGCCAGACAAGCAGGTGTTGACGGTCTGATTATCGTTGATCTGCCGCCCGAAGAAGATGAAGAATTTTGTATCCCTGCCATGCAGGGCGGATTGAACTTTATTCGACTGGCAACTCCGACAACTGATGATGAGCGCCTGCCGATAGTCCTGACCAACACTTCCGGGTTTCTCTACTATGTATCAGTTCTTGGTATTACCGGCACCAGAGCGCCAGATACTACAGATGTTGCAGCTGCGGTAAAAAGGATCAAGGAGCACACAGACATTCCGGTTTCGGTCGGTTTTGGTGTCAGAACCGCCGAGCAGGCTGAAGCCATTGCCGCAACGGCTGATGGTGTGGTTGCCGGATCAGTGTTTGTTGATGCAGTAAGCGCCAATCTGGATAACAAGCCAGCTGCCATCAGGGCCGTACATGAATTGACAAAAAATCTTGCGAGCGGTGTTCGCAAGGCAGCAAAGAACTAACGGGGGTTAAGGCTTTGAACTGGATTAAGGATTTTGTCCGACCGAAAATAGGCGGGTTCCTGGGTAGCAAACGCGAGCTTCCCGATGATATGTGGATCAAATGCCCGCAATCAGGAGAAATGGTTTTTTACCGCGACCTTGATGCCAATCAGCATGTAATACCAAATTCAGGCTATCACATGCCATATGGGCCGGAAAAACGTTTAAAGTCGATGTTTGACAATGGCGAATATGAAGTGATCGATCTGCCAAAGGTCAAATCTGACCCGCTTAAATTTCGTGACCAGAAAAAATATACTGACCGTTTGAAAGCAGCTCGCCAGAAAACCGGACGCAAGGATGCAGTGCTGGCCGGTGTGGGAAATCTGGGCGGTATCGAAGTGGTTATTGGCGACCAGAATTTTGAATTCATGGGTGGTTCTCTTGGCATGGCTGCCGGTGAAGCAATTATCACCATTATGGAAAAGGCGGTTGAGCTGTCTGCCCCGCTGATCCTGTTTATCTCATCAGGCGGAGCGCGCATGCAGGAAGGTATTTTGTCCTTGATGCAATTGCCGCGCACTACAATTGCCGTGCAGAAAATGCGCGCCGCCGGGCTTCCCTATATTGTGGTGATGACCAACCCGACAACCGGCGGGGTAACAGCCTCTTATGCCATGCTGGGTGATGTGCATCTGGCTGAGCCGGGAGCGCTGATTTGTTTTGCCGGGCCGCGGGTGATTGAACAGACCATTGGTGAAAAACTCCCTGCCGGTTTCCAGCGCGCCGAATATCTTGAAGAACATGGCATGATTGACCTGGTAGTGCACCGCCATGATATGCGTAATACAGTCATGCGCATTGTTTCTGTTCTGCTGAAACAGCCCATAGACATTGAGGCCAAAAACGCATCATGCAATCCGGCTGAACAGCCTGAAGCGGCAGATAAACAATCTGCAGAAGAAAAACAGGATGCCTGATAAAAAAACCGGCAGTGATGAAATTCTGAAACGCCTGCTGGTTCTGCACCCAAAGATTATTGATCTGAGCCTTGGCCGGATGAACCGGTTACTGGAGCGGCTGGATAATCCGCAAAACAAATTGCCACCGGTAATTCATGTTGGCGGCACCAATGGCAAAGGCTCGACCATTGCTGTGTTGCGCTCAATTATCGAGGCTGCCGGGCTGTCCGTACACAGCTATACCTCACCGCATCTGGTCAGGTTTCACGAACGTATTCGTCTGTCAGATGCGGGCGGCAGTTCATATATTGGCGAGCCTGAATTATCATCCCTGCTCAAAGAGTGCGAACAGGCCAATGGCGCTGAACCGATAACTTTCTTTGAAATAACTACTGCTGCCGCATTTCTGGCCTTTTCCCGCCAGCCGGCTGACTATCTGTTACTGGAAGTCGGACTTGGCGGGCGGCTTGATGCCACCAATGTTATTGACAAACCGGCTGCCAGCGTAATCACTCCGGTAAGTATCGACCATCAGCAATATCTGGGTGAGACCCTTAGCGAAATTGCCGGTGAAAAGGCAGGAATCCTGAAACGCAATGTCCCGGCGATTATTGCCAGCCAGTTTGCAGAAGCAGCCGATATTATCAGATCTGTTGGTGCCAGAGCCGGGGCCAGAATGTTTTTTGCCGAAGAAGACTGGCATTGTTATGAAGAACATGGGCGGCTGGTTTATAGCGATGAAAATCAATTACTGGATTTGCCTTTGCCAGCATTGCCAGGCACCCATCAGATTGGCAATGCCGGAACCGCCATTGCGGTATTGCAGCAATTGCGCGACGATAGGATAAATCACAAGCATATTGCAACCGGACTTAAAACCGTTAAATGGCGGGCCAGAATGCAGAGGCTGGAAAACGGGCCACTATATGCCTGGGCACCGTTCAACAGTGAAATCTGGCTGGATGGCGGCCATAATGCAGCAGCCGGGCGCGCTATTGCCCAGGCCATGGCTGAAATGAATGATAGCAACCCAAGGCCCCTGATCCTGATTATCGGTATGCTGAACACCAAGGATCCGATCGGCTTTTTTGAAAGTTTTGAAGGTCTGGCCAGTGTGGCGATAACCGTGGCGATACCGGGTGAGGAAAATGCTCTTTCAGCTGAAGTTCTGGCCAATATCGCCAATCAGGCAGGAATCGATGCCTTGCCGGTTGCCGACATAAAAGAGGCGCTCAACCGCGCCGATGAATTTGAAGCCTCACCGCGGATTTTGATAGGTGGTTCCTTGTATCTGGCCGGTCAGGTTCTGGCCCTGCATGAAAACCGCAAGGTATCAGCAATAACCGGCACCTCAAAATCACCTGGATGATCAACCCCCTTTAAGGGGTGGATAAATGCCAAGCTCGGCACCTTCATTCAATAATGGTTTTGCGCGCTCATCAACCGGCACCACCTGATCATTGAGAATAATCAGGTAAAAGTCCTCAACCGGCATTTCCAGCTTTTCCAGCACCTGATTGATACTGGTTCCATTTTGTAGTTCCAGCACTGCCTGATCATCGCAGCCAGTCGGCAGGTGTTCACCTAAAAGGCCACCGGTTTTAACGGTAATTTTGATCATTTGCCATCAACTGTCAGATCGGCAAGGCCCAGCCGCTCAAGCGTTCCGGCAAGCGGAACCCCGTCACTGCTCCAGCCGCGCAACTGGTAATATTCCGGCAGCATTTCATCCAGTGCCGAAACCTTGCCCTTTGCAGTTCCAGATGGTGCCGGTACAGTTTTAAGGCGCTCGGGCAGCGTATCATCCTTTGCGGTGAATCCGGCTTTCAGATTAAACATCCGCTCGATTGTCCAGATGCGCTCACCGCAAATCCTCAATTCTTCTTCAGACCACTCATGCCCGCATGCCGCATTCAGCAATTCGCGAAATACCGGTTCTTTCAGCCCGGCAGATGCGGTGAACAGGCAAAGCCCGGTTGAATCCAGCATGGCGGTAAAGTCCTGCGATACCCGGCATGGATCAGCTTTGCCACTGCCGGTCTGGTCCTCCATGTCAGGGCCGAATGTATCATGTTTCAAATGACAGGCGCCGCGATTGGAAGTGGCATATCCAAGTCCCATTCCCTGCAAGGCCCGGCTGTCATATCCGGCAAATTCCTGACCCTTTACCTGCATGGCGATCTCGCCATGGCCGTATTTTTCGCACATTGCCCTTGAACCAAGCCCCAGCACCTTGCCAAAACCCTCATGCTTGCCGGTTTTTTCCGCCATTATGGTCAAGGCTTCACTATTGCCGAATTTCAGTTCCACTCCGTCAGTATCATCGCTGCCGATAATGCCTTTTTCAAACAGTTCCATGGCAGCTGCCAGCGTACCGCCAAACGAGATCGGGTCCATGCCATGTTCATTCATCAAGAACCCGGCAAAGGTCAGCGCATCAATATCATCAATGCCGCATAATGGACCAAAAGCATAGGCGGTTTCATATTCCAGCCCGCCTGATGCGTGCCAGTATTCCTTGCGATTGATGATGCTGAAATGCTTTTCATCAATATGGGCAATGCGCCCGCAGGCTATGGTGCAACCGAAACATGCCTTGTTGGTAATGAAATTTGTATGGCCATTGGCATTTTCGGTGTGTGAAGCCTTGGCATTGATTTTATCAACCCCGTCAAACCTTGTATCATCAAAATTCCGGGTCGGCAGCCCGCCAAAATTATTCATCATGTCAAGCATTGGATGTGTGCCAAGTTTGGTAAATTGCTTGCGACTGCGATGCCCCTGCATGGTTTCATGTGAATCACTGACAACGCGCATGAAGCGGGCCGGATCACTGACCTTCACCCCTTTGCTGCCGAAAGCAGCTATTGCTTTAAGGTTCTTTGAACCCATGACCGCCCCGACGCCCGAGCGCCCGGCAGCCCGGTGCAGATCATTGACGATACAGGCATAGCGCACCAGATTTTCTCCGGCCAGCCCGATGGAGGCAACCTTCAGCATCTGGTTATTGTGGCGCTGTTTGAGCCAGCTTTCAGTTTCCCAGACCGTGCTTCCCCACAAATCATCAGCTGGCATGAGTGCCACTTCATCATCTTCAATCAGCAAATAGACCGGCCTGTCTGACTTGCCGGTAATGATAACCATGTCATAGCCGGCATATTTGAGATCAGCCCCGAATTTGCCACCTGAATTTGAACAGGCAATTGCCCCGGTCAGCGGTCCCTTGGTGACAACGCAATAACGCCCACTGGTTGATGCCATGGTGCCGGTAAGCGGGCCGGTTGCAAAGATCAGCACATTATCGGCGCCCAGCGGGTCGGCTTTTGGGTCCATTTCTTCCAAAAGATACTTGCTGGCCAGACCTCTTTCACCAACATATTGTCTGGCCCAGTCCATATTGAGGTCTTCAACCGTAATTTTACCGCTTGTCAGATCAACCCGGAGTATTTTTCCCTGCCAGCTCATTGTGCATCTCCTTGTGTATTGGCGCTTTCATATTGAATGGCTCCGGTCGGGCATATTCTGGCGCAGGCCGGATCGCCACCACACAGATCACATTTATCAACCTTGCCGTTTTGCGGATTATAGCTGATGGTTCCATAAGGACAGGCAATGGTGCATACCTTGCAGCCCACACATTTTGCCGCGGTCAACTCCACAGCCCCGGTTACAGCATTGCGCATCAAGGCCCCGGTCGGGCACACCTGCATGCACCAGGCTTCATCGCACTGGGTACAGGCACAGGGAATAGCCAGACGGCCATGTTCAAATTCAAATACCCTTATCCGCGAGCGAGCCGGATTGAATATGCCGTAATGCTCAAATGAGCAGGCCATCTCGCATTGCTCGCAGCCCGTACATTTTTGCGGATCAATAACCAAATGTGTCTGCATGCTATAAGTCTCCATGGCCTTGGTTTTTGAAATAGGGGGTTTTAATTCTAATATGACAAGTTTGATTTGTCTCAATTGAAATTCGCATTGTCAACCATGATATGTTAAGGCTTAATAAAATACTGCAATTGACCAGATGGAACAGGCTAAATAATGGAAGTTGACGACCGCCAGTGCATTGATGAGGCACAGATACCCGATCTGTGCAAACAGTGCGATGCCCGCCATCGGGGGATTTGTGGTGCCCTGACCCCGGATGAATTGATCGAGCTTAACCGGGTTTCCATACAGCGCAGCTTTGGCGCCGGTCAGGTCCTGATGGCTGATGAGGAGGAAATCCCGTTTTTTGCCAGCGTGCTGAAAGGTGTAATCAAACTGTCCAAAACCCTAAGTGATGGCCGCCAGCAGATTGTCGGATTGCAGTTCGCCCCTGATTTTCTGGGCCGTCCCTATCATCGTGACAGTCATTTATCGGTTGAAACTGCAACTGATGTGGATTTGTGCACGACCCATCGCCATTCTTTTGAGCGCATGATTGCAAAATCACCGGGATTGCAGTCCCGCCTGTTCAAACAGACACTTGCCGATCTTGATGATTCCAGGGAATGGCTGGTAACCCTTGGCCGCAAGACCGCCCGGGAGCGTGTTGCCAGTTTTTTGTGCATGATTGCCCGCAATGGCCCGGGGGCAGATAAAGACACGGTTTTTGCATCAGTGTTTGATTTGCCGCTGACCCGGGCCGACATGGCTGATTTTCTGGGGCTGACAATTGAGACCGTATCACGTCAGCTGACCAAGCTGAAAAAAGACGGCATTATCTCCATAAGTCACAACCGGCATATTGTCATTATTGATATGGATGTTTTGCTGAAAGCCAGTGAAGGTTAGGCGGCTTCTGCTTAAACGGGAAGGCTAAACAATCTAATCCTGTTTGTGCTTGTGCAAAATTGAGGATAATTGATTGAGATCATCCTTGTTCAGGCGCTTTTTGGCAAGCGGCAGCAAAACGCTGTCTTCCCAGTGAATATGGCGGCGGTAGTTTTCAAAAAACCCGCGCATCATATATCCGCACATATCAGGATTGTCGATTTTTTTACCCTCGCTCATATCCGTCAGGCACTCAACCAGCTCATCAGAAAAACCTTCATCGGTTTCATGCTCCAGACTGAGTTGTGAAAGATGGGCGTCTATATTGTCATCTTTTGTGGCGCGTAACTGCAAAAGCGGGAACAGGCCTTCTTCCTCGTCGCGGTGATGGCGAGGCATGTCGACCACAAGAGCTTCGATAACTTCGCGGCATAATTCCTTGTCAACATTGCCCGGCAGACCATCGGCAATCATTTCCAGCTTGTCACACATTTGCGACTGAATGATATGATCATGTATGAAAATCTCGATCGGATCGGTAATCTTGCCTTTATTGCTCATATTTCTGCTTGTGTCCGGTAGTGTTGTCTGTCTTAATATGTTCCGGAAAAACCCCGGACAGAAAGTCCGCGTCAGTGTGCCGCAAGACACAAAGTCGTACATTGATGTATGTCAAAGTTACAATTCTTCATATAGTGTTAAGCAAGTTTTGTACGGATTTCGGACTGCCATTTCTGGAGTTTTTCCCAAGGTTTTGTGGCAGAAAATGAGAGGGACCAAATGACTTCTTTGGTAAAACTGGCCGTTTACGGCATAGGGGCCTTGCTGGCGATGATCGCGGCATCCAAGGCCCATGACACATTGTTTGCAGTACATATGTGGATATTTGCACTGGCTGCAGTAATCGGGATAATCGTTACAGCAAGGCGGGCTGATTTCTCCGGCAAGGCCAAGCCTGCCCGGGATCCAGATGCTTATCTGGACTCAGTGGTGCGAGCTGGCATGATTGCTACAATGTTCTGGGGGATAACCGGATTTCTGGTTGGGGTTATTATTGCATCCCAGCTGGCATATCCATGGCTCAATTTTGACTGGGCATACACCCATTTTGGCCGTCTGCGTCCGCTGCATACATCAGCGGTGGTTTTTGCCTTTGGCGGCAATGCCCTTATCGCCACCAGCTTTTATGTCGTACAGCGCACCAATGGTGCCAGGCTGGCATTTGGCAATATGGCCTGGTTTGTTTTCTGGGGCTATCAGCTGTTCATCATTCTGGCTGCTACCGGCTATCTGATGGGGGTTACCCAGTCCAGGGAATATGCCGAGCCTGAATGGTATATCGATATCTGGCTGACTATCGTATGGGTGGCTTATCTGCTGGTTTTCCTTGGCACTATCTACAAGCGCAAGGAATCACATATTTATGTGGCCAACTGGTTCTATCTGTCATTCATCGTAACCATTGCCATGCTGCATCTGGTCAATAATATGGCCTGGCCGGTATCGTTCTTTGGTTCCAAGTCCTATTCACTGTTCTCAGGCGTACAGGACGCCATCACCCAGTGGTGGTACGGCCATAATGCGGTTGGTTTCTTCCTGACTGCCGGCTTCCTTGGCATGATGTATTACTTCCTGCCCAAACAGGCCGGACGTCCGGTTTACTCATATCGCCTGTCGATTATTCACTTCTGGACCCTGATCTTCATGTATATCTGGGCCGGACCCCACCATCTGCATTACACCGCCCTGCCAGACTGGGTTCAGACCCTTGGCATGGTGCTTTCAATTACCCTGTGGATGCCTTCATGGGGCGGCATGATCAACGGTCTGATGACCTTGTCGGGTGCCTGGGACAAGCTGCGCACCGATCCGATCATCCGGATGATGGTTATCGCGGTTGCCTTCTACGGCATGTCGACATTTGAAGGCCCGATGATGGCTATCAAATCGGTGAATGCTCTTAGTCACTATACTGACTGGACCATTGGCCACGTTCATTCCGGAGCTCTTGGCTGGGTTGGCATGATCACTTTCGGTTCTGTCTATTTCCTGGTTCCCAGATTGTGGAATCGTGAACGCCTGTACAGCTTGCGCCTGATCAACTGGCATTTCTGGCTGGCCACTCTTGGTATCGTTATATACGCATCCTCAATGTGGGTTTCAGGCATCATGCAGGGCCTGATGTGGCGCGAATATGATCCGCAAGGTTTCCTTGTTTATTCATTCGCTGAAACAGTTGCTGCAATGCATCCATTCTACGTACTGCGGGCAATTGGCGGAACGATGTATCTGACGGGTGGATTGATCATGGCCTGGAATGTTTACCAGACAATCAGAGGCAATCTGCGCGAAGAAACTCCGATGGGCGAAGCTGCCCCGGCAGCAGCATAGAGCGAGGGACAAATTATGATTGAAAAACACGAAAAAATAGAAAAAAGCGCGACCTTGCTGCTTATACTGTCATTTTTGGTAGTTACCATCGGTGGACTTGTGGAAATTGCACCTTTGTTCTATCTGCAAAACACCATTGAAAAGGTAAAGGGCATGCGGCCTTATACGCCGCTTGAGCTGGCCGGGCGCAATATCTATATCCGGGAAGGTTGCTATCTTTGCCATTCGCAAATGATCCGTCCGTTCCGCGATGAAGTGGAGCGCTATGGTCATTACTCACTTGCAGCAGAAAGCATGTATGACCATCCGTTCCAGTGGGGGTCAAAACGTACCGGACCTGATCTGGCACGGGTTGGCAACCGCTATTCAGATGCCTGGCACCGGCAACATCTGAAAAACCCGCAATCAGTGGTTCCTGAATCAGTAATGCCGCGTTACGCATTCCTGGCAGATACTCCACTGCGCACTGATGATGCAGCAATGCACCTGAAAACCAATGCAGCAATTGGCGTTCCCTATACTGCGGACCAGATTGCCAATGCGACAGCTGACATGATCGCCCAGGGTGATGCTGATTCAGAAACCGCAGAAGCATTGGCAGCACGCTATCCAAAAGCCCAGATCAGGGATTTTGATGGTAATCCGAAACGCCTGACTGAAATGGATGCGCTGATTGCGTATCTGCAGATGCTGGGTACTCTGGTTGATTTCAGCTCTTACAAAGCTGAAGAAAACCTCAGATAGGAGACAGATTATGGATTATGAAACTTTCCGTCATTTCTCTGATAGCTGGGGTGCAATTTACCTGTTTGCTGTGCTGGCCATTGTTGTCCTGTACATCTTCAGGCCCGGTTCAAAGAAACATTATGATGAAGCGGGCAAAATTCCGCTGAAGAGGGATTAGTCATGAGCAAAAAAGATATTGACAAAATTACCGGTGTCGAGACGACCGGCCATGAATGGGATGGTATCAAGGAGTTGAATAACCCGCTGCCACGCTGGTGGTTGTGGACAATGTATGCCTGTATTATCTGGGGTATCGTCTATGTTATTCTTTATCCTGCAATCCCGCTTATAAATTCAGCAACTCCCGGGCTTCTGGGGCAGACCGCACGTGGCGATGTGGCAATTGCCATTACCGATGCAAAAAAAGCCCAGAGCAAGTTCCTTGACAAGATTTCAACCATGTCCCTGGAGGATATTCGCAAGGATCAGGCCCTGTTCGAATTTGCCCGTGCTGGCGGCAAGGCTGCTTTTGCAGTCAATTGCATCCAGTGTCACGGCTCTGGCGCACAAGGTTCACCCGGCTTTCCAAATCTGAATGATGATGACTGGATGTGGGGTGGTACTCTTGAAGCCATTCACACCACCATTACACATGGTATTCGTCAGGATACAGATGATGATACCAGAACTTCAGATATGCCTGAATTTGGCGCTGATGAAGATTTTGGCAAGGAAAATATAGCCAAGGTGGCCAATTATGTTGCCAGCCTGTCAAATGTCAAGCATGATGCTGCACTTGCCAAGGAAGGTGCTGCGGTATTTGAGGAAAGCTGTGCATCATGTCATGGTGAAAAAGGTGAAGGCAGTCAGGAAGTTGGTGCTCCAAACCTGACTGACCAGATCTATTTCTATGGTTCAACCGTTGACGATTTTGCCCGTCAGGTTACCAAGCCTCGTCATGGCATCATGCCGGCATGGGCTGGCCGCCTTGATAAAAATACCATCAAGCAGCTGGCTATTTACGTACACTCTCTTGGTGGTGGTGAGTAATCACCCCTGCCTTGTTTTTAAGGACATTTCATGCTTTCAAAGCATGAAATGTCCGACTTCAAGATTTAATCTCCCCGCGCTACTTGTTTAACCGGCGCCTGGAACTACATAAGAATCATTCTAAGTTTATTATACTGGAAATCTGAAAATGGTTACCGTGCATGGCGATGTGGAACGTGTTGAAGTTGATGCTGTTAACAAAAAAGAAAACCGCGAGCTTTATGCCAAGCGCATAAAGATATTCCCTCAAAAAGCCTCCGGTTTCTACCGGTCATTGAAATGGTGGATAATGGGTCTGACTCTTGCGATCTATTATATCACACCATGGATACGCTGGGATCGCGGACCGCATGCACCTGATCAGGCGGTGCTTGTTGATCTTGCCAATCGCCGGTTTTATTTCTTCTTTATAGAAATATGGCCTCAGGAATTCTATTATGTCGCCGGTATTTTGATTATGGGCGGGGTAGGGTTGTTCCTGATTACATCAAGCATCGGGCGTGCATGGTGCGGCTATACCTGCTGGCAGACTGTATGGGTTGATCTGTTCATTGCGGTTGAGCGGTTTATTGAAGGTGATCGCAATGCCCGTATCAAGCTGGAAAAAGCACCATTTACTGCAGACAAGATCCGTAAAAGAATAGCCAAACATGTCATATGGTTGTTGATAGCGCTTTGTACCGGTGGTGCCTGGATTTTATATTTTGCAGATGCTCCAACTCTTATAGTAAATTTCTTTACTCTCAAATCGCCATTTGTTGCCTATGCAACCGTTGGTGTCCTCACTGCAACAACCTATATTTTTGCCGGTTTTGCCCGCGAACAGATTTGCACCTATGCCTGCCCGTGGCCGCGTATTCAAGGAGCCATGCTGGATGAGGATTCACTGGTTGTAACCTATAATGAATGGCGCGGTGAACCTCGGGTCCTGAAGAAAAAGGAACGCCTCGCCCTTGGTGACAAGGCAGGAGATTGTGTTGATTGTAATGCCTGTGTCGCAGTTTGTCCGCAAGGTATTGATATTCGCGACGGCCAGCAGCTTGAATGTATTTCATGTGCCTTGTGTATTGATGCCTGTAATGCAGTTATGGAAAAAATCGACAAACCACATGGTTTGATATCCTATTCAACCCTTCGTGATTACAATGCCAATAAACAGGGTATACCCACCAAAACCACATGGCGTTCTTTCATTCGTCCCCGGACATTCGTCTATATTGGCATATGGTCGCTGGTTGGCCTTGGAATGTTGATAACCCTGTTGTCCAGTTCGCGGCTTGATCTGAATGTTTTGCATGATCGCAATCCGCTATATGTCAAATTATCAGATGGCTCAATTCGCAATGGCTATACTGTCAAAATCCTGAACATGATTACCGAACCTCGAATTTTCAAACTGTCGGTCACAGGATTGCCCGGTGTCACCATGTCCATTGCTGGCGAAGACAAGCTTCCTTCCGGCTTCATTGATGTAAAGGTCAATGCAGACAAGTTACGTTCCTTGCGCGTATACGTAAAAGTGAATAACAAGAATATCCCAGCCGAGCGGAATGATATAGTATTTACCATCAAAGATACCAAAGGTGATGAAACAGCTTATTATAACGCTATTTTTAATGCCCCCAAAAGGTGAATGCCATGATCAGCAATCCGTTTAAAATCAAGGAGTTTACCGGAAAGCACATGCTGGCTGTGCTGTTCCTGTTTTTCGGCACCATAATCACGGTCAATCTTGCTTTGGCATATTTTTCCGTTACCAACTGGACCGGGCTGGTGGTCAAGAATTCCTATGTGGCTTCACAGCATTTCAATGAAAAACTTGATGCTGCCGCCCGGCAAAAACAACTTGGCTGGAAGAGCCTGCTGGTGGTTGATTCCAAAGCAGTGTCATTCACCATAAAAGATGCCAGTGGCAAGGCGATTACCGGATTGAGTGTCAAGGTCAAAATTGGCCACCCGGTTGCTGACAAGTTTGATCACATACAGCAAATGGCTGAGGTAACTGCTGGAACCTATGTCAGTGCAGCTCCTGAAAAACCAGGCATATGGGATTTTGATGTTCGCGCTGTTGCTGCTGACGGAACCAGATATCGGCAGGATTTTCGCAAGGAAATCAAGCCGGAAAATGGCTGACCCATGGGTTGCTGTCCTGCCAGTTCGGATGCCTCAAATCTGGCCCGGTCAGGTCAGAGCGGAATTTATGACAGCTTTGTAGAGAACGGGATAACGGAATTCAGGCAATGGATTTATCCGTGCCAGAGGTTCATTGTGGCTCCTGCATCGTGAATATAGAACGGGCCTGCAACAAGGTCGAAGGTGTTACCAAAGCCAGGGTTAACCTGTCTACCAAGCGTTTGTCACTGGAATGGAAGTCTGATACTGCCGATGCCGGCCAACTGGTCAGTATTGTTGAAAATCTCGGCTATCAGACCAGACCCTTTGAAACCGGCCAGCAAGGCCGTGATGATGAAGAAAAACACGGCCAGGTGCTTTTGCGTTCAATCGCAGTTGCCGGGTTTGCCGCTGCCAATATCATGTTATTGTCAGTTTCTGTCTGGTCTGGTGCAGAAGGCACGACCAGACAGCTTTTTCACTGGTTATCGGCGCTGATTGCCATCCCCGCAGTGCTTTATGCCGGTCGACCATTTTATCATTCAGCCCTGAAAGCTCTCAGACATGCCCATCTGAACATGGATGTTCCCATCTCGCTGGCAGTATTGCTGGCCACTTTCATGAGTCTTTATGAAACCATTATCGGCGGGGCTGAAACCTATTTTGATGCTTCGGTCATGTTGCTGTTCTTCCTGCTTATTGGCCGTTATCTTGATCACATGATGCGCGCCAGAGCCCGCTCGGCAGTAACCGGTTTGCTGACACTTAATGCAACCGGTGCGACCATCATCAATGATGAGGGTGAAAAGCAATATATACCGGTTGGCGAGTTGAAAACCGGAATGCGGGTTGCTGTCATGGCTGGTGAACGTGTGCCGGTTGACGGTGAGATCATAGCAGGAACCAGCGATGTTGACCGCTCGATTGTAACCGGTGAAAGCTTGCCGGAAACATTGGCACCCGGATCAAAGGTCCAGGCCGGTATCATGAACCTTACCGGCCCTATTGAACTGATAGTGACTGCTACCGGCAAGGATACTTTCCTTGGCGAAGTGATCCAGCTCATGGAAGCTGCCGAAGAAGGAAAAGCCCGTTATATGCGTATTGCCGACCGGGCAGCACAAATCTATGCCCCGGCAGTGCATCTGGTTGCCGCTGTCACCTTTCTTGGCTGGTTGTGGTGGTCAGGCGGTGACTGGCACGCAGCAATTTTTACCGCTATTTCGGTGCTGATAATCACATGCCCATGCGCGCTGGGTCTGGCTGTACCTGCCGTTCAAATCGTTGCCTCCGGCCTGTTGTTCAACAAAGGCCTTTTGATCAAGGACGGAACTGTGCTTGAGCGTATGGCAGGTGTCGATACTGTTGTTTTTGACAAAACCGGAACCTTGACCAGTGGCTCATTGCAGGTTGTTGATACCGGCAAAGCCTCCTTGAAGGATCTTTCCATTGCCATGGGGCTGGCGCAAAACAGTAGCCATCCACTGGCAAAATCTCTTGCTGCATATTGTGCATCCATGGATATCAAGCCATCAACTGTTGAAAACATAGTCGAAACTCCCGGCCTTGGAATAAGTGGTATCTACCAAGGTGTCAGTGTTGCCATAGGCCGTTCAGACTGGTTTGAGAATGAAACAACCGTTATCGTTCACGATATTCGCTCAAGAATTTCAATATGGGTTGATGGCAAATCTGTCGCAATGATCAGTTTTGAAGATTCAATGCGCGCCGGGGTGCGCCAGACCATTGCCGGTCTTAAACAGCGCGGTCTTGAAATCTTCTTATTGTCCGGTGATCACGAGCAAGCAGTCAGACAGGTTGCATCCTTTGCCGGTATCGACAACTACCATTTCGGCCTGACACCCAAGGACAAGGCCGGGTTCATAACTGATCTGCAAGACAGGGGTGCATCGGTGCTGATGGTAGGTGATGGTATAAATGATGCCCCGGCTCTTGCCAGTGCTGATGCGTCAATTGCCCCATCCACCGCTTCTGACATTGGCCGCACCGCTGCCGGTCTGGTATTTACCGGGGACAATCTTGCTGCAATCTATACAGCAATTGATATTGCAACCCGTGCCAATTCCCATATCAGACAGAATTTCGCTCTGGCTATCGCCTATAATATAATCGCTGTACCGCTGGCAATTTTCGGCTTTGCCTCTCCATTGATTGCAGCAGTCGCCATGTCTGCATCCTCAATAGCCGTTACCAGCAATGCGCTGCGCTTGAGGCTGGGCAAATTCTCACCTCCCGCCATGGATGGTGATGCTGCAGTTGAAAAACACACAGCTCCGAGAAAGGCTCACGCATGAGCGGTTTGTTGCTGTTAATCCCTGTTGCCCTGTTCCTTGGCCTGCTTGGTCTTCTGGCCTTCATGTGGGCCTTGCGTTCTGGCCAGTTTGATGATCTTGATGGCGCAGCCGAGCGCATCCTGCATGATGATGAGGATGACAAACCGGTAAAGGATGTTAAGCAGCCACATGAGGATAAGGACGAAAAGGCTTGAGCTTCAGCCGCTAGAGCGAGATGTGATCAAATGGTTCAACATGATCACATCTGGTTCTAAATACACCTGCCGCCATCAACCTCCATTGCCACTCCTGTTATCATGCTGGCTTCATCTGAACATAAAAAACAGGCGGCATTGCCCATATCTTCAGGTGTCGAGAACCGGCCAATCGGAATGGTTGACAGGAATTTGGCCCTTGTTTCGGGTGTATCCTTGCCCATAAAGGTCTCCAGCAATGGGGTTTCACCGGCAACCGGATTAAGGGCATTGACCCTGATCCCTGCTGGTGCCAGTTCAACCGCCATTCCTCGTGTAGCGGTGATCATCGCTCCCTTGGTCATATTATACCAGGTAAGGTTGGGGCGCGGGCTGACCCCGCCGGTTGAGGCAACATTAAGAAACACCCCTGATCCTTTGGCCTTGAAATGCGGAACCGCATAACGCGCCGACAGATAGACCGATTTGACATTTACCGCCCATAATCTGTCAAATATCTCCGGCGTTACATCTTCAAGCGCGGTAGGCAACTGGCCCATACCGGCATTGTTGACCATAATGTCAAGTCCGCCAAATTTATCGATACAACCTTCTATCAGCGCCTTCATGTCTCCATCACTGGAAACATCGGTTTTGATAAATATAGCATTATCGCCAAGATCATCAGCCACTTTCCTGCCATGCTCGTCATGAATGTCAGCGATTACAACCCTCGCACCTTCGGCTATGAATTTCTTGGCAATACCTTCACCAAACCCGGATCCGCCGCCGGTAATAATTGCTGTTTTATCTGCAAGTCTCATTTCAAATCCCCTGATTGTCAGCCATGCTTGATGGCAATGGTTTTAGTTACTGAAAAGCTGTATAGCGCCTCGAAACCCTTTTCCCGGCCATGGCCTGAACCCTTGACCCCGCCAAAAGGAAGTTCGACCCCGCCACCGGCGCCATAATTATTGATGAATACCTGGCCAACATGCAGTTTTTTGGCCATTCGCATTTGCCGTGAGCCATCTTTTGTCCAGACACCGGCAACCAGCCCGTAGGAAGTACCATTGGCAATTTTGAGAGCATCGGCCTCATCTTCAAATGCAATTACTACCTGCACCGGCCCGAATATTTCATCTTGTGCCAGTGAGTGGTCCGCCGGGACATTTCCGAACAGGGTGGGTAATACATAATGCCCGCCATCTGGAAGCTTGTCCGCCATCTTGCCACGTGCCACAATTTCCAGACCGTCAGCCTGTGCCAGTTGCAGGAATTCTTCAACAATCTGTTTCTGTCTGGCGCTGATCATCGGCCCGACATTCAGATCATCCAGTGCTGGCCCGACTATCAGTGCTTCGTAACGCTCTGACATGGCTTTGACCACCTTGTCGTAAATTGACCGTTGAACCAGAATTCTCGATGATGCCGAACAGGTTTGCCCGGCATTCTGGATTCCGGCATTAACCAGAAATGGTATGGCAGCATCAATATCGGCATCTTCAAACACAATCTGCGGTGATTTCCCCCCCAGTTCCAAAGTTACCGGGGCCACATGTTCCCCGGCTGATTTCTGGATCAGTGCACCAACTGCCTTCGAGCCGGTGAATGATATGTGATTTACACCTTTATGCGCTGAAAGGGCAGCACCAGCCTCGGCCCCGATCCCTGGTACAATATTCAGCGCCCCGGCAGGCAGTCCGGCATCACTGGCGATTTCACCCAGTGCCAATGCCGTCAAACAGGCTTCTTCTGCCGGTTTCAGCACTGCCGCATTTCCCATTGCCAGCGCCCCGCCAATCGAGCGGCCATTAATCTGCATCGGATAATTCCACGGGATGATATGGCCGGTAACCCCGTGCGGTTCGCGCATGGTCAAAACGGTAAAGCCATTCATGAACGGAATGGTGCTGCCGTGGATCTTGTCACAGGCACCGGCGTAAAATTCAAAATACCGCGCCATGGCAATTGCATCGGTCAGGGCCTGGCCAAACGGCTTGCCGACATCAAGGGCTTCCATTTTTGCCAGTTCCTTGCTGCGCTCCAGTGTCAGGTCTGACATTTTGCGCAATATCCGCCCGCGCTCCAGCGCCGTCATCTCACCCCATTCACCATCAAGACTGGCTTGCGCAGCATTTACAGCCGCATCAATATCAAGGGCTGAACCTTTTGCAATTTGTGCCAGTACTTCACCGGTTGAAGGGTTTATCAGGTCAATCAGCCTGCCGCTCTCGCCAGCACGCCATTTACCCCCGACAAATATGTGTTTTGTGTCAAATGAAAAAGCCATGATTACCTCTCAAGCCTCAGCTTCCAGCTGCTCCAGTGTTTTTGCCAGATCAGGGGTTGCTGCCAATAATTGTTTTGTATATTCGTGCTGTGGATTGTCAAATACCTGACTGGTTACGCCCTGTTCAACAATCTTTCCGCGATACATGACCAGCACCCGGTCAGTCACTGCTCGCACCACATGCAGATCATGCGAGATGAACAGATAGGACAATCCATGCCGCTCAGCCAGCGCGTTCAGCAAGTCAAGTACCTGCTCACGGATTGAGACATCAAGGGCTGATACCGGTTCATCAGCAATAATAAGTTTCGGTTCCGTAATAATGGCTCTGGCAATTGCGATACGCTGGCGCTGCCCACCGGAAAATTCATGCGGATAGCGATCAGCATCATCGATTGTGAGGCCAACATCTTCAAGCGCAGCTGCTATCAGCCTGTGCCTTTGTGAAGAACTGATATGTTCAAGTAACTGTAAAGGTTCTGAGATAAGGCGACCGATCTTGTGGCGAGGATTAAAGCTGCCATAAGGGTCCTGAAACACCACTTGCATATTGCGCCTGATTGATCGAAGCTCTGATTTTGACAGGCCAAACAGATCATGCTCCAGAAATTCAACCCTGCCATCACTCGGCTTGTTCAGTGCCAGAAGGGTTCTGGCAAGAGTGGATTTCCCGCAACCGGATTCACCGACCAGCCCTATACTTTCACCCTGTTCAATTTCAAAGCTGACATTATTGACAGCATCAAGGAACTGCGCCGGTCCAAACAGTGATTTTCTTGGTAGCCTGTACCGCCTTACCAGATGATCAACCCGCATGAGGGGTTTGCTGTCCTCAAAATGTGTCTTTTCAGCTTTTGGCTTGAGCATCGATGCGGCCAGCAGCTTTTTCGAATATGGGTGTTGCATATTGCGAAAGAAATCCAGTGTCGATGCCGTCTCGACAATCTCACCGTCTTTCATTACCGCAACCCGTTCCGCCATTTGTGCAACTACAGCCAGATCATGGGTTATCAGCAATAAGGATGATTTGTTTTCCCCGGCCAGTTCTTTCAGCAGGTCAAGAATTTTCTCCTGGGTGGTAACATCAAGCGCCGTGGTAGGCTCATCGGCAATCAGCAATTTTGGATCAAGCGCAATGGCTATGGCGATCACCACCCGCTGGCGCTGGCCACCGGATAATTCATGCGGGTAGCGGTCAGGTGAGAATTTCGCCGGGTCCAGCCCAACCCGGTCAAGTAGCTTCAACACTCTTGTTTCAGTATTTGCCCTGGACATTTTCAGGTGAAACTGCAGGCTTTCAGCAATCTGGCTGCCAATTGTCTTTACCGGATTAAGTGCCGTCATCGGTTCCTGGAAAACCATGGCCATATCACGGCCTCGCAAATGGCACATGCGCTGTTCTGACAATTGTGTTAGCTCACAACCATTAAACCGTATCGACCCGGCAAGTTTTGCTGATTGCGGCAATAATCGCATGGCAGACAGGCTGGTGATCGATTTGCCGGAACCTGATTCGCCTACCAGTCCGACACTTTCCCCGGCATCCACCTGAAGATCAATATCCCGCAATATCGGGGTGCCGCCAATACTCAAATTAAGCTTTTCTATTTCCAGCAGGGCCATCAGCGTTTCCGCCTCAGTTTCGGGTCGAAAATATCCCGCAAGCCATCGCCCAGCAGATTAAGCCCCAGCACGGTAATCACAATCGCCAGACCGGGAAAGATCGCCAGATAGGGCGCAAAACCCATCATGGTCTGGGCTTCGGACAGCATCTTGCCCCATGAAGGATCAGGTGGCTGGGTGCCAAGTCCCAGATAGGAAAGGCCGGCCTCGATCAAAATTCCCAGTGAAAACTGGATAGTCCCCTGCACGATCATGATATTCATCAGATTGGGCAGAATATGCTCAATGGTAATCCGCACCGGTCCCTTGCCGGAAGTGCGGGCTGAAAAGATGAACTCGCGCTGCCACAGCGCCAGTGAACCACCATGCGCCAGCCTGGCAAATACCGGAATATTAAAAATGCCGATGGCGATCATCGCATTGATAGCACTTGGGCCGAATATGGCGGTAAACAGGATTGCCAGCAACAGCGAAGGAAAGGCAAAGATAAAATCATTGGCCCGCATGATCACATCGCTGAAAATGCCTTTTGATGCAGCCGCTGCCGCCCCCAAAGGCACCCCGATGGCCATACCGATGGAAACTGCAACAATTGCCACAGCAATGGAGTTGCGGGCGCCCACCATCAGCATGGAAAATACATCGCGGCCAAAATGATCAGTTCCCAGCCAGTGCTGGCTGTTGGGCCACTTCAGCTTGCCGGGAATATCCATCTCGGTCACATCAAACGGTGTCCAGACAAATGACAACAGCGCCATCAGCAACACAAAGCCGGTTATTATCGCCCCTATGGTAAAACTGCGATTATGCACAGCCTTGGCAAGGAAGTCGTGCCAGCTTTCACGGGCGCCGGGCAGTTCAATCTCACTCATGAAATGCCCCCTTGATGCGTGGATCAACAATTGAATATGCAATATCAACCAGCAGATTGATAAAGATAACCAGTCCCACCAGCAGCAGCACCAGCCCCTGCAATACTATCAGGTCACGCTGGGTGATTGCCTGAAAGATCAGGCGGCCAAGACCGGGTAGATAAAAGATGTTTTCAATGATGATGGTCCCGGCAATCAGAAATGAAAATTGCAGTCCCATAATTGTCAGCACCGGGATAAAGGCATTGCGTACCCCGTGCCGCCACAAAACCATGGATCGTGGCAACCCCTTGGCGCGTGCTGTGCGCATATAGTCTTCGGCCAGTACATCCAGCAATGCCGAGCGCATGATACGCGCCAATATTGATGCCTGGGGCAATGCAAGGGCAATGGCTGGCAGCAACAGGGACTTGAAACCGTTAAAAATCCCATTTTCCCACCCGGCAAAGCCGCCAGCCGGCACCCAGCGCAACTTGATGGCAAAGATCATCACCAGCAGCATGGCAAACCAGAAATTGGGAATTGCAATCCCTAGCTGGGTTGCACCCATGATCGATACATCGGTTGCCTTGTTGTGACGTGATGCCGCCAGCACCCCGACCGGAATGGCAATTGCAGTTGACAATAGCAGCGACATGATCGCCAGCGGCAGCGATATCCACAGCCGCGCGCCAATCAGTTCGCTTACCGGCACCGAGTAGGTGTATGATTTGCCAAAATCCCCGGTAATAATTCCGCCAATCCAGTGCATATATTGCTGCCATACAGGGGCATTCAGACCCATCTGTTCGCGCAGCGCCGCCAGTGTGTCTTCCTGGGCATTGATGCCAAGAATAAGCTCAGCCGGATCACCGGGTAATACCTGGGTAATACCGAAAATTACCACACTGGCAATCAGCAGTGTAATCGCAGCAAAACCTGTACGGCGAAGAAAAAACAGTGTGGTCAGCATAAGTCACGCATCTTGTCAGCCTCCCTTCCCGTAACCGGGAAGAGACAGGCTTGTTGTTAAAGACAGCTTTCGTTGCCTGTTCATGAGCTAGTCAGCCCATGAAACCCCGGTCAGATCATTGGCCTGAACAGGGGCGTTTTCCCACAGGCCTTTGAGTTTTGCATTCCAGACACCGGTTTTTGCCAACTGGAACAGGAATACATTTACTGCATCATCAGCCAGTATCTTTTGTGCCTTGCCCATAAGAGCATATCTGGCCTTGCTGTCGCTGGTCCTGTTAAGTTCGGCGATTACCGCCTTGAAAGCATCGCTCTTGTAATTGAAATAATATTTGTCCCGCGCATAGATGCCAATGTCCATAGGCTCGGTATGTGAAACAATGGTCAGATCATAATTGGTGGCCTTGAACACATCCTTGATCCACGGACCCCATTCAACCGGAATGATCTTTAAGTCGATACCGACCTTTTTAAGCTCGGCAGCAATGATCTCACCGCCGCGTCGGGCATAGGATGGAGGTGGCAGCTTAAGTGTCGCCTTGAAACCGTTTGCAAAACCGGCTTCCTTCAGCAGCGCTTTGGCCTTGGCCGGATCATAGGCATATTGCCCGGTCAGGTCGATATAGGCCGGGTGATGCGGAGCAAAATGCGAACCGATTGGCGTTCCATTGCCGAACATGGCACCATCGATTATCGACTGCCGGTTAATGGCATAAGCCATGGCTCGGCGCACTTTCAGATTGTCAAATGGCGGCTTGGCATTATTGATCGACATGATGGTTTCACCTTCGGTCGAACCGATAACCACCTTGAATCGCGGATCAGAACGGAACTGGTCCATATTCTCAGGAGCCGGGAAATTCGGGAACCCGTCAACATCGCCAGCCATTACCGCAGAAAATGCCGCAGCCGGGTCAGAGATGAATTTGAAGGTGGCTTTTCCCAGCACCCTGGCACTGCCCCAGTATTTATCTGAGCGCGCCAGTTCCACCCTGTCACCCTTTACCCATTTGACAAATTTGAAGGGCCCGGTTCCAACCGGTTTGGTCTTGTTGCCATCGGCACTTTCCGGTGCCACCATAACTGCATCACCCCAGCCCAGATTGAACAGCATCGAGCCATTGGGGGATTTAAGGGTCAGTTTCACCGTCAGCGGATCAACAGCTTCCACCTTGTCAATCGCCTTGAACAGCGCTTTTTGTGCATTGACACTTTTTTCACCGCGCGCCCGGTTGAGCGAGAATACCACATCATCGGCATTGAAATCGCTGCCATCATGGAACTTGACGCCTGAATGCAGCTTGAACGTATAGACAAGCCCATCATCAGAAACCGTCCAGCTTTCAGCCAGTGCCGGTTTTACCTCGCCCTTGGAATTGATCCGGGTCAGGCCCTCAAACACATTGGCATATAAAACCTCGTCAATCGCCGCAGCAGCGCCAGCGGTTGGATCAAGATGGGTAGGCTCCAGCACCATGCCCAGGGTTACAGCATCCTTGCCGGCCATGCCCTGAGTTGAAAAGGCAAACATTGCCAATGCGGCAACGGCACCTGCCAGTCCGGTTTTAATGATTTTCACTGCTCGTCTCCCTTTCAGGTTTATCTCTTGATGGTTACTTTTGATCTTGCCCCAATAGCTGATAAAGAGCCAGCCCCATTATTTTGGCTGAATCTGTCATGTCGTCAATCTCTACATACTCATCAGGCTGATGCGCCAGATCGAGCATTCCCGGGCCATAAGCTACACAATCATGCAGATGCCCGATGCGGGAAATGTGTTTTTGATCATAACTGCCCGGTGAAATCACATATTCAGGCGGTTTTCCCAGCACATCATTAATGGCTGTGGTCAAGGCACGTGACACATCTGCATTGCGGTCTGTCATAGATGGGTAGATTTCATTTAGATCGCGGATGGAATAGGTAAATCCCTTGCGGTTTCTGGTCAGGCGGTCCAGCAGATCAGTTACCTCAGATTTTACTTCTTCCATTGATTCTTCGATCAGGAACCGCCGGTCAAATATCATCCGGCAGGAATCAGCGACACATGGTGCCGGCAGCCGGTCATTGCATTCTTCTTCACCGCCATGAATGGAATTGATATTAAGGGTCGACTGTTTTGCCCCTGAGGGTACTACCGGCATATCGGTTTTCCTGGTCTTGAGTGCCGGGAACAGCTCATCTTCAAAAGCGGTGAGAACCGCGCTCATATGACGAATGGCACTGTCACCCAGAAACGGCATCGAGCCATGGGCAATCTTGCCACTGGTTTCAATCTCGCCCCACCAGGCACCGCGATGGCCAAGGCAGATCCTGTCCTTGTTCAGTGGTTCCGGGATGATGATATGGTCAACCCTTGGTTTTGAGAAAAAACCCAGCTTTGCCAGATGTGCCACCCCGCCATAACCGCCGGTTTCCTCATCTGCCGTGCCGGATATCTCGATTGCCCCATCATAATCGGGAAACTCAGCCAGAAATGCCTTGACCGCTATCATCGACGCGGCCAGCCCGCCTTTCATGTCGCAGGAGCCACGCCCGTAAATCCTGCCATGTTTGATGATGGCGGCAAACGGGTCCATGCTCCAGCCATCACCTGGCACCACCACATCAATATGAGAATTGAAATGCACACACTGGCCAGGGCGTTTGCCGTCCCGGCGGGCGATAATATTGCTGCGCGGATATTTGTCGCTGTCCCCGGGTGCTCCCTCACCCCTGATATATTGCAGGTCAAACCCAAAAGGCGCCAGCCAGTTACCGATAAATTCAGCACAGGGCAGGTAATTTTCCCCCGGCGGGTTGGTGGTTGGAATACGGATCAGCTCACAGGTTAGCTCAACAAGCTCATTCTTTAGCCCGTCAATTCTCTCAAGCAGCTGGTTTGTGGCTATATTCATGTTAAACCAGATATGTCCAAACCGGCAGACATGTCAATCAGTCAATTGAAACTTTTCCCGCCAGCAGGCCATGAGATCATTGTCCCGGCTGTCTGCCGCAAACACTCCCCTGGCGATGGCTCTTGCCATGGTGGCAGAGGCAACAGCACCCATATCAATAATTGTCTCAAGATCAGGCGTGATTTCTGCTTCACCGGTTGCCAGACAAAAAACCAGATCGCCATCAAGCGGGGTATGTGATGGCCAGATAGCCCGGGCAAAGCCATCATGAGTGGCAATGGCCAGTCGCTTGGCCTGTGATACACTCAAAACCGCATCGGTGGCTATGACCGCTATTGTTGTATTGCTACCCGATTTCAGCAATTCCCGGTGTTTGATTTTAAGGCTGGCAGTATCATCAGGCAGGGGATATATCGGGCCAAGCCCGCCAAATTCATCACCGATTTCAAAAGGTGAGGCCCAGAAATGCCCGCTATCGCCAATTACTGGTGATCCAAGCGGGTTGGCAGCAACAATTGCCCCGATAGTTATGGCCCCGGCCCCGGTTTCAATAATTGAGGAAGCTGAACCCAGCCCCCCCTTGCAGGCTGCGGTCAATGCCCCGGTGCCGGCTCCGCAAGAGCCAATGGCAAAATCTTTCACCGCCACCTTTACCGCTTCATAGCCCATTTCACGATATGGCGGATATTGTCCCCAGTCCTTGTTGCCTCCATTTATCAGGTCAAACAGAATGGCAGCCGGCACCAGTGGCACCCGGTGTTCCCCGATCTCAAAGCCGCGTCCGGCCTCTTTCATCGCTGCCAGTGCTCCTGATGCAGCATCAAGGCCAAATGCTGAACCGCCCGAAAGGATTAACGCATCTACCTGCTCAACAATATTTTCAGGGGCCAGCAAATCAGTTTCACGCGTACCAGGCGCCCCGCCCATGACATGAACCGCTGCCACTGCCGGTTGATCACAAATAATAGCTGTGACCCCGGTCTTTATTTCATCATCAGTCACATTGCCAACTTTGACAGAACCCACATCACTGATCAGATTGTTTTTGCCAGGTGTTATTTTTGACATGTTCAGGCTCCATATGTAATTGCCGGAACCATATACTATTGCGATGTGATAATGAAGCTGCCCGGCTTGCCAGATTGCAGATTTATCAATGCCGACAAGACAAAAATATTTTATTGTCGCCTTTCGGTACTTGTAAGCATGATCATGGCTTCTATATATCAGTCACTGATGCTCTTTGGAATCATTCAAAACTAATCCAAACCAGTTCAATTTAACAAGAAACGACACTTAAGGAGAATTTATAATGGCCTTTTTGACAAAAGTACCCGATGCAACTTTCAAAACCCGCGTTCGCAATGATGCCCTTGAAGGCGACAATCCGTTCGAATGGAAAGACCTTTCCAGTGATGATGTGTTCAAAGGCAAGAAAGTGGTTGTGTTCTCACTGCCAGGTGCCTTCACCCCGACCTGCTCAACCAGTCATCTTCCGCGGTATGAAGAACTCTATGATGAATTCAAGGCCCTCGGTGTTGATGAAATCGTCTGCCTGTCTGTAAATGACGCCTTTGTCATGTTCCAGTGGGGCAAACATCAAAAGGCTGACAAGGTATTCCTGCTGCCAGATGGCAATGGTGAATTCACCCGTAAAATGGGTATGCTGGTTGACAAGTCAAATCTTGGCTTTGGTATGCGCTCATGGCGCTATGCCATGGTTGTTGAAGACAGCGAAATTACCAAAATGTTTGTTGAAGACGGCTTTAGCGACAATTTTGACGCTGACCCGTTTGAAGTTTCAGACGCTGATACAGTTCTCAACTGGCTGAAATCATAAAAGCTGCAATTGTCAGCTTCAAACCACACAAATCTGCTCCAGATTGCCACCATTGGCAACCTGGAGTAATGCTGGTTCATTGCAGATGATTACATGATTGCGATCATCAAAGCTTATCAGCTCCAGGTCTTTCAGTCTGGAAAACGCCCTTGAAAGGGTTTCCGGCCTTAGCCCCATATAATCGGCAATATCAATTCGCTTCAGCATCAGGCTGATTTTTCTGGCGCGTCCTGCCATTTGCCGGTTGCGGCATTCAATAATAAATGATGCCAGCTTTTCGACCGCTGATTTCCTGGCAAGATCAGCGCAGTGCAATGCCGTATGGCGACAATGCTTGTGATAGCTGTCTGCCAGTGCTTGTTGAATCTCGCGATTATCATGTTTCAGCCTTTCAAAGGCTTCACTTTCAAACAAGTGAACCTTGAGCGCTGTCAGGGCAATGAGTGAACCACCGCCAGTATTCTCTCTGGTGAAATCAAGAACATCTCCGGGCATGAAAATGGTGGAGATCGATCTTCGCCCGTCTTCCAGAATATGCTGGGTTCCAACCACCCCTGAACCTATCACCAGATATTGCAGGTCTGGGAAAAGCTCGGCATTCAAAATGGTGCGAGCAGCTACCTTCTTGAGTATCGAAGATTTAATCGATCCAAGACCATGATTCACCAAAGAAGCTGTACCGGAAATACTATTATTTCCCCCGATTTTCACAGAATTCAGCATCTACCACCCGATTTCCAGCTAATACACTCATCCAGCCTATATTGACGCTTGGCTTGTGCGCCTTGATAAAAATCAAATAAAAACCATATACCAGAAGGCCTCAAACCAGCTGATTTTGTAATTTTCAGCCTCTGCCAATTTGGCAGTGCTGCAAAACCGATAAGAATCAGTAACTTGCTGTAAATATTATTTAACCCACTGACAAATTGTCATGAATTTTGGTGTCTAATAATTGATCAGGCTCAAGCTTGATTAAAAAACACAGCTATTTCAATGACTTGTCAAAGCAAAACTTGTTGGCATCATTCTTGCTACATAGGGTTAACGCTGCCATTTGGCCGTTAAGCAATAATTAATAACCTATAAGGGGAGAGGCTGCTTTGAAAATAAAGCTGGTGTTTTTAAGTTCAGTTCTGCTGGTTTCAGGTGCGGTTAGCGCACTTTCAGACGATGTGTTTATAGCCGGTGTCAATCCTGATGTCAGGCCGCAATATGCACCGGTAATTACCAAGGTTGCCAAGGATGGCAAATGGTATGCCACAGCCCTGACAGGGGTTGTCAAACCCTATCCCTACTCACTGCGCTTTTTGGAAGACCAGGGCAACTGGTTTACTCCGTTTATCAGGCCTGGAATGAGCGGCCCTTATGATATTCGCGGATGGCATTCCAAGAAGTAACTAATTGAAATTGCTAAAAATTATTAAAGTTTCCGGATTGTCCGGAATAAAGCTGCCAACTTTGAACCGGTAGCTGAAATCTAGAGAGGAGAACGATGATGAGAATTAAAGGCTTGAAGGTTGTGGCAGCTGCCACACTTTGCTCTGTCTCACTGATTGCTATGGCACCGGCAATGGCGGGTCAAACCGGCATGAGTGGTATGTCCGGCATGAAGGGCATGAGCGGCATGTCCGGTATGAATGGCATGTCCGGTATGAATGGCATGTCCGGTATGAATGGTATGTCAGGCATGAATGGTATGTCCGGTATGAACGGAATGTCAGGCATGAATGGAATGTCAGGCATGGGCGGAATGTCAGGCATGGGCGGCATGTCAGGAATGTCCGGTATGGGCGGAATGTCAGGAATGTCAGGCATGAGTGGCATGTCCGGTAATGCTGGTGGCTGGGTTTGTACTCAGTGGACCCGTGGTCGCATGTCAGGCATGAGTGGAATGTCAGGAATGTCCGGTATGGGCGGAATGTCCGGAATGTCAGGCATGGGCGGCATGTCAGGAATGTCCGGCATGGGCGGAATGTCCGGTATGTCAGGCATGGGCGGCATGTCAGGAATGTCCGGTATGAAGGGCATGAGCGGAATGTCAGGCATGAATGGAATGTCAGGAATGTCCGGTATGAAGGGCATGAGTGGAATGTCAGGCATGAATGGAATGTCAGGAATGTCCGGTATGAAGGGCATGAGTGGTATGTCCGGCATGGGCGGCATGTCAGGAATGTCCGGCATGAAGGGCATGAGTGGTATGTCCGGCATGAAGGGCATGAGCGGCATGTCCGGCATGAACGGGATGTCAGGAATGTCCGGCATGAAGGGCATGAGCGGCATGTCAGGCATGAACGGAATGTCAGGAATGTCAGGAATGTCCGGTATGAAGGGCATGAGCGGCATGGGTGGCATGAGCGGCATGTCCGGCATGGGCGGCATGTCAGGAATGTCCGGTATGAGCGGAATGTCCGGTAATGCTGGTGGCTGGGTCTGCACCCAATATTCATATCGTGGCATGTCCGGTATGTCAGGCATGAGCGGAATGTCCGGAATGTCCGGCATGGGCGGCATGTCCGGCATGTCAGGCATGGGCGGAATGTCCGGCATGTCAGGCATGGGCGGAATGTCCGGCATGTCAGGCATGGGCGGCATGAGCGGTATGTCAGGCAT
>JALXCV010000002.1 GCA_026990765.1 Hyphomicrobiales bacterium | reverse complement strand
TGATGGCTTTTATGCGAGCAGACAGTCTGGAAATTTTGCGCGATGCAGTTCTTTTGTGCAGCAGTCCCTTTTGGGCATTGCGCATCACTTCAGGCTGGGCCGCACGCAAGGCAGCTTCTGCCTGTTCTTTATCACCACCATTAATGGCTTCTTCCACTTTTCTGATGAAAGTGCGCATCCGGCTACGGCGTGCTTTAGAGATCTGTGTGCGACGTGCTGTCTGACGTACAGCTTTTTTTGCCGAACTTGTGTTCGCCATGAATAAATATCCTGTTCGTTAAAGGCGCAATGTAAAAACAAAATGCGCATCCAAAAGCATCCGGGAAATTCCCGGAAATTCGATTGCGCGGTTATAATTCAGTCAGGCTTTACAGTCAACACCTCAATTTGCGTCAAAAGGGCGATTAGCGGTGGTTAAATTCTGCCTTGCGTTTTTCAACAAAGGCTTTCATGCCTTCTTTTTGATCATCAGTGGCAAAAAGCGAATGGAAGACCCGCCTTTCAAACCTGATACCTTCTGCCAGCGTGGTTTCATAGGAACGATTGACAGCTTCCTTGGCGACCATCACCACCGGTCTTGAAAGCCCGGCGATCTTTTGTGCCACTTTCACAGCTTCATCCAGCAGATCACCGGCTGCAACAATCCTTGATACCAGCCCGGCGCGTTCTGCTTCTAGTGCATCCATCATCCGCCCGGTCAGCACCATTTCCATGGCTTTTGATTTGCCGACAAAACGGGTCAGGCGCTGCGAGCCGCCAGCGCCTGGAATAGTGCCCAGCTTGATTTCAGGCTGGCCAAATTGGGCATTGTCACCTGCAAGAATGAAATCGCACATCATCGCCAATTCGCAACCACCACCAAGAGCATAGCCATTTACTGCAGCAATAGTGGGTTTTCTCTGATCTGCCAGATAGTCCCAACTGCCAAGAAAGTCATTCATATAGGCATCCATATAGGTCTTGGATTGCATCTCCTTGATATCGGCGCCAGCAGCAAAGGCTTTTTCACTACCGGTGATGACAATGCAGCCAATCGCATCATTGGAATTGAAATCATCCAGCGCGGTGTTCAGTTCAGCGATCAGAGCCGAGCTTAGAGCGTTCAGCGCCTTTGGCCGGTCAAGGGTGATAATGCCTGCGCCCCCGCGAGTTTCGACAATGATGTTTTCATAGGCCATTTTTCAAAATACTCCCCTGATTGTTGGTTTTGACCACACATGTTCCATATTTTACCAAATATGCGCAAGGGTTACTTCTGACATTTCGGGCAGTAAAAGGTTGAACGTCCTGACTGGGTAATTCTTTTAATGGTGCCATCACAACCTTCGCGTCTGCATGCCTCACCTTCACGATCATAAACATCAAAGCTTTGCTGAAAGCTGCCCTCGCCTCCATCAGCATTGGCATAGTCGCGCAAGGTCGACCCACCTGCAAGAATGGCCTCATTCAGACAATCGCGGATTTTACGGATCAGGGTTTCACAGCGTTCAGCAGCTTTTTTGCCGCCATAAAGGGTTGATGACAGGCGCAATGGGGACAATCTGGCCCGGAACAGGGCTTCGCAAACATAAATATTGCCAAGCCCGGCAATTATCTTCTGGTCAAGCAGGGCCGATTTTAGCGGGCTTTTTCTGGTTTTCAGCTTTTGTGACAAATATTGACCGTGAAGTTCATTGCCCAGCGGTTCAACCCCGATATTTCTAAGGAACCTGTTATCTGGTGCATCACTGGCTGCAAACAAATCCATGAAACCAAAACGGCGCGGATCGGTGTAGACCACCATGGCATCATTATCCAGTTGCATGATAAAATGATCATGCTTGCCGGCACCTTCACCAGCTGCTCCATCCTGAAAATAGAATTCTGCCAGATTTTGCTGTTCTTTGCCGGGGCGAAAAATCGTAAAGCGTCCGGTCATGCCCAGATGTGACATCCAGATATCATCATTATCAAGGTGAGTGAGTATATATTTGGCCCGCCGCTCAAGTCGCAATATCCGTCTGCCCTCAAGCCTTTGGGGAAAATTATCAGGAAAGGCAAAGCGCAAATCTGGCCGGTTCAGCTTTACGCGGATAATGGTTGCACCTTCAAGAACCGGGGCAAGTCCGTTTTTGACAGTTTCAACTTCAGGCAGTTCAGGCATGGGTCAGCATTTCAAAAAAATTTGCGGTTAACATGCTTTATCCATGATTGTGCCAATACAGCAATAGCGTTTTTGTGGTTTGTGAGTTATGTTCGCGGCCAAAGTCCAACTATTTCACAGGCCGGATAAATGACCAACGATACGGAAAAAGCCCCTTTCGGGTTCAAGGATGTTGAAGCAGATGCCAAGCAGGGCATGGTGAATGAGGTGTTTTCATCTGTTGCCAGCCGCTATGACAAGATGAATGATCTGATGTCGGGCGGGCTGCACCGCTTGTGGAAAGATGATTTCATCACCAAGCTGAACCCGCCAAGAAATGAGCAGTCATTCAAGGTTCTGGATATGGCAGGTGGAACCGGGGATATTGCCTTTCGTATTTTGAAAACCGGCGGCAGCAATGTGCATGTCAATATTGCCGATATTTCACCGGAAATGCTGATTGAAGGCCGGATCAGGGCTGAAAGACAAAGCTTTGCCGGAACTTATGATTTTACCGTAACCAATGCTGAACAATTGTCTTTTGCCGACAAGACCTTTGATGCCTATACAATTGCCTTTGGCATCAGAAATGTAACCCATATTGACAAGGTGCTGAGTGAAGCCTTTCGGGTACTGAAACCGGGCGGGCATTTTATGTGTCTGGAATTTTCCGAAGTTGATGTGCCCGGATTTGATGCCATTTATGATGCTTATTCCTT
>JALXCV010000001.1 GCA_026990765.1 Hyphomicrobiales bacterium | reverse complement strand
CTGGAATCAGCCCGCATGATGTTATGGCGAGCCGCTGCCAGTGCCCAGATCACCGGCTCCGGTTTTCCCGATCCGCTAATGGCGGCACAGGCCAAGCTGATTGCCTCTGAAACCGCCGTCAAGGTCTCAAATGACGCCTTGCAATTACATGGTGCAGCCGGTTACTCGCGCAATCTGCCACTGGAGCGCATGGTGCGCGATGCCCGCATGTTCACCATAGGCGGTGGCACTGGCCAGATGCTGCGCAATCTGATTGCCGGGCGCATTCTGGATATGAAAGTCCCGCAAACCCGCAATGGCTATACAAAACTGGCAGCAAGGGACAAATAGGCAATGCACACTGCTTCTGAAATAATCGCCCAAAGGCTTTATGACGCCGGTTGCCGCCATGCTTTCGGCATTCCCGGTGGTGAAATCATGGTGATGATGGACGCAATTGAGCGCGCCGGTATCAAGATACATCTGGTCAAGCATGAAAATAGTGGCGGCTTCATGGGCGAGGGAGTGCATCATTTTGACGGCGCCCCGGCAATCCTGATTGCCACTATCGGCCCTGGCATAGCCAATGCGATGAATGTTATCGCCAATGCCAGACAGGACCGTGTGCCAATGATCATCCTGACCGGATGTGTGCCTTCAATCGAGCAACAGACCTATACCCATCAGGTTTTTGATCACCTCAAACTTGTAGAAGAAATAACCAAGGCAGCTTTCAGGCTGGAAGCCGGCACTGCCGCGATCATTGCCGACAAGGCAGTAAATATCGCCATGCAGGATCGCCCCGGCCCGGTATTGCTGGACATCCCGATCAATGTACAAAAATCGGAAGCAACCGCCAGTTTCCCGCACCATATGGCTGTTGCCCCATCTGCACCAGCTTCAGGACCGCAACTTGACAAGGCACGGCAATGGCTGGCCAGTTCTGAACGACCGATCATGATCGCAGGGGTTGATGTTCTCAACCAGAACGGGTCTGATGCAGTATCAAGATTCTGCCGGGATAAACAAATCCCCCTGATCACTACCTACAAGGCCAAGGGCATATTGCCCGAAACCCATCAACTGGCACTTGGCGGTGCCGGTCTGTCACCACCTGCCGACAAATTGCTTATTCCACTGATCAAACAGTCAGACTGCATTATCCTTGCCGGATATGACCCTATAGAAATGCGCATTGGCTGGCGCAATATCTGGGATGAAGATGCAAGGGTTATTGAGTTCAGCGCCATCACCAACACCCATTACATGCACCAGGCTGCTATCAATTTCATCGGCAATGTTGCATCCGGGCTTGCCGTTCTGGGAAAGGACACCAGCCCTAAAGCCAGCTGGCCAAAAGGTGAACCGGCAATTATGCGCAAACAGCTATATGCAATTCAAAACCTTGATGAGGAATGGGGGCCGGCAGCGGTGATTGACCAGTGCCGCAAATCCCTGCCCGACAACACCATTGCCTGTGTAGATACCGGTGCTCACCGCATAGTGCTGTCACAAAGCTGGCAGTGCCTTGAGCCTCGCAGCCTTTTGCAATCATCCGCCCTTTGCACCATGGGTTGCGCCGTACCACTGGCAACTGGCCGCAAAATTGCCGAGCCTCACCGCCCGGTGGTTGCCTTTGTCGGTGATGCCGGTCTGGTAATGTTTTTGGGCGAACTGGCCACCATCCGCGATGCAAGGCTTGCCATACCGATCATCATCTTTGTCGATGAAAGCCTGGCGCTGATCGAACTCAAGCAACGCGGCTCGCAATTGCCCAATCTGGGAGTGGATTTTGGAGCCACCGACTTTGCGGCCATCGGCAAGGCACTTGGCGGTCACGGTGTATGGTGTGACAGCCGCAGCGATATAGACCGGGAAATAAGGGCAGCCCTTGCAAGAGACAGCTTCACCCTGATAGCTGCCCGTATCGGTCGCAAGGCATATGATGGCAGGCTTTAGCGCAAGTGCCTGAACGCTTCGACAACTTTCACATACAGATCATGTTTGAAATCCACGATCAATTCGGCAAGTTCATCCATATCTGCCCAGCGCCATTTGTCAAACTCTGCTGCATGACCAATGCCTGAAATATCAATTTCGCTGTCATCACCGGTAAAGCGCAAGGCCAGCCAGCGTTGTTTCTGGCCGCGATATCTGCCTTTCCAGGCAACCCCGATCATTTCTTCAGGCAGGTCATAATAAAACCAGCCATCTGCTTCTTCAATCAGGCTGGCACTGGTGGCTCCGGTTTCTTCTTTCAACTCGCGAAAAGCGGCCGTGACCGCATCTTCTCCCGCATCAATCCCGCCTTGCGGCATCTGCCACCATTTGCCCTTGCCTTCGGCATCATCCTTTATCTGCATGCGATGGCCTATCCAGACCTTGTTGTCCTTGTTCAGCAGCATTACCCCGACGCATTTGCGATATGGCAGGGCAAGTTTTTCTTCAGGTGTCATGGGTCAGGCTCCATTCAGACTAACAGTTTTCGCCCGTCAGCATAGGCTTGCAATTGCGGGCGCAGGGATTTGACCGGCGTATCCAGCAAGGGTTTCATGAACCTTGCCAGATGTGACTGGTCGAGTTTCAATATCATTGATTTGACCGGCCCCACAGATGCAGGTGCCATGGAAATAGAATCAAAGCCTATCCCGACCAGCGCCATGGCTTCCAGCGGATCAGATGCCATCTCCCCGCAAAGCGTCAGGGGCACACTGGCCGCCCGGCAGCGCTGGACAATGTCGCGCAATAGTCGCAGCATGATCGGACTTAGAGTATCATAATATTTATTCAGCTTCGGATTGCCCCTGTCAGAGGCAAACAGGTACTGGATCAGATCATTCGACCCGATCGACAGAAAATCTGCTTCTTCTACC